>CAYLQG010000075.1:0-7066 GCA_964385705.1 uncultured Gammaproteobacteria bacterium
GACGAATGGGGAGGCTCGATTGATCCTGAAGGATACGCAGATGATTTAGTCGCCCTGGGCCAGAAATTCAAGCAAGCGTCCTCTGACTTTTTTATTCTCCCAGCCGGCCTTGATGCCTCAGCAGGGACAAACAGCGAATCGCTTGATGCATTCGTGTATTTGAAGCGGATGGTTACGGCAAAACCTGAGCTTTTATCTGTCATAGACGGGTGGACATCCCATTCATATCCGAATCCTGGCTTCTCGGGGTCACCGTACGCAAGCGGAAGGGGCAGTCTTCAGACGTACAGCGTCGAACTGTCGTATCTGGCGTCCCTGGGGCTTACAAAACAGCTTCCAGTTTTTATCACCGAAACAGGTTGGATGCATAACCAGGGAAAGACGCCCGGTAACAATTATCTATCTCCTGAAGCGGTCGGACAGAATTTGGTTATCGCTTCTCAATCGGTATGGACTGATAACCGGATTGTGGCAATTACTCCGTTCGTTTTTAATTACCAGGATACGCCGTTTGATGGTTTTTCCTGGAAGCAGCTGGGGAGTAATACATTCTACGCACAATATGATGCGTATAGAAATATTCCCAAAATCGCCGGAGAACCGATTCAGAATGAATACTACTCGCTCTCGAAACCCATGCTTCCCAAAGCACTTGTCGCAAATTCCACCTATACGCTTTCAAGCGTTATCACGAACAAGGGCGAGGGGATACTGAACTCTTCGGATGATTACTCTCTTCTGTTTTTTGATCAGAAACAGGGATTTTCTGTGATTGCCGATCCCCTGCCGTCTCTTGAGCCAGGAGAAGAGGGGACAATTACCCTTCACTTGAAAACACCGTCAACACCGGGGAACTATCCGGTTCAACTATTTTTTGTGCATCACGGCCGCCAAATACCTCTCGAGGAGCGGACGATCACCATCGTACCGCCGCCATCGATACAAATATATGCCCAGCTCGGATGGAGGAGATCAAGTAACGCAGAGGATGTAACCGTTATCCTGTACGACGGAGACACGATTATTCATAAAGTGACGGGATTATCAATTCAAAACGGCTTAGTTATTGTCCCGGGGCTTGCCAACATCATCCCGGATAAAGAATACCGCGTTGTCGCTGTCGTCCCGTATTATTTGCCCCGCCAAATAATCGCGCCACTTGGCCCTCAGGAGACCACGGTCAGGATGAAACGTTTCTATCCTCTCGATATCAATCAGGACGGCGAGTTCACGATTTCGGATTTATGGAGCTTATTGACGAGCCCTCCTAAGAATATGCTTCAATTGTTTGTCGGACCCTGAGCTTCCGAAAACGCCGTTTTTACGCTATACTATACACATTGGTGACGTGTGCCGGACGGTTAGGCACCTCCCTGTGGAGGAGGCCATAACGGGTTCAACTCCCGTACGTCACCCAAGAAATTCGAATTTAAATTACTAGCCACTCAAGGTTAGAGATAGTTCCACCCAACCTGTGTCAACAAAACCTAATTTTTTATACCATTGATACGCCTGCGATTTGGGATTACTAATCATCTTCACTTTGTAAAGATTATTTTCTTTACAATACTGCATTGCACGCTCCCAGAGTTTTTTGGCAACACCTTTGCGCATCTCGTTTGGCTTAACTCCGATCGCATAGACAAATAAGTTATCAGATTGTTTATTTGCAACAATAAAGCCGACGATTGTTCCGTTCATTTTAGCGACCAAATTACACGACATATTAAAGACTTCTCGAACGAAAGCCTTGCTAGAGCGCTCCGTCCAATCCTGGTTTACGCTATTAAATGCCTGCTGCATTACGTTTGCGATACGATCAATTTCATTTTTATCGAATTTATCAATAATTAGTTCTTCCATAGGGTTAAAAACGTTATAAATTATAGTATATCAAAAAATTGCGCTCCCGTAGCCACAATTTAATGACGACTCAAAATTTGATATACGAAGCTTATATCTGCCATTTCGTTCGAACTTTATCCAATCAGGGCCCCAAATATTTAGAGGCTACTTACTTCGTTAATAATTTGAGATGCGATACTAAGGCGGTTGAACACATGCCTATTATTTTTTATAGCCTCTCGGTAGAGATCTCAGAAAACGTGCATTCCAGGTCACACATATATAGAAAGCAGCCTTACTGTGCAAGGCCATAAACACGTATATAGTAATTTACATGACAACCAAGCAAGGAAAAGACAAGGCAGAGAACAAAAAATCAATTGATTCTGTTGTAGCGCGAGTTGCAGGAGCTGTTCAAGTTGCAGGAACTGCGGTTTCAACAACAATGGCAATAAAAGACGAGGCGTTAGATGAACTTAATGAATTGCAAACACAGTCAAATAACAAAGAAGGAAAGAAAGCGATTAAAAAGATTAGATCAGATACAAAGAATTTAAGGAAATAGGTACATATCGAGAAAACATACGTAAAATTCGGAGGAGGTGAACAATATATGACGACAATAATAACTAATCCAGCACCTACAGCAGACTCGGGAAATAGTACAGGAATAATAGTGGCAGTTCTTTTTGTTGCAGTAATGGTAATTCTATTTTTTGTATTTCGTGTGCCAGCTATGCGAACAACAAACAGCGGAACAAGCACAACAAACTCTGCGCCTGCACCTCAAGCGCCGCAAGTGACTATCCCAAATAAAATAGATGTGAATATACAACCCGCAAAGTAGCTTGAATCAATTGGATGAACCTATGTAATGAAATACGTGAAATGCACTTCAAGGGCAGGTCAAAAGAAACGTATTAATTTTATGACAAGGAAGGTGGTGAGTTTTTATGTGTTACAACTGTGGATGTGAAAAACCGAATGACGCCATGGGAAAGGGGCATGCTGGTGTAGATCCAGATGGTAAATCAATCACAAATAAGACGTTTGAAGCAGCGGGGAAATCACAAAAAATGGATGATAAAGAAACTAAGAAAAATACGCTTAAGCTTCTTCAAAAATTAATGAAGTAAGAATAAACGTGTAAATCTAGAAATGAGGTGAATATTTATGGGAATTTTAGATATTCTATTAATAATATTGGTTATTTCATGGTTAGGCGGGTTTTCTCTTCACATTGGAGGAGGCTTTATCCATTTGTTACTTGTTATTGCGGTTATCGTATTAGTCATTCGTCTTTTAGGTGTTAGCCTATAATGAATACAAATACGTATAAATCTAATAGAAGACGGGAGAATACATATGGGAAAGCTAGATATAGCCGGTCAAACACTAAAAGGTAAGTTGCAGCAAGTAAAGGGTGAACTAGAAGTTGCATCTGGTGAGCCTCTGAAAGGAAATATAGATAAATTAAGGGGCAAAGCGGATGAAATCAAAGCGAATATAAAAGGAAAAATAGAAAAATCCAATTGTTAACTATAAAAAGTTCTGCAACGCCTTTAGTAAATCAACTTCCTTTGGATGTGTTATGTAATGGTTGTCTAGCTGGTTCCGTGGGGAACCCAAGATAGAATTTGGAGAGTGGAGATACCCATTTTTGTGGTGTCTCGTTTTCTAGTCCTGAGCAACAGCACTTGCCCTCGAAGAAATTCGGCTGGTGGGTTCGTACGTAGAAGAGACAAAACCCATTCCTACCATGGAGCGGACAATCTGCCGTTGATCTTGCTCTCCATGTTCGGCGAGAACCACAGAGGCCTCAATTGAAGCACCGGTAAACCAACCTGCTCCGATTATTTGTTCTTTGTTAGCGGTCGGTATGCCAGACATAATGGCAGCATATCTGCCCCAACCGTCCCACAGGTACCAATGAAAGACATCGAGTGGTGTACCAATCTCGCTAGGGCTTCTATATATAGTGCCGGTTTCGTTGTTACCGTCCTCAATTAACTGATAAAGTACTTGTGTCCAAAGCTTTCGTGCACTGCGGTCTCTAAAATCAAAAGAGAAAGGGACTGGGAGTTCCTTTATATCCCTGGCCGCAAGTATCGCACGGGAATGATTAATTGCATTCAGTTCCGGTGTGGCAGATTCGTCTAAGTGCAGGAGTCTATTTGTCTCTTGTAGCGACCTTGCAAGAGTCGCAATTTCCCGAGAGAGAAGTCCCTCCGTATTTACAACGGCGTTCATAGCCGGTTTTAATTCTAACCCACTATCGGCTAAGTGGTTCGCAATACCCCGAAAAATAACCACGAGTTCTCGTTCTGACGGAATCATACGCAGATTATAGTAACAGGCCAAACTAATTGCAACTTAGCGCTATGGGAGGTGATTACAATATTACATTGGCCTAAAATGCTCTAATAATGCTCGCACTCTTCATGACGACCCGGAACTAGCCGGCTTCGTGATAGGTGGAAGCCGCCCGAGTGGTCAATATGCGTTAGTCGAAATATAGATAAGGTGCATTTCATAATTGCAAGATCACCCGAATGATTGGCTTTAATGTGACTTCCTAAGTGATGAAACTACACTTTAGGTTCTTGAAATGTGCTAACTTGACTTTTCAACATGGCAATTTTACTATGCACAGTATTATCCTCACCGGCCCGGAATAAGGATGACAATGGCAAACGATAAGGAAATTAATGAAATTAGTGATGCATCTCCAGTTGTAGGAGGACAGGTGCTGGATGCCCTCGTTCGTCCTTGGAATGGAGTGAGCCCTCCCGATCGACTAGACAGACAACCATTCCGACGAGAAGACGTAGGAGTACAAGAAGTGAGAGTGCCTGAGATTCCATATCCCATTTTTGTGTGTACACCCCGCGACCTTAAAGTGCAAAGGGACATCGAAATGCTGCGGGGCCGGAAAGGGGAAATTAGCCTAGCTTTTCCGTACCTCAATAAATGGAATAAATATAACGGCCCCGCGGGAACAATTGAATATGTCTCTGTCGGTTTTCGGGACGGTTCCGTTTATAGCGCGATGGAGTTTCCAGAACCGCACAGTACTTCCGGTGGTGAATTGGGTGTCGCATATCCCGACCGCCCTAGGAAGGATTGGGGATACAATTCCCCCTGGTTTACGGCAGGGGTTGTACCGTCAGAAAATGTGAAGGCCGTCGTTGTGATGGCCGGTGTGCGAAGACTCAGTGGTTTAGCTGTGGGAATCGGGATATTTACACAACCTATCCTTAAATAAGCCCTTTACTTTCCAGCAGAATATTCAACTGGTGAACCGAGGCAAATAAACTAGAATCAGGAGGGCAGTCTTCAAAGTCTTCAACGCGGACATGATCCATTGTGATATACTCCGGGTTAATTTATATGAGTGTCATAGAAACGCCGGAACAACGATGGGATACTACTTTAAAGCCACTACACCAAACGGGTGAAGTTACTTGGGAGGTGCTTCTTAGTAGACTCAGTCCGCCGGATGTTACGAACATGAGAACGCTGTCAAAATTGATTACGGATACGGCTCAAACATATAAAGTAAAAACGAAATCGCTCCTTGTGGGCTCTGGAGCAGACCTAAGTGATCCTGAATATCGGGATCTGGACATTTTTGTTCATACAGAACCCTTGGAAAAACGGCAAATGATAGCCTCAAAAGTGTTCGCAACCTTGAAGTCCGACTACCACATAATGACATATCCACGAGGATCCGCGATAACATTTCGGGATATAAGAAAACCAAACCAATTTATGTTTGGGTTTACTGACGCCGAGAATGTGAGAATTGGAGCACCTATTGACCTTACTTTCTCTGATTCTACCGACGGCTCATACGAAGTTGTCCGCGATTACCACCGCTTCTTTAAGTTGGCTTTTTGTGAATTACCCGTGATCTAGCTTCTGTATGAATAGTTGAGTTATTGACATGTCCCTGGCTCATCGTGATTGGCATCAAATACACGCGTTTGGCCAGGTGCACAGCAATTCATATTCTTTCCGCTCACTGCACTCCTGCATGATTGACTGCCTTTGGGAACCTTCCCGCTATTGTTACAATCCAGATGTTCCACACAGTAGCCGTTTTTGTATTTTACCGACCTTACGTTTTTATTACCGGACGAAACTCCCGTCTGAATTCCTCTCTTGGCATCTTTTTGCTGCTTGGCCGCATCTATTTCTTTTTTGAGAGAACCTGAACAGTTATTACCGTTTCTCAGGTTACAGGTGCCTTTTGAGTTATTTTTTGCATAGCTCTGGAGGCCTGCGAAAAGTGATGGATTACTAGCATAAGCCGCCACAACAGCGAGCACGACTATAGAAAGGACTGCAAAAATAATAACTCCAATATGAAGCTTCGAATATTGCGAACTGCTTAATGATTTCATGTAATAAATTCCTGTACGCTCTCCATTTATAATGTATTTTAAAAATATTTATGTCAAGTGCTTAACGATAAGTGCGATACAATGGGTATAAGAGGAAGTCGTTTGACATCATACATAACCTTTGATAGGGTGTTATCGTACAAATAGCTTTGTCAGAATAATCTCTTAGGTAGTAATGGAAAACAGACTGAAACAAAAACGCGTTTTATTTATTCTCTTCGTGGTCTTTTTGGGGGTCTTTCTTTGCTTCTTTCGGCTTGGGAGAATCAGTCTTAGCCTCGACGAAGTGAGCAGCCTTCGTATCTCCATGAATTGGCGACAGATGTGGTCGCTTTTTTGGACGCAGGAGGGGAATATGTGGCTCTATTCGACCATCCTGTATTTCTGGCTGAAACTTGGCACAAGCCCGCTTATGCTCCGAAGCCTATCAGCTCTATTTGCCGCGGCAACGGTGCCTTTGTTTTACCTTCTGGCTAATAAGATTAAGGGAGAAAGAATTGCGATACTCGCTCTCCCGCTTTTTGTCACCAACATGTATTTCATCTTCTTTGCACAGCTTGGACGCGGATACAGCCTGACGCTCTTGCTCGTCACTATCACATCATTCTACTTTTACGAATTTGTTACGAGTAAATCACACTCCACTAAATTCCTTGCTCTCTATATCGTCTGTTCGATATTGTCTATTTACAGTTACCTCTTAGCGGGGCTTGTGCTCGTAGCTCAATATATGTCTTTATTTCTTCTTCCAGCAAAAATACCGTGGAAAAAAATGGCAGTCGCAACGGCCGCAAATTGGGTCGGTATTATCCCTC
>CAYLQG010000076.1:0-7014 GCA_964385705.1 uncultured Gammaproteobacteria bacterium
GGTTATGGATGCCGGAATTGTTCATGACGCCAACGGCGGTAGTTATTACATAGCAGCCATTGGGAACGGAACTACCAAAACAGGTCAGGATTTAGCCGTAGGGTCACAATATAATACGCAAAAAGCGGAATTAGCCAATATAGGTGGCATTGTTTCCGAAGCATACATGAAAGGGTATGCTGCCGATTGGCAGGTGCGGCAAAACGCAGTAACAGTATTTTTGGATAATCAGGATTTTATACAATGGTCAAAAATTAATAATGAGACCGAAGCGGCGCGACGGGTGAACGGTACAATTATAGATCCGGGAAAAAGCGTTGATGTTGCTTCATTAGTGTTTAAAAACATGAACGCCCCTAATGGATACATTGAGGGTAATGCATACTCACCAGACGGATCCGGTGATATAAAAGCGATGGGCGGCGGCATGTGCTCGGTGGCAACGCTCACGGCGACAGCCGCACAGGATAACGGTATGCAGTATAGGACGCAGGCGTTTCATGGACCCGACATACATGCGCGCGGTTCATGGTATGAGAATTTGGTCAATGCTTCATTTTCCATAGGGAAGAAAATGACTGTGACTAATACGACCGATAAACGGATGATGCTGGTATTTACCGGTAATTATTTTACGATTGATCCGGCGAACCCTCATAAGTTAATTCTCAATCCTAACCTTGAAAAGAATGGCTTCGTCATGGGGCAGGACGATACGCAAAACCGTGCGCTCCATAGCGTTGACCTCATCGGACAAAGCTATTTTACGCTGAGCGCCTGGATGGTTGAGGTTGACGCACAGGGGAACATCCTGACTGATTCACCTCAGAACCAATCATATCTTGCTGCACTTGCGCAGGAGCAAACATCTACGACGATTGATGTATCCCAAACGTCCATTCTATCCGGTCTCGCCGGTCTTGCGAACCAATATGCAGCGCTCAACAAAACAATTGCACAACTAGGTCAGCAATCACCGGCGCAAAACCCGACGACGACAAATACAACGTCACAGCCGGTTGGTGTCGTTCCAACGTCTGTTGTTGCACCGGTTTCATACAACACCCCTGTGACCACAACAGCGAATCCGACTGCAATATACGCCGCTGTCCGCACGGTCAGCCAGTCTCAGATAGATAGTGCGGCAAAAACAAAAGTGTATGAAGTCTACGACGGCACACAGTTGGTTGAAATAAATGGTCAGTTCTATACGCTTGATGGTCGTCTTGTCCTTAATACGTCGAAGCTATTTGTCCGCGTTTCCAACCAAATAACGGCCTATTTAAATCTGAATAAATCAATTGCGGATGATGCGACGTTACAAAGCGAGGGCTGGAAGAAATTTACCTCGGGTGTTGATACGTTTATGGCTAATTCTCAGGAAGGGTATACGCATGAAAAGATGCAGACCATATGGTCATCAACGGATACACAGGCAAAACTGAAACTGTTGAATACGTTGCAACAGGCCATAGCGGATCAGGCTGATTATAATCCAAAGCTTCGGAAAGCTCTGCTTCAGGGGGGCGTTTTACCTGCTGCCATTGAAGGGTTACGGCAGACGCAGTATGGATTCCGTCTTGAAGACCGCATCACATTTCCTGAATGTACGGATTATGCCACTGCCGCACAAATATATTTTTCTTCGATAGGAATCGCCTCAGAAGTAAAAGAAACCAAACAAATTGTTTATCAGGAAAAAGAAAGTGACGGCAGTACGAATACAGCGATAGCGCATTCATATCTTGCAGTTGTCGTCGATGGTGTTACGTATGCTCTTGATTTTGGAGCGGGCTATACTGCAAATCAATCTGTGGACGGACCACTTGTGCGTCTTGCTAAAGCGAACGGTCAGTTTACGGCGTTACAAACGAATAAATATAATTGGATTGTCCGAATAACACCGACAGAGGATTTCTACAGGACTCTCCTAGGAGTCGGCATCCCGTATACCGGAGCGTTGATCCCGCTTGGGCAGATTTTTGCCCCTCTTAGTCAGATTCAGGCCGAACAACAGAAGCAAGAGACAATTCGTCAGGTATTTACCGATGCGGTCGCCCGACAATATGCAAATACGCGGTCTACAACGCTTGATATAATGCAGCGTTCTACGGTCGCATTTGTCGGAGTAGTGAATGTGGCTTCGCGGTTTTTGAAATCTCCGGGGCTCACCAGTCGATATGTTCGGTATTCTACCGGATATAAGTTGCAATTATGGCTTGAATCAGCTGGAAACCGATGGGCATCCATTCGCGAATCGCTCTCAACGCTATTTATCCGCAATACGATGATTGCCGTAAGGGATAACATAGGAACGGGCGGAAAAACCGAGACGATCCCAGCCACATACCTTCGTCGCGAGCAGGCCGAAATTGTCAGGTGGATTCGTGGCGATTATACACAGGAATTAGATTTCGGAAGTCGCGTCCATTCGGCACAGATTTCTCAAAACGCGGTAGTAGCGGCGCGTGGATTAGATGCGGCTCTCAAAGAGCTCGAAGCTGCAGTACAGGCGAAATCATTGACCGGTGACGAAATACTTACTCAAAGCACGGCGCTCTTTAATATTGCGTTGAAAAGAACAAAAGGTATTTCGTTCACAACTGCCCAGCTTTTTTCAATCTATGATGCGTATCTGAACAACGGGCAAATCATAAATCTTCCGACAGGTTTAGGTAAAACCTACGCTGCGGCTTCGCTCGCCTTTACCCAGTCTCTGCTTCATCCGACGGGAGTGCATGTCGCAACGGCGAACGATACACTTGCCGAAACCGCAGTGACTGATATTGCGCCGATATTTAACCAATTTACCGCATATCAGGGTAAGATTGGGCTTCTGGATCAGATAAATCCGACAAAATATACGATTACCTATTCGACGCTCAAGAATTTTGCCGCTTCGTATGAAGAAGCAATCAATGCCGGGATATCGTATCCGATTCATGATATTTATCTTGTTGTTGATGAGGTTGACAAAACGATCGTTGATGATGCGCTTACCCCCATCGTACTTTCCCGGCCATCCCAGGAGCAATATACCTATGAAGAGAGACTGACGATGTATAGGTTGGCTGGTGCCGTTGCCGATTTGGCTGCCAGAAATGAGAATCAGAGCTTTATCACAATTCCTGTCGATGATACAGATGTTCCTTCATTGACCCCTGAAGGGGAAGCAATCCTGACCGCGTTAAAACCGACCGATATGGACGCGGACATATTTCAAGGATTTCTCGTCAATGCTCTCCAGGGCCAGTTTATGGAGCCCGGTGACAGGTACCTTGTTCTCAAGAATTCGATTGTTCTTTTGAATGAAGACGGGACCATTGCCGCTGACCAGACGTTATCAGATGGATTGCATGCGGCGCTTGAAGCGAAGCACGCCCTTACGATATCCGAGCGTAGTGAAACGGTTGACGAAATATCGGTTATGTATTTCGTGCGGCTTTACGCCGGATTTGCCGGCATGTCGGGAACGGCACTCGAACGGGAGAAAGATTTCCAGTTATATTATCAAAAAACAGTCCGTCAGATCCCGCCGCCGATATATATAGAAATTGCGACGCAACCAAACCAGAACTATAAATTAGTTTCCATTCTTGATGCCAAATCAGGTCAGTCCATTGTTGCAGTGGGTCAGACGGATACAAATGGAATAACAAATCTTGTCGAAAAGGATCAGGTAGAGTATCCGAGTAGATATTTCTCAAGCGACTCTTTGAAGTATTCAGAAATGGCAAAGGAAGCTATCCGTGAAGCGTCCCAGGGTCAGGCTATTCTTATGGCGCTCAAGAATGAAACGGTAATCGCCGATATGCGCGAGTTATTATCGGGTTATCCGAATGTTGCTATCTACTCGGAAAGTGATGAAGTAGAGAAGCAGCGGGCGTTTGCAGTCATGGGTAAAGGCGGATGGATTGTGATCGCTACCAATAACGGAGGGCGCGGAATCAGCGCGCTTCTGGACGCAAAAGCACAGGAAAGCAGGGGGTTGGCGGTCTATTCAGACGGCGTAAAAGAAAAGCCCCTTATTACACAAATAAAAGGGAGATCATTCAGAACCAATACAGGGACTGGACTTCGGGATTTTGGTACATACAGGCAATATATATCTTTAGATGACATTGCGCCCATCCTGCCATTCGACCAGGATACAATTGATAGTCTTAAGGCTATCGGATCAACTGAATATGTGGATTCAGGGAATCAGCTCCAGTATTACAATGAGCTCCAACAACTAACAAATAAAGCACAGGACCGCATCACCGCAAGACTCGAGCAGGCAAGAGGCCGCTTGTACGATTTGGAGATCTATGGTCCGGAAGGTCAGGGCGGTGCATTCTCCATAGCCCGCACATACTACGATAAGAGCATGATCGGTGAGAAGGATCCCGCTCAACGGATAAAAATTCAGGGATTCTGGTTGGAATTCCTTGATGCATTGCGGGTATTAAAGTTGACCTATTCATTCGACGCCCGTGGAATAAATATTGATCCGGATTTTTACTTCGTGAGTCAGGCCTCAGCCCTCCTGCAGCACTTTAAAAATCAGGTAGATACGGTATACGTTGCAGACAATGTTGTGAGCCCGGATGTGCTTTTTGAACGAGCACTGCAGAAACAAA
Organism: uncultured Gammaproteobacteria bacterium; assembly: GCA_964385705.1. Classification (GTDB taxonomy): domain Bacteria; phylum Patescibacteriota; class Microgenomatia; order UBA10105; family UBA927; genus DATKGN01. Next base: position 4,623 of record CAYLQG010000076.1, read on the forward strand.
CTCCTCAAATCCGTTCCTTGATTTCTCAAGGCATGACCGCACACCCCGAATGGATATCAAATACATATAACAAGGCCCTAGAGAATGGGCTCGCTGCTATTCTCCTGAAAACACTCGGGGATGATATTCAGAAAGAACCCGGGTTTACTAAAGACGAGCGTTCATCCGCATCCCGGACACTTGAGACATTTGTGCATAATCAGGCACAGATTATGGCCACAATATTCAATGATTGGATGAACGGCATATCGCAGGCGCCGGCGGATGAATCTCTCTATACCGATATACAGAACGCCGCACTTCAGCTTATACAACATACGAATGATTATGTTTCCTGGGGCCGCGTGAAAGAATTGTTACCGGAGCGGGTAGGGGGAAATAATCTTCTCAAAGGCCCCCGACATGAATTTTTTGATTCGAGATTAGGAGATGTGATGGGTGAGGTGGTATATGAAAACGCACTTATTTCCCAAGTACAAAACCTGCAACAAACACTTGTTCATGAGAGTCAGAATACCCCCAACGAGCAAATAGATGCTGTACGTATTTTGCAATCGCTCATTAATCTCACCGGTAAAATGGTAAAGAGGTCATTCACTTCGCCTGATATGCTCGCGATGCAGACATTCGTATTCCGTTTTACTCATACCGCCAGCTGGGATGTTTCCCGTCACGTGTCAACCACTCCGGGTAGCTCATATATTGCGGTTTCAACGGGTAATGATCGAGTCAGAATTCCTTTGTTTGCGAGCGATAAGAATGCGCACTATGTGCCGTATCTGAAGACGGGAGTTGAGGTGGCTGGGGTAGTGAACGGTTCGACAATCCGGCTCATATTCCGGACTATTTCAGGGCATACACCCGCATTAACTATAACGTTAAACAGGAGCGCAGAACCCGTATCAATCTGGCAGCAAATAACGAAACCAAGACCCGCTCTCATTGCTGTAGCGGGAGTTGCGGGAGTAATCCTTGCATACCCTCTCTTTCATCACATCATGCCAAATCTTTTTCCTCTCCAACCTCAAATAGCATATGCGCAGCAAGCCGACCTACAGCCGGCCGCAGGATTGAGTCTTCCGGCCGTTACCAACACGACTCAGCCAGATCTATTGCCGCTATCTCCGACAGCGGCTCCGACCAATGCGGCTCCGTCAGCGACGCTCCAGAGTCCTACACAAACCCAGGCTCCGACCCAGGCTCCGACAGAAGTTCCGACGCAATCTGCAACCGCATTGCCAACCCGATCTGTAGATGCAGTTAAGGGGACAAAATTTGTTCAAGACTCAACGGTATTCAGTTTTCACCCGACGAATGTGACTGATCCATTCCAGGCAATTCCTGATTGGTATTATTCTAAAATATTGCCATCCTTGCCAAGGTGCACAAGTGTTGCCGATTGTATAGCGAAAATCCGCGCGTTACCTCTTGCTGACAGAAGCGGAACCGTGCAATTGCAGTTAAATAAGAATTACGTGCCGCCTCTTGTCACCGTTACGGACATACCCACGCATTATGGTTCTATTCAGATGAACCCCGTGGCCGTACAGAGTTTGGAAGATTTCTTTAAAGATCTTGAGGCTCACGGGCTAAAGCCCATAGCGGATTTAGGATACCGCTCGTACGCTGATCAGGTTGCGCTCCACGAAAATAACCCGGTTGGAGCAGCTGACGGTGGGGAATCCATGCATCAAGATGGATTACCCGTAGATGTGTATCTTATAAACCCCAAAACCGGCCAAATTGATCCGAATAAGGCGCTCCCGTTAACGACGGACGTCATTACAATCGCTCACAACCACGGATTTGTTCACCCGGTGGCAGGAGATGATCCGCACTGGGTGTATATTGGCACGGATCTTATCCAACAACTTCAGGCGAATAAAATAAATCCCGATGATAAAGAAAATCTGAAGGGCGTATATTTGGGCAAGGCGCAGACCTATTTCTATGATCTCACTCAGCTCAATGCCCAATCAACGGGCGGAGCTGTGCCAACGAATACAGCGTCCTCAGGCCTGCCTCATAGTGTCTATACGCTTGACACCAGAACGAATTATCCAGGATATGCCGCCTTTACGAAGAAAGCCGACGGCACAGTACTTCTGACATCGCACGATGAATGGCTCCCTGTTGATCCGTCATTGCTGCAAAGCTGGATGAAGGACTTAACACCCGATTCGCTCGTCAATACACTTAAATATTTCAATATTGACCAGTCCAAGCATTTTGCCCCGAAACCGGGGACTACCTATTGTGATATTTTTGTGTGGATTATCACTCATGCGAGAGGTGTTGAGATACCCAGATTTGCACCGCAATATAACCCGAAGAGCGGTAAGGTGGAAGTCATGAAAACCAATGCCAATTGGATTTATGACTGGTTATCCGG
>CAYLQG010000077.1:0-6979 GCA_964385705.1 uncultured Gammaproteobacteria bacterium
CTCGTCGCATCCAAAGGGTTCCTGAAAAAATTCGGCGGCGCCCCCGGCAATACGGCGTCCGGACTCGCGAAACTGGGAGTACCGGTCTCATTTCTCGGTAAAGTCGGGAATGACCCGCTCGGTATATTCCTCAAAGCGTCACTTGATAAATACGGTGTCGACACGAAGGGCCTAGTGATGAGCAAAACGGAGAAAACAACGCTCGCATTTGTTTCGCTTACAGCGTCGGGCGAGCGCGATTTCTATTTCTACAAAGGCGCACATGACACCATCTTGCCATCTGAAGTAACGCTCCCCGGAAATACGTGTATTTTTCATTTCGGCAGCCTTACCCAAATCAGCGTTAATGCCAACAGAACAACCGAAAAACTTATCAATGACGCAAAAAAGCAGCACGCGATCATCTCCTATGACCCGAATGTCAGGGAATCGCTGTGGGGCGATCTTGACCGCGCGAGACTTATCATCCTTGATACAGCCAAAAAAGTTGATGTCCTCAAAGTCAATGAAGAGGAAGCGCTATTGCTCACGGGCGAAAAGGATATTCACAAAGCAGGATCGCTGTTGTATTCCAAAAACCTTGATATCCTTATCATCACTCAGGGCCATAAAGGCTGTTATTACAGGACGGCGCACGGCGAAGCCGATATCCCGACCATTGATGTCGAGGTTATCGATACGACCGGAGCGGGTGATGCGTTTAACGCAGGGTTTATTTACGGGTTATATTCAGAACATAAACGCGCATCAGAGATGGCAAAGAAGAATTTAGAGCAAATACTCAACCGCGCAGTCATTATCGGCTCCCTCACGACGACCAAAAAAGGCGCAGTCACGGCATTTCCGTCGAAAATGGAAATTAATAAACATTTACTAGGGAGGTAAAATTATGACCCCGGATCAGACTGATGGATATACGTTTCGGATGGATGAATCCGCAAATAAAACGGGTATGGAAGAAGTATTTCCTGCATTTGCTGCAGAAGTTAAAGCATATGTCAACGAATCCCTGCCTCTTCACAACCCGGAAGAGTATACGGGTTTTATCAACGGTTTAACCGCAATTATTGTTAGTCACGGTAAAGAATTAACGGTTCCAAACCCTGTATTTGCCGAACAGATGAAAACATTGGATGACGAAGAAGTGAATTTCGTGGTTCCGGCGTGGGGTGGAGTTGCATTCACTCATGTAGATGTTCCCAGACATAAGAGGCAAAAGTACCTGGTCGTACGTCAGTCGGAATCAAAAGTCGGAACACTCGGACCTGAATTTCATAAACTGAAGGATGAATACGGCGAGATGATCGAGGGGCATGCAATATTAATTTCGTCAGATCCGGCAGACTGGGAACGGGGTATCGTTCATGTAACGTTTATAAGTCCCGGAGATAAATTCATCGCCCATCCGGGGAACAGGCACGCTATCATCGCTGCGACAAATATGGTTATAGAAGAAAAAGCAAACAATTCAATAAAAAGTGATATTTATGCTGCATCACCGTTAGCGTAAAGATAGATATAATAAATGGAAGATTATTGACTATCCCGTCAATTTCAACTACATTCAGCCTATCTCTATGAATGTGACCGACCTTAAAGACATCACCGGAAATTTCATGCGCGAGCTCACTGATGCACAGAGCGGCAAAAAAACAAGCTTACCCTTCATCATCCACGAACTTCCGAAAAACCCGATCGTACAGGATAATCAACCCTTCCAGGTTCTGAAGATCGGCGGCTCGGTCCTCCAGAATTCGCACGTCGTCAAACAGGCCGGAGATATCGTGATCAAAACGCTTGTTGAGGAACAATTGCCGGTAATGACAACTAAAGACGTGTTCCTCTCCGTTATCGACAAACACCTGGATCCGCAGGTCTCGACCGTCGCTATTAATTTTGCCTATCCGATGGCGCCGGTATTTGAAAACGGCAAACTGGACGGCACCCTCGTGCAGGGGACAAAAGAACATTCTTTTTTAGGACTTATCGGTCAGCAATTAGGAAAAACTATCGAGCAGTATACCAACGCTAAGTACGGGAGAAACATTAACGTATCAATGGCAAATGATACGATCTGTCTCACGCTTGCGGGTTTAATCCGCCACAGTGCCCACGAATTAAGCGGAGGAGTTGTTGGGACCGGCCTTAACTTCGCGGTATTTCTTGACGATACACACCTCGTCAATCTGGAAGCGGCAAACTTCGATAAATTTACGCAGTCCGATGAAGGGAAACAGATCGATGCCCAATCGCTTACAAAGGGAAGAGCGTTTTTTGAAAAAGAAGTCGCAGGCGGGTATCTTTTTCACCACTTCAATATTCTTCTCACGAAAAATCAAATTAAGCATCCGGCGCTTGAGTCCACGCATCAGATGGACAGGATTGCTCGCGGAAATATTTACAAAGCGACAAAAACAGCGCAGCAGATATTCGAACACTCGGCCCAGCTCCTCGCCTGTGAGATCGCAGGTATTGCGGAATTTAAAAAACATGACATGGTGTTTGTCATGGAGGGTAGTCTTTTCTGGATCGGCTGGAATTATAAACAGATGGTCGAAAAATACGTCCATCAATTAACAAAGTATAAGGTCACATTCGAGGAAATTAAGGACTGCGGCATCATCGGCGCTGCGAAACTAGTTACGTAATAACTATGTCATCAGATAATGCATCGGTCGAACCTGATATTTCTGCCCGACTATCCCGGCAAACAAATAAATTCTTCTCCGTATTTCATACCAAACCGGAAGTTATCTCCCGCGCCCCGGGCCGGGCCGAAATCCTCGGATGTCACACAGACTACAACTTTGGTTTTGCACTTGCGGCAGGAATCAGCAGAAGTACCTTAGGATTCTTAAGTAAACGCGCTGACAAGAAGATCCGCGTTGCATCAACGTCCTATCCGGGAGATCCCGTTGAATTTTCTTTAACGAACCTATTCCGCGATGAAAAAATTACATGGGGGAACTACATCCGGGCAGTAGTCCGTGAGGTTTTGCGAAGCGGTTATCACATTGGCGGGGCAAATATTCTCATCGACAGCACCGTTCCCAAATCCGGAGGAGTCTCAAGTTCCGCAGCGCTTGAACTTGCCGTTGCCTTCGGACTTCTTGCTCTCTATAAACAACCTATTGACCTTACCAAAGTCGCACTCGCATGTAAAACCGCGGAAAACAGCGATCTCGTGAAGAGCCCCTGCGGATTTTTAGACCAGGGAGCATCTGCTTTTGCCAAAGAGGGCGCGATGGTCTTATTTGATTTCCTGCCGAAAGGGGATTCTCCGGTTTCAGACGTTCGCGCCGTTGACGCAAAATTGAACCCCGGCAAGGTTTCATTTGTCATCCCTGTTGATCTCACGCTTGAGCGGCAATTGGGGGAAACCGGCTATGTCGCACGCCGTAAAATGTGTGAAGACAGCCTGCCGTTTTGGACTAAGGTTCTTCATAAGAACGTCACGAGCCTCCGCGATGTGAGCCTTTCTGATTTCGTAAAATTCCGGAGTGTTCTTGAAAAGAAAAACTCTGTGATGCGAAAACGCGTGGAACACATCATCTATGAAAATGACCGGGTTTTGAGAGCGATTCCTGTGCTTAAAAACGGTGACGTGGAAGCGTTCGGACGATTGTTAAACGAATCAGGCATTAGCGGCCTTGAGCTGTACGGCCTCGACGAGAACACTCCGCAACTGACCTTCCTCGTCACCTACGGGAGAACATTGCCCGGAGTTCTGGGCATGCGGAATATGGGTGGCGGATTTTCCGCAATTGCCCTAGCCTTAGTGAGGAAACAAGCAATGAAGTCGTTCCAGAAATCCCTTAGCCTGGCGTACAAAAAGAAGTTTCATAGAACGCTAACCTATATTGAATTTTCCCTTACCCAGGGCGCCGAAATTCTCTATGCTTGATTTTACTTACCCGCACCGCCGTTTTAATCCATTAACGGGAGACTGGATATTGGTTTCACCGCAGAGAACCCTAAGACCCTGGCAGGGGAGTGTAGAATCTCAAAGCGGCGACACAGTTCCCGACTATGACCAGGATTGTTATCTTTGTCCGGGCAATACCCGAGCAAGCGGCGTTGTTAACCCGAAGTACGATCGTACATTTGTTTTCACCAATGACCATCCGTCCCTCATTTCTGATCCTCAACCCGGATCGCATGCATCGGGTGATCTTTTGCTGGCACAACAGGAACGAGGGACATCCCGAGTCGTGTGTTACACACCGCATCACAACCGCACCATGGCGCAAATGGATGAGCAGGAAATAGTTGAGGTGATAAAAACGTGGACCCAGGAGTATGAAACCATCGGCACGTCGGAGTATATTTCCTACGTCCAGATATTTGAAAATAAAGGTGCCATAATGGGCCCAAGTAGCCCGCACCCCCACAGCCAGATATGGGCGAACGAACACCTGCCGACCATTATAGAAAGGGAACAAATTAACCAGAAAAAATTCCTGAAAATGCATAAAGAGCCGTTACTCACCTCGTATCTACGAGAGGAAGTAAAAGAACAGAAACGGATTATTCTTGAAAATACATCGTTCGTTTGCCTTGTTCCGTTTTGGGCAACATGGCCGTATGAAACAATGATTCTTCCGAAGACGGACAAACAATCTCTGAGCGACTTACGCCCGGGCGATCAAAGAGATCTCGCCGATATCCTACTTCATATAACCCGCCGCTATGACAATTTGTTTCATGCACCGTTTCCTTACTCGATGGGGATCCATCAAAAACCAACCGACGGCGCGGCACACGCCGAATGGCAATTCCATATCCATTTCTATCCGCCACTCCTAAGGAGTGCTACCGTCAAAAAACATTATGTGGGATATGAAATGTTCGCCGAGGGCCAGCGTGACATAAGTCCCGAAGCCGCAGCCCAAACGTTACGGGAGCTTCATGAATAAATCAGCATTCTCATTTACTGTCGAAAAGAAACCATATCCCATTATCTCTCTTGTCTATACTCCGCAATCAAAGAGTGCCGAACCGGTATCAATAAAGGTCGCACCAACTTTGGGGAGTAATATGTTCTCATTTAAATACGGAGATCACGACATTATCTATCATGACCCGTTACTCCTTGAGAGCTGTGGGTTTACCGGATGTTTTGTATTGTTTCCGACGCCCAACCGTGTCCGCAACTTCGCCTATTCCTGGCAGGGGAAAAGGATACTCATGAAAAAACGGGGGAGAGTTGTGCAAATTCACGGATTGGTCTTTGATGAAGTATGGCAATTTACGAAACCGAAGATTTCAAAGACGTATGTTTCATTTGAAACGAGTATTACCATAGATAAGAAGTCGCATTTGTTTGAAGCGTACCCGTTTCCCTGTCGATTAACCCTTGAGTACCGTTTGTACTCAAATCGGGTAAATATACACTACACAGTGGAAAATAAAGGATCGTCTGATTTACCGTTCGGGTTCGCACTGCACCCGTATTTTTCAAGACTTTCCGGCGATGACAAAACGTATATACAGATACCGGCCGCGTCCTTTATGGAGTCACCGATTGATACACTTTTACCAACCGGAGCTCTTATAGACGTTTCGGGCAAACCCTATAACGTCAATACCCCGCGACCTGTAGGAAAATTATCGCTGGATCACGTATACACCGATCTTAAACCCGGCAAATTTGCTGTTGTCGATTACCGGACTCTCGGAATTAAAGTAGTCTTAAAGACTTCAAAAGATTTCACCCATATGGTTGTCTACACCGGATACAAGGACGCCGTGTGTATTGAAAATCAAACCTGTTCAACCGACGCCCACAATCTCTGGGCGAAAGGCCTTAAAAAAGAATCACACCTACTTACCGTTGCCCCGGGCAAAGCGAAAACCGGATACGTAAGTTATACGATAAAATCGTATTGACTTTTCGGAGTGTAGAACGTAGATTCGGGAGTATCCCCCCGTATGGATATTACGATTCTCAAAAAGATTACCCGAAATTTTGTCCACGAACTGACTGACGCCCAGGAAGGTAAAAAAACAAGTTTGCCCTTTATCATCCACCATCTGCCGGAAAAACCACTCCTGCCCGATAATGAGGCTTTTCAGGTAATCAAAATCGGAGGAACAATTCTCCAAACGTCAAATGCCTACTCTACGAACCGGAAAATCATTCTCACATCGCACCACGAAGAACGCCTTCCGGTCATGACCACCAAAGATGTGTTCCTTTCTCTTATCGATAAAAACCTGAATCCTCAGACAAACGTTCTTGCACTCAATTTCGCATATCCCTTACAACCAGTATTCCAAAAGGGTAAGCTGGAGGGGGTTCTCACAACGAGCGATAAAGAGCATGCCTTCGCCGGCCTCGTCGGACAAAATATTTGTGAGGTGATCGAGAATTATGTCAAAACAAAATATAAACGGGATATCCGTGTTTCAGTTGCAAATGACACGATCTGCATTGTCATGGCCGGACTGACGGAATATCCCGCACACTCCCTGGCCGGAGGAGTCGTAGGCACCGGAATAAATTTCGCCTTTTATCTCGATGGGTCAAACGTTGTGAATCTTGAATCGGCTTTTTTCAATAAGTTTCCGCAATCAGAAGAAGGCCTGGCTGTTGATAATCAATCGTTGAATAAAGGCGCATCGGTATTTGAAAAAGAGGTTTCAGGCGAATATCTCTATCATCATCTGAATATGTTGCTGACCAAAAATCGGATTACCTATCCGGCAATTAAAACCACACAGCAATTGAACAAACTCGCTCAGAGCGACACCGAAAAGGTATCGGATCTGGCACGGGGATTGCTTGAACATTCCGCGTCCCTCATCTCCTGCCAGATTGCGGCAATCGCAGAGTTTAAAAAGAATGATATGGTGTTTGTCATGGAGGGCAGCCTTTTTTGGGTCGGATGGCACTATAAATCGATGGTCGAAAAATACGTGAGTGAACTGACGAAGTACAAGGTGAGCTTTGAGGAAATCAAGGACTGCGGCATTATCG
>CAYLQG010000078.1:0-6946 GCA_964385705.1 uncultured Gammaproteobacteria bacterium
GATGGTTCATTGTCCATGGTAACGCTTGAACCATTATTTTGTTTTTTCGATGAACCATGAACCATAGACGATGAACTATCTCCTAAAATCGAGTGTTTCGCATAAAACAAATTAAATGCCTGGGCAAGCTGGAAAAGATAGGTGCACAGAGTATTGGGTGCGTACCGGTTGGCGCTGTCCGCAACGACGTCCGGAAATTGCATAATATACCGGGCGACGGCGCGTTCCTCATCGTTCATTGTCATTGCGAGACCGTTCTGACGGCGAAGCAATCTCTTCTCTAACGGGATTGCCGCGTCTCTCTCGTCTACGCTCGTGATCTTCGCAATGACACCAGGATCAGCTTTCCGCAAAACTGAACGGCACCGCGCATACGTGTACTGCAGATACGGTCCCGAATCGCCGTTAATGTTGACGGATTCTTTAAGGTCAAATGCAATTTCTGAAGGGGTCGAGACCTTCAAAAAGGCATATTTTATTGCCCCAATTGCTATGGTTTCGGCCTGCTCATCTGATGTATTTTTATCTACTTCTTTACCTTTTGAATTATTCTGTAATAGTACTTTTTTAATTTCTTTCTTCACTTCATCGATGAGCCACTCCCCCAACACCACATTGCCCAACCGGCTGCTCATTTTTCCATGTTTCAATTTCACCCAACCGTATGCGAGATGATACGGCACATTGGGTTTCAAAAAACCTAATAATTCTTCAACCTTAAACGTCACTTTGAAAAAGCTTGCCTGCTCCGGACCGACACAATGAATGAGCCGCTCAAGTTCACCAAACTCCGTCGCTTCCATCGGCGCAAGTGCAAGCTCTTTGGCTTCGTACGTGGGCAATCCCAGGCTATTAACGAACACCCTGGTATCAATGCCGTATTCTTTACCGCGGAAGATAATAGCGCCTTCGCTTTCCTCAAGTATGTTCTTTTTCACGGCGTCTTTGGCCGTATCAACGCCGGTCAAACATTCGCTTTCAAAATAGAAACGGTCGTAATGCGTATAGACCCGCTTGTAAATCGTGTCGAAATAATCGAGACTCCACTGGCGGGTTTCTTTCCACATTGCATAGACCGTATCAACAACCCCTTTATCTCCTTTGACGAAGGAAAGATAATCGGTTGATGGCTTTTTCAATCCTCGTTCAGCGGCAAACCGCTCGGCGGAAGCGTAAACCAAATAGTTATAATCTTTAATTTTTTCTTTTGCTTTTTCGTCTTCCTCAAATGCTTTACTGCCGGCGGCGTAGGCTTTCCCTAAAAACTCTACGCGGTTTTTTATCCCTGTTACTGACGATACCTCTGTTTTAAATGGTGAAACGTTTAAGAGGGCGTACAGTGCCTTTGCGATATGCATGCCGACATCACCTTGATAGTTCGATCTAATCACGCGGTTCCCCTGCGATTCCAATAAACGGACGATCGATTCGCCGGTTGTAATATTACGCAAATGACCGATATGAAACGCTTTATGAGTATTCGGATGGGCAAATTCAACCATGATGGTTCTATGACGCGGCAATACTGAGGTCGGCGTGCTTTTTGTTGCGTATCCGTTAGCGTTTTGTCCACTGCGGGAAGGCGAATGTTTTGCAGCACTGTCCGGATGAGAACCTTTTGTTTGTTGCGATGCGGGGAGGCGTGTCTTTTCGAGCACCGTCAAAAGCGTCTTAGATTGCGTTGATGGATTGATAACGGTCCCGCCTGACGGATGCGCAGTAAAAGATACGCCGACCATAGCATCGCTTATTTTGTTTTTCCCGAACGAGGCTGATTTTTTGGTTAATTCCTCTTTTCCCGAAGAATCGGCATTTGTGCGGAGATTCTTTGCTGATTTTCTATCCATTTTTGTACCGATATTTGATCCGATTGTCTCATCAATATGGGAAATATTCTCATTTAGCAGTTTACGCTTCTCATCTCCTGTTACAGGCTGTGCATATTCAGTATTCTCCTTGAAACCATAGTGCTCTTTTTTTTCTAGCACCGCAGCAAGTTCACTGCCAAGGGCTGCTTCGGACATATAGAGATTGATGAAGCCGGGACCGGCTATTTCAACCTTCATGAGCCACGATAACGATGATTTCTTTTGATCCTCTCTGATTTGGTTAACGATTTTTTCTGCAATAGTTCTAGGCGGAGCTTTGAGATGCTTTGAAAGCAGCATTGCAACATTTGTCGTGTAATCTCCGAATGTTGAATTTTCAGGAACATCAACTGCAATTACCGCATCGGTAATTCCCATGTTTTTGACGATTCCCGCAAGGTAATTTCTGATCTCATTTTTCATAATTCACTCTAGCGTATCACGAAAGGTCAACGCTGACCAAATTGTTATCCAACTGAATAGTCTTACAGTTACCATGTAAAAATTGTTTGATAAGCACTTCCGCTTCTGCCAATGCCAGGTCAAAAACTCCATCAGCTACTTCCGGGACTTTTTCGATAACCATAACGGCATGTGTTGTTGACTCTTCTATCTTCGTCCGCTCGGCTTCCCGCCAATTCCACCGGCGGCACACGAAACCAGCCTCGTCAGTATAGACAACTTCACCGTTGTAACATGTTTCGTCGACATCACTACCAAGCGCTCTCCCGCCCTCGGTGCCAGAAGCAAACCGGAGCCACAGATCGCCTTCCATTGCATCCAGATTTTCCGCTCCGACAGGCACGTGATATTTTATAGAAATATAATTGTACAAATCAACAAGATTATTAATTTGCGGAAGTGGTTTAGCGCCCCCTCTGGCTCTTCTGAGCAACGACTCAACAGAACTCCGGTAATCATGCGGATCGCTGCCGAATGTTTTATAGATCCGGCGCCATGCAGCAATCTCGGGAAGCGTCCCTAATTCGACGTTCGTGAGCAATTGTTTTTGATTGGTTTCTTCGTTTCTAAGGAGCTTGAGAATTTCTTCTGAATGACCCCGGTTATCCATGTGATCAATAACCAACGCACCAAGGGAAACGCCGGGAAATTTTTCAAAAATAGCTGGATCAACTGAAAATTTCATATGCTTTTTCCATGATAGCATCCCAAAAGCCACAACATGAGTGCCTTTTGAACGTGCAGTCTGTTTTCCGCCTGATGAAAGACGATAGACTGAGCGCCGTCAATAACATCGCTGGTGACTTCCTGTCCGCGGTATGCCGGTAGATCATGCATAAATACCGCATCTTTTCCCGCGAGCGACATCAACCAGCTGTTTACCTGATACGGCCGGAATGTACGAAGTCTCGTGGGCTTATCCGCTTCATCTCCCATGCTTACCCACGTGTCGGTATAGACAACTTCCGCTCCCCGGACTGCTTCCTGCGGATCGTTCGTAAGGAATACACTTCCGCCCGATTGGTTGGCGATATGTTCTGCCATAAGAAGAATTTCAGACTTCACTTCATAGCCTTTGGGGCTCGCGACCCGTATATTCATCCCGCATACAGCCGAGGCAAGAACCAGTGAATGGGCTATATTATTTTCCCCGTCGCCGATGAATGCGATGTTCAGCCCTGCAAGTTTCTTTTTCACTTCGAGGATTGTGAATAGATCGGCAAGTGCCTGACACGGATGCTCCCAATCGGATAAGCCGTTAATAACAGGAACCCGTGAATGCTTGGCTAATTCATAGACTGTGGAGTGCGAAAAAACGCGCGCCATCATCACGTCTCCCATAGAAGAGGCAACCTTCGCGACATCGGAGACGGATTCGCGTGTGCCGAGGCCCATGTCGCTCGGGCTCAAATACACTGCGTGGCCGCCTAATTGCGTCATCCCCGCTTCAAACGACAGCCGAGTACGAAGGCTTGGTTTTTCAAATAACATAACCATCGTGTTGCCGGCAAGCGCCGCCTTATAACTTTCTGAATGTTTGAGCGTCTTAGCCATGGTAAAAATCCGCTCCATAGCGGTAATGTCCAAATCCGTAATCGATAGAAAATGTTTTAACTCCATAACTATTTGTGCCGGTCGGGAGCCTCTAGAAGGCTCCTTTACGGCAATCCTCAAACCCCAACTTGATTCGCTAATTTCATCTGCAGGCTATAAATTTCTATAAATCCTGCTGAGGCATTGACATTAAAGTCATATCCCTCACTTTTAGTAAACGATGTATAAGCCAATGAATTAGGCGATTCCATTGCGACAATGTCAACTTTTCCCTTAAAAAGTTTTACGGTCACGACACCGGTTACTTTTACATTCACCTGATCATTAAACCGGTTTATTGCACTCATGACCGGGTCATACCAAAGGGCGTTGTAGCAAAGGTATCCCCATTTGACGTCTAGCTCGCTTTTAAGCTCATTGAGCTTCTGCGTCGAAACGTATTTCTCAAGCGCTTTATGCGCTTCGATGATAACCGAAGCGGCAGGTAGCTCGTAAACGCCGCTATTCTTAAGCCCGACCAGACGGTCCTCGACCATGTGGACGACCCCGACTCCATGGGCTCCCGCGATCACATTCAATTTGATAATGAGATCGCTTAACTTCATGGGTTTACCGTTAAGCCCAACCGGAAGACCATTTTTGAATGTCAACGCAACGTATTCCGGTTTATTAGGCGCATTATCCGCAAGTGTATAGGTCGTTAAGAATTTCTCGACGGGAGAAATAACCGCCGGATCCTCTATCTCCCCACCTTCCCACGTCATGCCCCACATGTTGTCATCAACACTATAGGGAAAATCCAGTGATGCAGGGACCGGTATACCACGCTTTTTGGCAAACTTGATTTCATCATTTCTGTCCATATCCCATTCGCGGACCGGCGCGATGATTTTAATCTCGGGATTAAGGGTAAGCATATAACCCTCAAGCCGCACCTGATCATTCCCTTTCCCTGTGCAGCCGTGTGCAATCGCATCAATCTTGTATTTTTTTGCCACCTCAACAGCCTTTTTGGCAATAACCGCCCTGCCCATCGGAGTCGAGAGATAGTAATTTCCCTGATAGCTCGCGTTGGCCTTGATGCCTTTTGCTAAGAATTCATTGGCAAATTCATCCTTCACATCAAGGGTTATCGCCTTCACTGCACCAAGCTTCAATGCCTTCTTTTTAATCGCGATAAGGTCGTCGTGTTGTTGACCGATATCCAGGGTAAGGGCAATGATGTCAGCCTTATACTGATCCTTAATCCATTTGAGCATCACGCTCGTATCGAGCCCGCCGGAGTACAAGAGTAAAACCTTTTTGACCTCCCCCATCTTAGCTTCATACGACGATGCTTTAATATATTTTGTTTTTGTTTTCATATTCATTCACCTCCTTTCGTCTTTCTTCATTTATTTCCGTCCCGAAATCAGCTTTGAAACAGCCTGAATAGTCGCTTCATGCGCTAATGTAAGTTCGTGATGCTTTTTTGTTGACCACTGGGTAATTTCCCCGATTTCTTTGGAGAGAATCGAAGCTGTCTTCTTCGCCGCTTCAATCCCCGGTCCGCCAAAAACCTTGGTGAGTCCGATAATCTTTTCAGGATCCTGCCACGTTGCAACATCTGAGGCGGTAAGGGCAATATCAATCTTTTCCTCCTGAAGCGCCTGTTGAAGAGCTTCAAAGGTCACTGTCTGATTCCCCTTGGAATATTTGACGCCTTTTTCAACAATCACTTTGGCTTTTCTCATCGGAAGTTTATAGACACCGGTGATTTGTTCCATAAGGCTCGTCGCACCGATAAATCCTTTTTTACTCCAAGAAAGCATCACGTCTTGGTTTACAGTGAGACTCTCAACAACTCCTTTCATGACAATCGGCGCCAGTTCACATTCTGAAATAACATCCATCACCATATACTTCGTCCACTGGGAATCACGGTTGTAGCCGATGAAATTACTCTTCCCCATGCCAAGTAACCCGGTAAGGATTCCCTGTGCATATGCCGCTTTCCCCTTGATAACTTCCAAAGGGTCAGGATTTTTCTTCTGCGGCATCACGGAGCTCCCGGTTGAAAACTGGTCAGCAACCATTGCCATCCCGAACTCAGGTGTCGACAAAAGAATCAATGTCTGAGCCATAAGCGACAAATGATTCATGAGGATAACAATGGCGTAGGCCAAATCAGCTTCCGGCTCCCAGCGGTTGGTGACGGGATCTAGCGAATTAACCTCAGCCCCGTCAAACCCGAGAAGCCCTGCAGCATACGCACGGTCAAGCGGGAAAAGCGTCCCGTAGGACGTGCTACTTCCAAGCGGACTAGCGTTATGGAGCCTAAACCACTGGGAAAACCGCTTAGCATCCCGCGTCATCATCGCGGCCACAGCGGTGAGAACATGCCCATACGTAGTCACCATCGCATGCTGATGATGCGTAAATCCCGGCATGACGGTCTTCTCGTGTTGTTTGGCAACGCCTAGAAGCGCACCCGCCAATTGGACCGTCCCGTCAATAAAAAAAAGCACCTGATCACGCAGATACATCCGCACATCAGTGACGACCTGGTCGTTCCTCGAACGGGCCGTATGGAGCTTGCCCGCGGCGTCAATCCCGTACTTTTCGGTAAGCCAGGATTCAATGTTCGTGTGTACATCCTCTTTTTTCGGATCAAGGATAAATTTACCCGCAGTGGCAAGTTCTTCTATTTCCGACAGGCCTTTGAGAATCTTTTTGGCGTCGGCAAGAGGTATAATCCCCTGCTTGGCAAGCATGAGACAATGCGCTTCATTAAGCCAGATATCGTACGGAATGAGCTTGGCATCAGAAGCAGGGATCGGCGCCACGTCACGACCTGCGGCAAATGATATAACCGCTTCACTCGGCACTTGGCTAAATGCCGCGCCCCATAATTTCTTTGTTTGTTGTTTCATATATCCCCCTTTAGAGTCGCCAGGGTCAAAATTCATATTTTGATCTAAGCGTCTTAAACCCTAAGCAGTGTTATGTACTGCTTAGGACCAAATTACTATCTGTCAAGGTTATACCACTGTTACGCTCCCAATTACTATCGACAAATTAAT
>CAYLQG010000079.1:0-4717 GCA_964385705.1 uncultured Gammaproteobacteria bacterium
AATCTCTTGTAATCCAATACAATGCAACGGCTGAAACCAGAGCGAACAGTAACCCGAATATAAAATTATCGGGAAAAGTGAATAGGACGGCGCAATAAATGAACCCAAATACCAATACGGTTATGAGACTATGGGTTGATAAAAAGTTACGGATATTCCGAAACATAGTTATGCAATGGTTTTTAATAATCTGTCGATGAATAGTTTCCTACCTGTTTCAGATGAAAAAAAACCTATTGCAATTATCCATTCGTTCATGAGGGACAGGAATGCATATTTATAGGAGATCCGTTTATTTCGGATTGTTTCGTGAGCGCCCATCAGAAGATGATATACAAAAAATAGGGGATAAAGAATCAATTTTATTTTGCGGTTCAGGAATAACCAACTTACCGTATCAACATCTCCGTCAGATGTGACGAAAAGATCTGCATTATTCAGCGCGTACGAATAACGTTTCTTCAAAAAATTCATCATATTTTCGGGAAACTCGGCAAATACTGGTAACTTGGAGCTGTATGCTAACCGCTCTCCCAGATTCGTCAGCCGCCAGAAAAAATCGATGTCTTCAGCATTAGAAGCGGTATTGAATCGCAATGTATATGTGTTGATTTTTTCCATCTTTAAGGAAAAAAACGTCGACGGATAGAATCTCAGGTCTCCCATTTCCCCTTTTATCAATTCAGGATAATAGAGAACCGAAGAGAACAATGAGTATGGAGAAGATCCGATCGGATTCACCGGCCCCACAAAACCCGCCACATCTTTATAGCGGGAATGCAAACGTATCACGTACTCAAAAATATACGGATTTGCAAGGTATGCATCATGGTCTATGCTTATATATATATCACCGGTCGACATCTCCATGCTCATATTTCGTGAAACCGCTCTACTGTTCACATGAACGGTCCTATATACACAGTGAACCTTATTATCAAAAAATGCGTTAATTTTATTGTAGGAAAAATATGTATTTTCTATGACGTTCTCAATAAATATCAACTCATTGGGAAGAACCGTCTGCTTTTTAATAGATTCGAGACAAACAAGAACAGACTGTAATCTATTTCGCGAATGAATTGCGACACTACATGTGGATGTTTTTTTCATTAAAATAGTTTGAGTATTATTTGATCATTTTTTCTGCGACGGTGGAAACCCCCATTTTGGATTTGATAATATTTCAGCATACAGTTGCTCCGCGTAGCGTTGATTCATCCCAGCAGATGGGTGCCCTTCTTTTTGAGACACCTGCTCATACGGAGAATTGTTCGGCTGATACACGACATACCCTCCTGCCTGCTGTATCGTTGAAGTATACGTTTTGAGAGTCTCAGCGTCCATTTTTTCATAATCTACGGATTGGCCGGCCGGATCCGTATTTTCGTAAAATGAATAAAATAGTATGCGGGACGATAACTTCAGCATTTTCTCAGTCATGTTTTTTAGCAAACAAACATTCTGATAGTCAGGGCTGACAGACGGTTTATATTGTTTCACAACTAATTCTTCCCACGGAGGGTTCGGCATAGGAAACCACATGAAAATTTTCCCAGGACAAAGGGGGGTGATTTCATTCAATAGTTGATGTTCTAACGGATATTTATCAAAATTCAAAAATACAAGATCGTTATCGACTAACCCTATAATGTAGAGACTCGGTGCCATATGGGTATACACTAATTGAAATTTAGTGTAATTTTCTATAGCTGAATCTCCAGGTTGCGCTAAAATTATTACCCGCGTTGGGTATATTTTATTCAGTTTCTGCTCTAGTAATTCCCCAAATCTTTCTTCCGTTTTTATGCCCTGCCCATATACAAACGAGTCTCCTATCAAAGCAATTATATATTTGCCATCATTTTCAGCCCCGAGCACTGAAGAGGCTTGCGCACTCTGTTTTTGCAATGTAAGAAGCTGGATTAAGTCTTTAACTCTGAGTTTAATAGTGGCCGGCATGTCGATCTCTTTTACCGGTTCGCCTAAATTCCGAACATATCCGTACCAAGCACTTTTCTGATAAAAAAGCCTGTCAAAAAAAAACTTTTCACCAATGAAATAACACAGCTTCATGCTTACCAAAATACCGAGAAGCGAGCACAGTAATAATACTGACTTTTGAAGAAATAGTGTGCGTCTGTTTTGCATTTCTACAGAGAACAGAAATTCGGAAAATTTCTTAAACTATAACTATTATCAACAAGACCCGGCTTTATCTGAACACTCACTACCGGACTCCACATGTAAAGTGTGGTATATTCTTTCTCGACACATAATACTTTACTCTGACGTCGAGTTTTCAAATTCTATTTCACAAATATACGCAGCACGGTACGGATAACACGGTTATTATACATGATAATCTATGAATTTCTCAGTAATTATTCCAACACAAAATCGAAAGAGGCTCCTTAGTAAATTATTACAATCAATAAATGATAATCATTTTAACGGAAAACTGGACGTAATCGTCGTTGACAGTAGCTTCGGAATACGACCCTACACACGCGCATTACCCTACGTTTTCACGAATAGATCGTTCACACTGAAAATCTTCAGTGCGGAAGATCGCGGACCATCTGTTGCGAGGAATACGGGGATTAGTAAAGCGAAATGGCGGCACCTGATATTTGTAGATGATGACTGTGTTCTTTCAGAAAATTTTTTTCAAACGTACCAATTGTTATGGAAACAATATCCGAAGGCGCGAATTATCGGAGGGAAAGTATTGCCGATGACTGAAGGAGAATTTACTCAGAAACAATTACGATTTATGAACGACTATTATGGATCTTTTGGCGTAACAGCACTCGGCGAAACTGATCGTTTGTTACACCCCGGAGAGCTTGTGTACACAGCAAACATGAGTTATCGGCTTTCTCATCAACGCGAAAAAGCACTGTTTGATGAACGACTTGGCAGAAAAATGACCGATGCTATC
Organism: uncultured Gammaproteobacteria bacterium; assembly: GCA_964385705.1. Taxonomy (GTDB): domain Bacteria; phylum Patescibacteriota; class Microgenomatia; order UBA10105; family UBA927; genus DATKGN01. The sequence continues at coordinate 2,945 of CAYLQG010000079.1, forward strand.
ATCATATATGCGGAAGACTATGAACTCTGCGGGAGAGTTCTCCTCAATGGAGAGCCTGTCATATATAGCCCGCGAGCTGTTGCATATAACCACATATCTTCAAACAGATTTACGACAGACTATCTGAATAGACACGCATCTATATCAGGCATGGAACAGGCGTTGATGGAAAGGATACTGAACGATAAATTCAATGGAGCATATGAAAAAAGGTCTATAGTAAATATATACAAAAACGCATTACTTAACATACTAAGAGGGAAAGAAATACGTGTAGGCGCAGAGCTTTTCAATTCACGTTTAAAATTACGATTCGCGTTCAGTTATCTTTTAAACAAATACTATCTGTTCCGCTAACGTATAATTTGAGACGGAAAATATTTCTCTGTATTCTGTTGATCTAATAATAGTGAGGTAATTAATGCTGCGAGCGTTGTGACGCGTATATCTATGGGCACGAACCTGTGGAGAAATTGCCTAAACCGGAAATCATAGACAGATTGATGGGAAGGGTTAATAATATTCTGACCCATGTTGTCCCACTTGTAATGCGGGACAAGCTCAACAGTCGATCTCGCGTGAGCGGCGGGTAAAATTAAATGAGAGCCTAATACTCCGATGACCAGCGCGAACTTTGAATATCGTCGGCACATTTTCTCTTCTTCCACTTGATCAAATCCTGCTATACGATAATCCTGTATCCACGACGGAAACCGGTATTGCGTTCCTACCCCTACAACCGAAAACCGCGAGAGCTTTAAGCTTCGCTTTAAGAGATAAAACAGATATATTATCTTGAGATATTGAACGGCTAATTGGAACGGTGAATGTTTTTTATCCACCCAAGCCCTGTCTGTCCTCCAGTAAAACGCTATAGAATAATCTGAGGAAGTCTGAAGAGGAGAGATTTTTGAAAAATCTTCTATATGAATTCCTGAAGGATGCGGGGGAGCTGGATTAACCAACACAGTATGAAACGAACCGATCGCCTTCCGGATTTTTTCTTCCAAGGTTAAATAGTACTTTTGCGCTTTCGTAATATCAATATCGACGACCCATATTTCATCAACATAGTGCGGAACGAGCCATGTTATACATCGGGGGATAAGGACAATAAGATAATAGTTTCTCCGGGATTTTTCCCTTTTAAACTGCTCCACACTGAACAGTTTCAAAAGACAATGACCGTAAAGATAGTCTATGCAGTTCGTAAAAACCACAGTTTTATTTGCACGCTTCCTTCCGAAGTATATTCGTTCAAAAGGGACATCTTCAGAGTTTGGCTTGCACAGGCTAAACAATAACGGCCTTCCCAGCCAGTAATACGCATCATTCCTATCGCCAAAAATTTTGTTTTCTGAAGGCTCTATGATAAACGGGTATACGGATGTATGTCCTACCGGAAGGGGAGAAACATATGATCTTCGGCACTTATTGCAGGAGTAGGTCCCGCAAATGTGTATTCCCTCCCATATGATACGGTTATTCCGCAGTCTTTTTTTACAGTACGGGCACGATATTGTGTGTTGACCATTGAGTTTGATTAATTCCATTGTCTTATTGAATGACGCTCCGATAAATCTGCATATGCTCTGATGCGATTTTATTGTTGATCTTTTTATAATCGGCTACTCCGCTATCCGTATGTACGGTAAAATTTCTTACCAACTCAATGAGTTTCCTGTAATAATCGTCGTCAGTTCTGGCTATGTGAATATTCGTCTGATTACCGGGATTAACAGAAAAATTTCTTGCCAGAATAACCTTTTTCCG
>CAYLQG010000079.1:4727-6946 GCA_964385705.1 uncultured Gammaproteobacteria bacterium
ACGGTTCCAGAACTCGCATATCCGCCTCTCGCATGATAGTCAAGATAAATATCGGTGTCGTTCAGATAGTGATTAAATTCTTTTGGGGTCAGGAATTTATTAACGATCGCGATATTATGTTTTCCGTCGGTTTTTATCAGGGACATACAGTTCCTGTAATACGCTTTATTAAAAGCTAATCCCGCAATTATATATGTGATATTTCGGAGTTGCTTGCTTGCTTTAATAACTATTCTTATTATTTTTTCCTGTCCTTTCCATTCATCTATAAACCCAAGCGTCGTTAAATGTATTTTTTTGTCCGGAGTTCTTTTTGTCCGATTATCAATTAATTCAGGATATATGAGATGCGGAATATAAACTATGGACTTTTCGTAAGCTGGAAAAAGGGAGCATAATTCTTCCTTATACATATTAGAGTGACTGATAAAAACAACCTTTCTCCTGTACGCTAACATATGTACGAAAAGAATTGTTCCAAATTTCCCTAAGTGACCGTATTTCCGCGTGTCGTCAAATAATCCGTGAATCGTAACAACCGTCGGCAAACGAAATTTTCTCACATACAAAAGCAACCGTACTAGTTTACAAATGCTTCTTGTAGGAGAACAGTCAAAAAATAGGCTTTCCGTATCAAAATGCATATGAATTACATCAATCCGATTTTTAAAATCTTCATACACGCTTTTATGAACATTTGTGGGGAGCCGTTTAGGCACAAACTCCGTTTTTGTTTTCCCAAAATAATAATGAGCATAACTGATGGACGGGAAGCGCCGGGTCATTAATTTTTCTAACTGATGGCTATAAATATATAAACCCTGTTTTTTTAAACTTATGGTTATGGAACAGATGCGTATCATATTCATGAATCGAAAAAACTATTCTATGAGTTCCTACTGCGAATCTTTTGTCCGGCAAGTATAAACGGGGACAGGGAGTATCCGGTAATAAACAAAAGATTATTTAATAATGAAGCTAACAAAAACATTTGCCTGCGTTTCACAAATAATTTCACGCACTGTATAGAATCACTTGCTATATACCCGTACCTATCAACGTCAGGGTTTCTCTTAAATAAAAGGGTATCAGCAAGTCCGTGCTCAACGCCCGTAAAGAATAATCGTTTAACCATAGCGATGCCGTTCAGTCTCTTATCCGAAATATAGTGAGACACCCGAATCGTATAGTCAAGAATGATAACATCACCTTCTCTGAGAAGTTTCATAATATATTCATAATCCTCTGCCCCCATAAAATAGTTACCGTAATATGTGCCCAACAACTCATTAAATACAGCTTTGATATTTTGCTTATTTATACAAAGACAGGCTGAGCTTATCGAATCCGGATATATCAATTTTCTTTCCTTTACGCGTCGCTGTTTAGTAAGCGCGAACAGCCACAACTGATTTTGAAATATATTCACATACTCCTGTAACTTTCTCATGTCATTACTCAAAAGTTTATTCACATTGGCTCCAATGACCTGTGCTTCCGGATGTTGTTGTATGCATCGCGAGTACTGAAGAAGAAAATTTCTTCCCACCCGGATATCATCATCAAGCAAAATTACATATGGGTACCGAGATAGTGCAATTCCTGTATTGCGTGCGCGCGAAGGACCGAATTGCGCCTGATACCGATACCGCAATCGCATTGTTTTTTTCCTTTTAAAATCCTTTACAATCCTCTCGGTATCGTCGGTGCTTCCATCATCTATCACGACAACCTCCCAGTTCCCAGCGTAAGTCACCCTTTCAAGCCGTTCCAAGGTTTTATTCAATATACCGGCTCTGTTGCAGGTGGGTATTACTATACTGAAACCACTGTTCATATCGGTTGTACGCGCGAGAGCGTCTTATAACCACGAAGTATTGAATTTCCCAACGCCAATGCTATTGCATCCTTTTTAAATCGCCTGTATTTTAAATCCCCCAGATAATGCACGCAAACTGCTTCAGGAGAAAAATTTCGCAAGTACTCCCGGTCAGTCGCTGCATTTATATACTTTGTAGACGGCAGGCTCTTTTTAGAAAAAGAGAGAATCGAATATCCCAACGCAGTTTCCTCCGCGATAGCAGAATACGCGCAGGAAAAATCATAAAAGGCCTTACAGATATTGTTGAGCTTATCTAGAGAAATCACGCGTTTGTCAGGGAGACAGAGAAGTCCCGAGTTAAAGGAGGGTGGCATCGTGCAGGACAGGTGTTTATAAA
>CAYLQG010000080.1:0-6452 GCA_964385705.1 uncultured Gammaproteobacteria bacterium
ATAATCTTATTTCACGAGAGAAACTGAAGCCCGGATCTCAATGTTCGTTGGCGACAAGCGCGTTAAACAGACTGTCTCAATTCTGCGAGCGACGGTATCTTAAATTGTTCGCCGACCTGAAACGGTAAATTACGGTTTTATGAGGATGCCGACCACAATTGCAAGCTGGACGCAGGCAAGCGAGGTGTTGAGGAGTATGATCGGTTTACTTTTGTGGACATAGCCGTAGAAGAGCCAGAAGAGGGAGCTCAGGAAAAATGTTATCCAGGAGATTTCAGAGACGCCGTCGGTTTTATGGAGAAACCAGATCGTATAGAGCTGGGGGACGTTAGCCGCAACCGCCGTTATAGAAGACAAATACACTAACTTATCCAGGAGCTCCTTCATCCACTCGGATTGCAGATCCTTTTTATGCGCGACTGATTTTTTCAAATGGCGTTTGTGCCAATGGTGAATCCCGATACTCATATATATACATCTTACGCCATTTTGTAACTGTTCCGTAATGAACGCGTTGCCAAAATGGCTTAGATGGATTTATACCCGTAACAATTCTGATTGTGAAGGGTATATCTACTATATCATGAGCGCCCGCGTGTTAAACACCTCACACCGATTCATTCTCAAAATGGTTATTTTGTGGTAACGTAGAGAAGTATAAACCCTTCCCTTGGGAGGGGTATACTGCCCATGCACATACCTGTCGACATACGTTCAGCGATCGTTCTTCGCGTATTCGGTCTCCCGATGACCAACACGTTTGTGACGAGCATTCTTGTCACCATTGTCCTTACCATCCTTGCTCTTTCCTTTTCCGCACAAATCAATAAACCAAAAAATATGTTCGTGAAGCTTCTCATGCTTGCGATGCACGAGTGGATTCGCCGCATTGATGCAGTAACGCACAACCGTGACGTGTCACGGCGCGTGCTGCCGCTTATCGCGACATTCTTCCTATTCATCCTGACGGCCAATCTCTTGGCGCTATTCCCCGGATTTTTAGGGTCCCTGTACGTTATCGCTTCGTCCGGTGCAAAATATCCGTTATTACGGTCGCCCAATACTGATCTCTCAACAACGCTCGCTCTGGCCATTATTTCCGTCGCTGCAACACAGTATTTTTCCCTACGTCAATTAAAGTTAAAAGCATACCTCTCGCGGTTTATCAATTTCGGCAGCCCTCTTAAAGCGGTCATCGGTTTTTTTGAACTCGTCAGTGAAGCGACACGGCTTCTGTCTTTTTCCTTCCGTTTGTTCGGCAATATGTTTGCGGGCGAAGTCCTTCTTCTCATCTGCGCGTTCCTCGTGCCGTTTATTTTACCGGTGCCGTTCATGGCACTTGAAGTGTTTGTCGGATTTATCCAGGCATTCATATTCTCGACGCTTACTCTGTCATTTATCTCGATAAGTATTGGCGGCGGAGGAGAAACAGGGAAGGAGGTGCTCTCATACAATGAATAATGCAACAGCATTTGTCATGGGAGTCGGAACGATAGGACCGGCGCTCGCAATCGGAATCATAGGGGCTGCGGCGCTACTCGGAATTGCGCGGAACCCACAGCATGCGGATAAGATACAGACGACGATGATTATCGCGATCGCTTTTGCGGAGGCAATCGCTATTTACGCGCTTGTCGTGTCGTTACTTTTGAAGTTTATCGCGTGAACGTATGGAAGTATTAGGGACACTCGGTATCGATTTTTGGTCACTTATTGCACAAATAATTAACTTTGTGCTGTTGTTGTGGATTCTCACGAAATTTGTCTACAAACCCCTCATGGGCCTTGTGGATAAAGAGGAAAAAGAAAAACAGAAACTCGTTGACGATGCCAAACACCTTGAAGAGGAAAAGAAAAAAGCGGTCAGAGAGCGGGACCAGACACTTATTGATGCGAAGAAACGATCGGAGCACATTCTTGAGGAAGCGGAACGGATCGGCGAGATGGTCAGGCTCTCAATCCAAAAAGAGACGGAAGATGCCAAACAGGCCCTTCTTAATCAGACAAGTGAACAACTCAAAAATGAAGCGGCAAGCGCCCGTGATGAGGAAAAACAGAAGCTTCAGGACCGCGTGCGTGAGCGGCTCCGCGAATCATTTACGAAGATGGCAAACACAAACAGTCTTAAGGATCTTGAGCACGGATATCTTGAGCAACTTACGGGCGAGATCGCGTCACTCCCATCTGTTGCAGAAGATGCGGTACATGGCATCCTTGAGTACGGTGTTACGCCGGACGGCAGTGATATCGACAGAGTAAAGGCCGCACTTCATGATAAAACCGGACGGGAAATCTCTCTTCAAACAAAAGAACGATCCGATCTTATCGCGGGATACCGTCTGGAGTTTGCGGGCTATCAACTGAATCACAACTTATCGGAAGACATATCCTATGCCATACACCACAACGAGACACCGTAAAGAGGTCGGTCACATAGAGTCACTATTCTCGGGAGTCGCTAAAATTACGGGACTTCCGCATGTGTTTCTGAGTGAAGCGCTCACGGATAGCGACGGGAGGACTGTTGCCATAGTCGTCGGATTTAACGAACACGCCGTTGATGCACTCCTCATGAGTGACAAGCCGGACGTTGAGTCATCGCTATACAGGAGCGGCCAGACGGTCAGTCTCCCGGTGTCGGATAAATACGTGGGGCGCGTCGTTGACGGATTTGGCCACCCCATTGACCGGCCGGGTACGATTGCGGGCGACAGGGTCCCACTTTTCGGGCCCGCAATGCCGATTATCGATCGGGAACCGGTGACGACTCCCGTTACGACGGGCATAAAGATCATCGATACCACGCTTCCGATCGGCCGCGGACAACGGGAGCTTCTCATCGGAGACCGGAAACTCGGTAAATCTACGATTGCTCTTGATATGGTTCTTCACCAACGGCGGGCTGATCCCAAAGTGTTCTGTATTTATGTTCTTATCGGTCAGCCGGTCCAAAAATTAGAGGAGACCGTGGGTTTGTTTGAGGAAACCGGGGCGCTTCGGTATTCGACCGTGGTTGCGGCCACAGCCGGCGATTCATATGCAGCGCATTATCTGGCTCCATTCACCGGAATTACCATTGCCGAATATCTGCGGAATCGCGGGAGCGACGTCCTTATTATTTACGATGATTTAACCAAACACGCCAATAGTTACCGTGACACGGCGCTTTTATTCGGGCGTGCGCCCGGCCGCGAGGCATACCCCGGCGACGTTTTTTCCCTTCATGCGCAGCTTCTCGAACGCGCGGGCAAACGGAAAAAAGAATTAGGGGGCGGATCCATTACGGCAATCCCCATTATTGAAACACAGGAGGGTGACATCACCTCTTATATCGCGACCAACATCATCTCCATAACCGATGGACAGATCTATCTTGAGCGGGGACTCTATCAAAAAGGATTCATCCCCGCGGTTAACGTAGGACTCTCAGTTTCCCGTGTCGGGTCCAAGGCCCAGCATACGGCGCTTAAGGAAGTCACCGGCGGGCTCAGGCTTGCACTTGCCCAGCAAAAGGAACTTCAGAAACTTACCCAGCTTGAGACGACGGTGAGTCAGGAGTCAAAGAAAAAGATTTACCGCGGAGAGCTCATCCTCGAACTTCTGAAACAGGATAAGCATGACACGATCCCGTGGGCAGAACAGGTTGTCCTGTTTTATCTTGTCGAGCACGGCTATTTCGACGACCTGGATCATACACAGTGGCGGGATTTTGAACGGCACGTGCGCGAACTCGTTAGGACCAGATACAGCGACGTGCTCTCTTCAATTCACGATCATGCTTTCGATGACGAACTTAAAAACAAAATTATCTCAATTGCAGGCGATGTAAAAGAGGAATTTGTGACTGGGGGAGAAACTCAGTAATAATTTATGCATACCTACTCACAATTTAAAAAGTCCGAAGAACAGGTCAGCGATGTTGCCGATATGGTCCGCACTATTGAAAAGATTGCGGCATCGCGTCTACATCTCATGACGGGCGAGCTTGCCGCGCTTGATATGTATACGAGTGAACTGGCCCGTGCACTTTCGCGGCTTAGCGTGGGGAAACATTTTTCCCACCCGTTGTTGGAACTCCATCCAAATGGCAACAACGTTCTTGTCATTATCGGCGGTGACCATGGTTTGGTCGGCGGACTCCACCTGCGGCTCGTTAATTTTTACCTTGATCATACAAACGAGTATCAAAGGGTAGTCGCCATTGGACGTCAGACCAAAGAACTTCTTGAACAGGAGCATGTGCATATTGAGCGCTATTTTGACGGGCTTCCTGACGATTTTAGTGCGCAAGCTATTTCTCCTGCCGCTCAGTTTTTATTTGATCTGTACCGCGATTCCGCCGTCTCAGGTGTCGATATTCTTTTTGCAACATATGTGTCATTGGCACAGCAAAAGCCGGAGATCACGCAGTTTTTACCGTTCCGGTTTGATCGAGACGCATTATCGAATGATGAGATGTTGCCAACGAATAGTGATGAGGGTTTGCCGATTTATGAACCATCGCGTGAACGCGTTTTTCAAAGATTCCTGGAGATGTATATTCAGATACGTTTTTATCATACTTGCCTTGAGGGAAAGCTTTCAGAACTATCCGCAAGGACGATTGAGATGGAGCATGCGGCCAAAAAAGCCGACGATATGATCGGGGAGTACCGGCACGATTATGTGAAACGGCGCCGGATGGATGCGACGCTCAAGCAGCTTGCAAGTTTTGCAGTTTCTCAAATGATATGACGGAAATCATGGGTACTATCGTTTCAATTCAGGGCGGGGTTGTAAAAATCCGCTGGGAAGGGCTGTTGCCACCGATTCACCAAATTCTTGAAACCACGGATGCGCCCCGTGCGTTGTTTGAGGTCGTTGAATATGAGCCCAACGGCATCGTGCGGACGATCGCGCTTTCATCCCTGGCGTCAGTCGAGCGGGCGAGTATTGTCCAGGATTCGGGACACGCGGCATCCGTAACTCTTGCACCCGGGATTCTCGGACGGATGTTTGACATGTTCGGGCATCCGCTTGACGGTAAAGAGGAATTACAGGGTTCTCTCTATCCCATTTTCCCGAAAGCGGCCCGTTCTATAGCATTCAAACGCAAAAAGTCTCTTGTTGAAACGGGTATTAAAGTGATCGACCTTTTTACTCCGTTTTGCGAGGGCGATAAAATCGGTCTTTTCGGGGGAGCGGGGGTTGGGAAAACTGTCCTCATCACGGAACTCATGCATAATATCGCCAAAAAACAGCTCGGATACTCGGTATTTGCCGGCATCGGAGAGCGGATCCGCGAGGGGAATGATTTGTATCTGTCGCTTGCCGCCCTGGGGGTTTTGGATGGGACGGCGCTCTATTTCGGTGAGATGGACAAGTCGCCGGGGGCCCGGGCGCGGGTGGGTCTTGCTGCAGTGACTGCGGTCGAATACCTTCGCGAAACCACGGGAAAAGCCATTCTATTCTTCATCGATAATGTTTACCGCTATGCCATGGCAGGGATGGAACTCTCGGCAATGGCAGGTAAAGTCCCGGCTGAACTTGGTTATCAGGCCACTCTTGAGCGCGAACTTGCCGAACTTGAAGAGCGTATTGTTGCAACAACCAAAGGCTCCGTCACTTCCATCCAGGCGGTCTATGTGCCCGCTGATGATCTTACAGACCCCGCTGTTGTCGCGATATTTTCTCATCTTGATGCGTCCATCGTCCTTTCCCGTGCGGTCGCCGAGAAGGGAATATATCCGGCATTTGATGTCCTTCGATCCACATCACTCTCCCTTGACCGCGATATCGTCGGCCTCCGGCATTTCCGGGTGGCTTCGGAGGTCAAGAAGCTATTTCAGAGTTATGAGGATCTTTCCCACATCATTGCGATCCTAGGAATTGATGAATTATCCCGTCAGGACAGGCTTACTGCCAAACGCGCCGAGCGGCTGCAGCGGTTTCTGACACAGCCCCTCTTCGTCACACAATCGTATAACACAGGCGAGGGCGTTGCCGTGCCGCTTGAAGAAACCCTGAAGGGATGCGAGCGGATTCTCGCCGGCGAATTTGACGACGTTGACGTTGATAAGTTCTATATGATTGGCGCAATTGACGATATTCATCTATGAGCACGATTGCCTGTTCCGTTTATCTGCCTAATAAGGAAGAAAAATATGACAAGGTCGCCCATGTTTTGGTGCCGTCAGAATCAGGTGAGCTTGATATTTATCCCGGTCACGCAGAGTGCTATGCACTCGTGAGCGGCACAGATGTCGTTATCAGTATGACTGATAAAAAACAAATGACCGTTCATGTACTTGAAGGGGGCTGCTATTTCGCTGACAACCGGTTTGTCCTGTTTGTATCCTCCTAAGTAGCATTTATGCGATAATAATGCTGTGAAATCCATTTGGAAGACCATCACGAAGCCCATATTTATCCTTGCTCCCATGGAGGATGTGTCAGACACCGTGTTTCGGCGT
>CAYLQG010000081.1:0-6338 GCA_964385705.1 uncultured Gammaproteobacteria bacterium
GAGGGACGTATATGAAGAAACAAACAAGCCTCATTAAAAGTTGTCTCATCGCTGTCGTCATCATCGCCATTGCTGGATTATTTGTGTATGCCACACAGCAGAAGACGGAGGACCGGTCAAAGGCCGCAAACGTTGTCGGTATTGACTGCACCGCAAAATGCCAACCGTGGCAATCAAATTCAAATAAAACACTATATACGGCGTGTTTAGATACCTGTCGGCGGGCGCTTCCGCCATCGCCATCGCCCACAGTTAAAGGCCCGTCAGGTAATCCGGCAACACAGGGTAACGATTGTCAAAGAGGATGTATGGGATTTGCTGTTACACCCAATGAGTACAATACCTGTATTTCAAAGTGTACAGGTTTGCCGCCGGCTACCGGGGCCCCTGTGGTATCAACGACGCCGCGGGCAACGCCGACGCCGGATAAGTCCATGATATGCCAAGGTCAGTGTGGGGCATATAATTCAACATCGGCGGCATATAAGACGTGTTATATGACTTGTATGAGTCCGACGCCAACGCCGACACCGAATCCGAATATAAAACCAACGCCAAAAGGGACTCCTGCGCAACAGCGATGAGGAGATAGGGAGAAGATAATAGCCTTGGAGGAGAGTTTGAAGAATATAATCCCAGGACTCCCGGAGGTCGGTTTAAAAATGTACGGTGACCGGGCTCCCCAAGCCCGTGACATAATCGTAATGCTTCCGTGCACTGCAGTAATACGTACATGTTCCGTTTGATCCGCTTACGATGTCACGGAAATACGACGCGTTTCCCGATGACGCTTTATCTGTGTAGAAGTTGCCGTTATTTGCGGAGAGGCCAAGTGATTGGATTGCCGCCCACTGCGGGGCTCCCGCTGATGTCCCCCCGAGAATATACCATTTCCCCTTGTCATAGACTGAAAACCCGGATTTTGGGTCCGCATCATAGGATACATCAGGAATTGCCCGCATGCCGTTAGCTTTGGGGATTACATATCCGCCCTGATATGACGGTTGGCTCTCATTAGCACTTACGCCACCACCACTTCCACTCCAGGCCGTTTCATGACCCAACGAGCCGTCTTTATTGAAGGAAAGAGATGTTCCGCCGACGCCGACGACATTAGCGGAGGAAGCCGGCCACGACGCACCCCAGCCGTTATCTCCTGATGAGGCGAAAAACACGGCGCCGTTTTTGCTGACAAAATGGGAGTCAAGACTTTTTTCCTCGTCAAATTCGCCTCCGCCCCAGCTCATAGAGACCGCCACAACATCAGTACGGCCTGCAGCATAATCGACGGCACTCAAAAGATTTGCCCCGCTTGGCGTTGTCGCTTCAACGAGGAGAATTTTTGCGTTCGGAGCGATCGCATGGGTCCATTCGACATCAAGCGATGTCTCAAGACTCCATCCGGTATTTGATTTCATCTTTTTGGACATCATGTGTTTTTCGAGACACCCATTAGTAGCGGTGCACGACGGAAGGTTAAACGTTTGGCTGAATACACTGAGGTCTTTCTCTATGGTTGCATCATCGTACGCACCGATTATTGCTATTGTGCCGTGCCCTCCGGTTTTAGGGAGCCCGTAGACTGTCTTAATGGTATCAGGTGAAAGCCCCTGCGGCGCACTCCCCGTATATTTATATACATGGATGGGGTGGCGGGCTTGAAAATTGGAGAAATGGTAGGAAGCACGTACGGAAGCAGGGGATAGAGTGAGCAATATTCCGATTGCAATATGTATAACAGCTCGTTGTTTTTTCATGGCAGGCGTATGTATGAAAAATATGGTTCCGATTATAAACAATCTTGTGCAGATTTTTTGTAGCTGACGATGCAATATATTTGTAATATATATTACAATTGCTCGTTTACTTGAGGGTGGGAATCGATTATAGTGGCCCTATTGAGAGGAGGTGATTACAACATGCAGAAATATTCTTTTACGTGTACCTGTGGCGATGTTATGACCGTTGATGCGGGCAACCACGGCGAAGCAGTCTCAAAATTCAAAGCGATGATGACCGAAGGGGCGATCAAAGCCCATATGGCCGAAAAGCACCCTGGTCAGCCGGCTCCGACGGTTGAACAGAACAACGCGTTACTCGAACAAATGATAAAGCTCGTGGTGTAATGTAATTCTGGTAATTTCGGTATCAGGCGGACTTTCTTTCTTTGGCTTCATTGATGGCGTATGTTTGCATAGCTAGACGATGCTTCCACGTTGACTTTAGCGTATACATACGATATAAACTCAGTTGGAGTGATCTATGGGTGTAATTTCAGAACGAAAGCTATTAATAGCAGAATTGTTGAATAAGGGCGGATTTTTCCCTGACCGGACGGAGGAATCGTTCGGACCGCTTGATACAGTTATTGAGCAAAGCCCCGGATTGTTCACGCTTCATCTTCGGGAATCAGTTATCCCGGCTGGCGGAATAGATGTTATCTATTTCTATCCAGAAAAGAAGTTATATGGACGATCGACTTTTTCTCCGCGCAATCGTTCTCCTGACATCGGTAATCCTGATTATGAGAATGTGCCCTCATTCATAAAGAATGACCCATGGGAAAGAATGGTGAAACTTGAAGGATCAGTACTATTTGCCAAATCCCTACAGAAATTATTAAACGACGACCCGCGAAGTCCGGAAATTATGGATACACTCAGTCCGCTCATCCGCGACGTTGTCCAGTCCGCTTTTGAGCTTTCGACGGGATATGTGGTGCAGTTTAAGGCTCTTATTGATCAATTACCCCAGGGTATGCTTCCCACGGATCTGCAGCAAAACTCTTAAAGCGCTCCGCCTTTGAACCCCGGACAACGGGATTTATACCACGCAATAGCTGCGGGTGAACAGGCCGCCTCTTTTTCGGGTGTTATAACCGGCATACAGTCAACATAACCATTCGGCGGACAGGTGAATGTCGTTGCTGGTGTCGGAGAAGCCCCTTCGAATGTAAATGTTGAGAGGATCAGTTGGTAGAAATTGCTTACATACTTATATTGCCCCTCATCTAATCGGAAAAGATAATAGACGTTATTCTTTTGTATATAGGTGTAATAAATAACGTCGTCAGTGTAATACGGACCCGGCGGAATGATGCCAACGGTGACTGTTACATTTTCCTGGCCAATCTTGGCTTGTTCGTGTCTTAGAATCTGTATTTGCGGAATCCACGCGTCGATTGCGGCTTTTGACGGAAGCATCATGATGTGAACAGGAGGAAATGGGGCTTCAAAAGGGATAGCGTCCGGCACCGGCGATTTCCAAAGACTGATGCCGAAATCTTTGAACTCCCGTACGTTGAGGTCACCCGGATATTGGAATGAAACACCGTATGTTTTACTTGTATATGTTTTTACGTCCCACGGTTGACCGGAAACTGGAGTCGGAGTAGGGGAAGGCGTCGTTTTACTGGTGATGAGTTGCTTTTTTAATTGCGCCACCTGGCTGGCAAAATAGACGGTGCTGCCGAGTAGTAACACAAGAAGGATAACAAGTGTTATTAGTATTCCTGGTAATTTATGTGGTTTTTGATCAGCGGGATCGGTTACTTTGTTCGTATTTAGTTTTGTACTATCCATATTGATCATTTATTAGACTTGCTGTGTTACAACGCCCGTTGTTTTGTCGACCTCGTACCAATGGAATGTCGCGAGATGATCATTTAATGATTCATAAACATGAATCGTCCAGAAAGTATCGGTAGGTTGACCGGATTCTAATGTGATGTGCCCACTCGGCGTTTTCGACATAAACGACTTCACCTGAGGGAGATTGCTCACAATTTCCGCCGCACGCTCCGGCGTAATTGCCGGATTTTGTATACTGGTGAATGTGAATATGGAGAGGATTTCATGGAGCTCGTCAAAAGACGTCGCAAGCTCGGACTTTGCTACAATCTGATCGTTCGGATTATTCCAGTCGCTGCTTTCAAAATGCCGGAGGTCGATTTCATAACACACGTTCCCATGAAAAACTTTATATTCTTCATTTGTATCATGCGTTCCTGCCGCTCCGCCGCCGAATGGAGTCGAGTAATAAAACGTTTCACCGTCTATCACTTTGTGAAGCGGCAACGGGGAGCTGTCCTCTGTTTTGATCGCACAGGTTGGCCCGGTTTTCAGATTTGGAATACTTTGGACTTGGAATACATCCCGGGTGGTGAGAGGTGAATTCGGAAATGTCTTACTGGCTTCGAGCGTCAGAAGCGTCGATGGTTGATCGCTTGTGCCCGCGGACGCGGAAAGAATGTGAAATCGCGATGGATAGTGCAGTGAAAATCCAACCGTTGAATCCGTGTACGATTTCCAATCCATCTGCACCGTTGTCGGTGAGTTGGCTGTCGGAATGGGTGAGGGAGTCGGTGTTGGCGACGGTTTCAACTGCAATATTGCAATTTGTTTTTGAAGTTGCATATTTTGGTAAACAAGATAGGTGGTGGAGGAGAGGAAGAGTAAGATAAGCACAGAAAGAAAAAAAGACAGGAAGGGAAAATGCTTTTGCGGTTGGTTCGGTGATGCCGTTACGGACTGATTCTGGATTGTTTGGTTTTCCATACGTTATTGGCCGAAGCCATCATATTTTGGTGTCTGTGCATTCCCCCCGGCATAACTCAAATATGTAAACTTATCGACAAGCCATTGTCCTTCGGTATTTACAACACGCATGGAAATATTTCTGGTTTGTGGAGTGGTGAAACCTACCGCCACTCCGGCGTTCGAGTACCCGTGCGCCTGGTCAGTAAGTGAGACGAGATATGAGCTGTCGTCTTGCTTTTGGATCTTTGTTATTTGCTGATTATCTATTTTGCTTCTCAGGAAAACCCGATATGTAGGATTTGCGCCGCCAAGATCTTCTCCGGTTAACCAACTATAATCCAGTTTTTCATTTGCCGTTACCGGAGAAGTCATTAAGCTAAAAAGCGTTTTACCATCGTGGTTTGTGAGAGCAGTGTAAAAATTATTGGCAAGATCAGTTATGGTTTTTTGGTTGGGGTCGCCGACCTGATCAGTAAATTTAAACGTGGAGAGGATTTGGTTTAAAAATAATACACTGGATTTTTTTTGAGAGTCTCCAGGACAATGGTTTTCATCCATGTAGCTTATAAAGATGGTATTTTTTTTATCCTGTGTAAGTGTCTCGAATGATGCGGAATCACATCTTGGTACACCACCTTGGGGGTCATAAAAAATAGACCATGTAATTCCATTTATTGAAGATATTTGTGGATTAATATTCGGAAAATAGGGCTCAACTGCGGTATTTGTCCAATTTTTTATTATGTTTATTGAGGGACTAATACCATTTGTCAATTGAATCGTTTGATAGGTGTTCCCATTAACGGTAACAGAACCTTGATAGTTATTTAAGTCTAACGTGCCAAGATCGTTTGGAGATTCTAGTTCGAAACCATATACGCTACTCGTATATAGTTTCGAATTTGTCGTCGGATTTTGAGTACCGGTTGGGGTAGGAGATGGGATAGGTTTTGATAATTCCGCAATTTGGCGGGTGAGCTGCATGTTCTGGTAAGCGAGGTAGGTGGTGGAAGACAGCAAAAGTAACGCGAGAATGGAAAGAATGACGAGTAATAAAGGAAAAGGTCTTTGTGATGGTTGAACGGGGGTTTGATTTTGGGCTGTCTGATTTTCCATATTAGTTTGCTTGTATCGTTCCAATTATTTTTAATAACAGGTTTCCTGCTGCTGTATCGCCGGCTGTAAAGGTAAAAAGTATTACTTTCGTCGGCTGTGTCTGGCTGGCAAGGAAATAGTAGGTGGCTGTTGAGTTTGTTGCGGTCGCTTTATATCCGCTTAAGCCGTTTAATGAAACACTTTGTTTATTCGTGAACTTGACCGGACCGGGAGCGGTGAACGGTTGGTAATTACTCATAAGTGTATTTACATCACCCTGTTTTCCGTAATAGCCAAACCGGATTTCGGAACCGTTGACCGTTATGGTTGTAAAATCTCCCGCACCACCGATAACCGCCGTCGGCGGATACTTGAACGAATACGGAATTCCACTTATAAAAGCAGTATTCGTTGTAGTATCTATCCAGCCTGCAGTTTCATCTACAGACAAGAATTTAAACGTGGAGAGGATTTGGTCAAGACTTCCTCTATATTGACCATTGTATTGAGACGTTGTTGGCCAATTTATAATCCAAAAATAGTTATTTTGTAAAAATACAAACGTTGTTGTCGACTCGAAAGTATCGTAATTAAATTGCGTTCCGGTAATAGAGCCGTATGTTGCTGATAACTTGTTTTTTACATGTACAAGCGGTTGTTCAAGTGACTCAATGGATTTTATATAATCGTCTGTTGTATTAATCG
>CAYLQG010000082.1:0-3452 GCA_964385705.1 uncultured Gammaproteobacteria bacterium
CGCGACCATATCCTGGATTGTAGCAGGCGCAATCGGATCGGCAGTTATTCTTACATTACTTTATAATTTGGCGATCCCTCGGGGGCCGCCAAATATTCCGCCGCCCACTGCTACGCAAATAGTTCAAGTTGCAACACAGGAGCCAACGAATACGCTTGCTAATGCGTACACCTCTGCTGACAATCATACATACATATTACCCACGCAAACCGCTGCTCCGACGGCGTTGCCTACACAAACAGCGCCGGTTACACAAACCCAGGTTCCTACAGCTCTTCCGTTGACAAATGTTCCGTCGACCGCCCTACCCAGCGCGACCGAAGTCGCTCCTGCGACAAATGTTCCGGCTGCACAAGGGCAGACATTACTGACTCAGAAACAACAAAGCGATCTTACGACGAAAAACAGTGAAGACACGATGAGTGTCTCGGCGAATTTGTTAACGGTGAAAGAAACATACGGTGATGTTGTTTGCGGTCCGCTCATGGGATATATTCTCCAGAAAGCGGGTTTACTTCCGGCAGACTATAATATTCACGATCTCTTCCTTTTGAACGATTTTCCAGGCAAGGGATTACCAATTCTTCAAACTATTTTCCCCGAAGGTACGACCCAAGGTACAACGTGGCAATGGTATCAAACATCAACGTCAATACGTAATTTTGATTTTGCCGCACATCCCCTTAACGTGGGTGACGCTCTTGAATTAAAAGGCGGTAAAGTGTCCCATTGGATGGTGATTACGAGAAAAGATGATCAGGGAAGGGTATATTCATTAACGAATATTGAGAGAGGATTTATCACGGGGGATGCGAGTGATCACACATTTATTATCGCTGAAGTACTTATCTATGATCCGAATGATCCGACAGCGGGACAATTCTACAAATGGACAGATCCAACATATGCGTTATTAGATCAAAATGGTGCGAAGGGGTTCCGCTTATTCAGGCAAAATACGGTAACATCACAGGTGTTCGGATCTGAAGAAGCTCAAACAGCGCTTAATGCCCCTGCGGTCGTGCCGGGCTCTACTGCTATTGCACCTACTTCAACTGCGCCACAGACTAGCCTTGCGGATCAACAGGCTCAACTCATGGCAGCAACGTGGAATCAGGTTCCGTCTGATGCGCAGACTGCGCTTACAAAATATAAAGATTGGATGATTAAAAAGTCGGGGGAGTATAAAGTACCGATCCAGGTGCTTGCAGGTACTGCACAAAAAGAGTCGGGTGATAAGACCGGAATTGACAGAGAACATGAAGTAAGTGACAAGGGTGCGGTTGGTATTATGCAGATTCTCCCTAAGACGGAAATGGCAAATAGGCCAACGAAAAAAGCGTTATTGGACTGGCAGTTTAATATTGAATATGGGACTATTCTCTTAAACAATATTTATAATAGTGAAGACCCTGAATACGGCGGATTCCATAATTGGCGTGACACTCTGGCTTTGTATTTTGGAGGGGATTGGACGTATTTGAAGGGCAATGGAAACGGCAAAGGATTTGCGTATGCAGACGATGCGTTACGACAGGGTGGCGTTTCGGAAGACATGATCCAGGCGATGAAAGATTCATCACACCTGAATGCCTTGACGCAGGGGAGTGTGCAGTCTCCGGTTGTCGCGACGACCTCAAATGGTATTACACAAATTCCGCTTGACACATCAATACCGGATTACAATACGTATACGGTAAAAAATGCACCGAACGCGGTCGCTCCTGATGGCGGCAGAATATTTAACACACGATCCTGGTATCTTCCGATTGCAAAGACCGATATGCCCCCGTTCGGAACCGTTTGGAGCGCAGAGAATACGGACAAGGTTATCGCTTGGTATCACATTTTGGACGCGGGTTCCTTACGGTGGCAAATCAATAAAGTTAAGAAAAACGTTTATACCTATTGCAATATCCTCGTCCAGGATTTGACTGCCGCCCTTGGTGTTCCGCTGCCTTCATACGTGAACGGGAAAACGATGCTCGCCAATGACTACTACGATTGGCTGCAGGGGCCGGTCGCTCAAGCTGCAGGATGGCAGACTAAGGATGCAAACGGACAGTTGATAACCGGAGAGGAAGCACAGCAATATGCGGACCAGGGATATCCGGTTATTGCTGTTGCACAATTTAACGATACCCCTGATGAACACGGTCATATCGCACTCGTGAAGGGCGGCGTTCCGACTGATGGCTTCATGCACAACGGAGTATATTATCCGAACAGTGTAAATGCAGGTCAAGAAGTGTTTAACAATATGAGCACATGGGAAGGATTTCACAATGGGTTGGAATCTCACCCCGGTAAAACGATATTGTATGTTGTCAACCTGAAAGGCCCGTACCAATTTACGATGCCGGTAAACGGTTCTTCCTTCTTCGGAGGCGGGATAACCATCATCGGGCTTTGGAATGCGATACGTGGGTCGGGAGTATTGACCCAAAAAGGTGTAGAGGGTTCATGGTGGGGCGGAGGAGAGCCTCCGAAGGAGCCGGACAGAACGACATTCCCGCCTGAAGCTGATACACCACTTGAAAGTGCGATCAAGGCGTATTTAGCTAAATATGATACCGAAGCCTTCACCGGTGAAACAGTTCTTCCTCTTACTTCCGGGGTTTCTGCCGATGCACGGCAAAAACAAATAGCACAATTCATCATTGACGGACTCTGGAGTCAGATCGTACAGGATCAAAACGCCCGCGGCGGCTTTGCGGCAGCGCGTCCGGCAACTACGGCCCCGGTTACAGCTCCAGCTCCGGCGCCTGCAGCAGGTACAGCAAGCGTTGCGTCGGTCGACAATACGAATGTTGCCTCCCTCAATTTACAGGTTGCGGCTGCACAGGCCGCTGATGTGCGGGGTGGAGGATTGGCAGCGAGACAAATTTTAGAGGGGGCAGCGGCCGCTCAAGTATTGTTACAGCAAGCCAGGGATGCAGATGCCGCAACTCCCGCAACTTCTCCGGATAAAGCGGCAAAACAGGCGGCAGTTGCGGCAGCGCAGACGTTGAGCGACCAACTGAACGCAAAGCATGTCGCCTCTGTCGTTACCCGTATTGATAATCAACTCCACACGGTAGTTAATCCGGCAGATCCGACAACGACCGGCGGTTGGGGGCTGGCGCCGACTATTAGTGTGACTGCTACTGATGATGTGGTGCAAAAAATCGCGGCCTATGAATTATCCGTTCCTCTAAACAATAATCCCGGCGCACATGCTGCCGCCATAGCCGCGCTTACATCATTTGCTGCTACCCGCGGGATTGTTGCAAATGTGCCGAAGCTCGGAGTTCCGGCGACCGGCGGCCCGGATTATGAGAAAGCACTCATCTACATTGTGAAAGACGCCGTCGGCGGTACAACGACGGGAACTACAGCGCCAACGATAACTATCACGACGGCTCCAACCGCGGTAACAACCAATATGTCTGCGTACCTCGGTGATGCCGCCA
>CAYLQG010000082.1:3552-6204 GCA_964385705.1 uncultured Gammaproteobacteria bacterium
GATAAATAGCGTGCCTAAAGACGCTGCGGAGTATGCAAAATTCGGTATGGTGCCGCCGAATCAGAAAACGGCGGGACTGCTTGGCCGGCGCGATAACACATTCTTCAAATGGGTCAACGCGACGCCGTTTGGCATCGGACAACCGGGATGGAAGCTGAGTTATGCATTCTCAAAATACGGCCTTGCCGAAACCGCGCGGTTCGTGATTATGAGGGGATTTTTCGGTCTTGCCACGGGTCCCGCCAATCCTGTACTACAGGCGTTTAATGGACAAACGTTTACAAATGCCACAACGAATGTTATAACTTTTGCTCCGTTATGGACTAAATGGGTTGCGCAATTCGGTCTATACGATATTCTTCGTATTTTCCCGTCCGATTCGCAGGGCACGGCGACGAAGTATCTATCTGCTCCGGGAATAATAGCCCGTTACACGTTCGCGCTCATGGTGCCTGCTCCTATGCAAATTCCGACCGCCGCGACCTTCCTTGTGTCAGATCTATTACGAGCGATCAAATTGGTAAGGGTGACTCTTGGCGGAGAAAAGTCGACCCTTCCGATAGGCTCTTTTGATCCAACCACCAGCCCATTGACCAATTGGCTTCCGGGGTTTAAAAAACCGGCGACCCCGGTGACGTATGACAAGTTAAACAAGTTGGGTAAGCTGGTATGGAATACAAATATAAAATGGAGCTGGAAGGATCCGAGAACACCTATTCCAATATGGATATTAGCGACGCCCAAATCACACCCGACTGCCTACGCGTTTTCCCGGTTTGTTCTGCCGATCGGCTTTAATGCAGCGTGGGTTATATGGTTCCCGCCGTCATGGCACTTTACGGCGATGACCATTCCTCTCCACATTTTTGATGCGCTCCGCATTGCATTTACTCCGGATGGGTACCGGCAATGGCATGAAGAATCTCCGTATGATCAGAAAGCGGTGGCGGCTCACGAAGCAGCAGCGAAAGAGCAAGCTGCAGTAACAAAAGAAAAAATTTACATGGGTGCCACAAAGCTGCTTACGATTATCAGTACGGAAAGTGACATCGACGGCGCGGAAACGACCGCGGCAATCACTGAACTTAAAACGTACGTGAAAACATACGTATATCCCTCAATCACGCTCTTTAATAAAGATAAACAGTTTACCAAAGATTTACCCGGAATAAGAAAACTTGCCCATCAGTTACTTTTGGTACGCGCCCTCATGATTCCTTTTGCCGATGGGAAAGCGAAGGACTGGGTTGGTGCAATGGCTGACGGGCTTAGGTCCACACCGCCCCAAGCAGATGATGCGATCACCACACCAATCGTTACGCAATTACTCGCGGCTGTTAAAAGCGCGATCCCCGATGCAGCAAATCGACCCTCCGATACAGTCGTCACGTTACAAGGGAAAGATTTTATAAACGGTCGTCTCACACAGGTGAAACGGTGGGAAGCAGCGTTTACGACAATAGCAGCGAGTTTGTCCAATACAAACGATGTAGCAACGCTTACAAATCAGATTAAAGCGTTTGTGAGTATCGCGGTCGGGGAAAACCAAGTATTTTATGATACATGGGTAGCGTATGCAGCTCAAAAGAAAGCGGCGGCATATACGGCACCTCCCGTTGTGAAGGTCAGTGATGCTGCGATATTGAGCGCCGCGTACGAACTGCTGAGAGATGAAAATAACCTTGATAGCGTTGTAACGCTCAATCAGGCAAACACGGTACTTGATAACGCAATGAGCGCTTTAGTGTTCCCGGATGCGGCGGCCTACAACGTCGAACTTATCCGCGCGCTTGCCGCTGCCAAAGCGAAGGCGACCGAAATTCATAATGCCCGGAATCTATTCCGCTCGTACGTTGCTGGCCAGAGGGTAGGATTAATCACCGATCTTTTTGCCGGACAAACAGTGCCAGCGACAGTTGCTTCCCATAAGACTGCATTTGAACGTGCCCCTCAATTTACTGCGCTCAAGGCGCTTGATCCGACGGCTATCGCAGACCCGTATATTGAAGTTGAAGCCAACAATATAGTTACGGATATCGGAACTTTCCCGACCATCACGAATGTGACTGCAATGATTCAGGCAGGGGTTCAGGCACTTCTTGCGGGTGGAGACAGTGCTCTGAGAGATGCAGCAGTAAAGGCAGCGATTATTAGTGCAGTGCCACAGGGAACCCACGCGCTTGATGTTTATAATCCATGGGTTGCCCATGAGCTTTCGAGCTTAGGCGCAGAAGCCCAGGTTGAATACGAAGATATCATCAATGCGCCGCCGGATCCTGTTGCTGCGGCAAGCCAAGCGCTTGCACGAATGGAGGCGTTTATCAGCGCCGGCGGTGTTCATCCGGTGGATCAGTTTGCGATTCAAATCAATGCCTGGGAGAGTCTCAATAATTTATCGGCGTCGATGAAGCGGAGAGTTGGCGTTACAAAAGCACAATTAACCCATGCCAAGACTGCGCTTACCGCGATTGGAACAGAATCAATCGCTGTACAACTCCGGGATGCGTTCGTTAGGGATGCAAACTATTCGGCGGATTTGGAAAAATCGTACCTCACAAACTGGTTTACCACATTGGGCGTTGATAAAAGGACGTCGGCAAGGACGATTAATAAAGTAGTGAGCGAAAGTCAGAATCTTGCCGCCGCGATCCG
>CAYLQG010000083.1:0-6204 GCA_964385705.1 uncultured Gammaproteobacteria bacterium
CCTTCAAAATCTACCTGCCGGTCGTGAATGAATCCGCCGAAGTGGTCGCCAAACAAGAGGTGAAAACGCTGGATATTACGCTTTCCGGTAAAACGAAACTCGGAACGACGCTTGAAGCATTCACATTATCCGGTTTTGTGACATTCTATATGGCGATGTTGTATGACAGCGATCCAGTTGCAATCCCCTGGGTCACGTATTTTAAAGAACAACTTGCGAAATAACGTTGTGTACCGTACATTCGCCTCTTGCACAATAGATAAAATTTATCCATACTGAATATATGAGTGCGAGTAACTTCAACAGGGTCTTCTTTCATGAGTCGACAGATACACAGTATAGTTACAAAAATTTTAGAAGGGAGATTATATGACACTGCCATACGTCGTCTGGTTTAAGGATATCGACAAGGGAGACGGAGCAACCGTCGGAGGCAAAGGGGCCAATTTGGGGGAAATGACCAGAGCCGGATTTCCGGTGCCTCCCGGATTTGTCGTAACTGTCCACGCGTATCAGGCTTTTTTAGATGCGACGCATATTAAAAGCAGAATGGAAGAAGCGCTTCATGGTTTGGATGTATCAGACAGCAAAGCGCTTGATGAAGCCGCCAAAAAAGCGGAACATATTATCACGAGGAGTGAATTTCCCGAGGATATAGCGACAGAGATCGTGAATGCCTATTTTAAGTTAAGCGGCGGAAGTCTCAAGAACGCGCTTGTAGCTGTGCGCTCGTCAGCTACTGCAGAGGATTTGCCCGGTGCATCGTTTGCCGGTCAGCAGGCTACATTTTTGAATGTGCAGGGTGAGTCCAACCTTATTGAAAAGGTTAAAGAAGCGTGGGCCTCTCTTTTTACCGCACGGGCGATTTTTTATCGCCAGACGAATAAATTCGATCATTTTAAGGTCGGTATCGCCGTCCCGGTGCAAAAAATGGTGGAGTCGGAAAAATCCGGAATCATGTTTACGCTTAACCCTGTCACGAACGATAAAAGCCGCGTGACTATTGAAGCCATATTCGGTTTAGGGGAAATGATCGTTCAGGGCGCCGTGACGCCTGATCATTACGAGGTGGATAAGGCAACCGAGGCTATTATTGTCAAAGAGCCACATGTACAGGAAA
This sequence comes from uncultured Gammaproteobacteria bacterium, assembly GCA_964385705.1. GTDB lineage: Bacteria > Patescibacteriota > Microgenomatia > UBA10105 > UBA927 > DATKGN01. The sequence continues at coordinate 1,121 of CAYLQG010000083.1, forward strand.
AACAGATGATAAGAAAAGCCGGAGCCAATCACATACTTCCGCTGACCAAGGCTGAGGGCGGAAAGACGAAATTGACCGATGAGGAGATTGTGGCGATTGCAAATCTTGGAAAAAGACTGGAAAAGCACTATTACTTCCCGCAGGATAGCGAGTGGGCTGTCGAGGGAGGTAAGATTTACCTTGTTCAGACAAGGCCGATTACAACGATCGGCAAAGAAGCGGTCAAAGAATCAGTTGTCACCGCGGAAGTTTTTGCGAAAGGTGATCCCGCAAGTCCCGGTATGGCCTCAGGGCCTGTGAAAATATTGTTGTCCGCGAAAGAAATAGGAAAAATAGTAACGGGTGACGTACTTGTCGCCGAACAGACCAATCCGGATTTCGTGCCAGCCATGCGAAAAGCCGTCGCCATCGTGACGGAACGGGGCGGCCGTACATCTCATGCTGCAATCGTATCGCGTGAGCTCGGCATTCCCGCGGTCGTCGGAGCTAAGGATGTAAGGAAATTACTGAAAGACGGCATGGTGATTACGGTAAACGGAACGACCGGAGAAGTATATAAAGGATCCGTGCATCAGGCTACGCCGACTCAAATTAAAGTCGCGCACCGTGAGCACATGAAGACGGCGACCAAAGTATATGTCAATCTGGCGGAACCGAGCCGTGCTGCTGTGGTATCAAAAATGAATGCAGATGGTGTCGGGCTGCTTCGCGCTGAATTTATGATTGCCGATATCGGGACACATCCAAAAAAGTTGATTGCCGATCACAAGGAGCATGTGTTTATCGATACGCTTGCGGAAAAGATATCGGTATTCTGTTCGTCGTTTTCTCCGCGGCCGGTCGTTTACCGGGCGACGGATTTTAAAACGAATGAATACAGAAATCTCAAAGGAGGACAGGCGTTTGAGCCGGAAGAACCAAATCCGATGCTCGGATTCCGTGGAGCCGCCCGGTATGTGGCTGATTCACGGGTTTTTGAAATGGAGCTTGAGGCTATTAAAAAAGTAAGACATCACCATGAAAATCTTCATCTCATGATTCCGTTTGTACGGACGCCGAAAGAGCTCATGGATGTTAAAAAGCTTATGGAGGCGAGCGGGTTATCCAGATCGTCCAAGTTTAAGTTATGGCTGATGTGCGAGATACCGACCAATGTCATACGCCTTAACGATTTTCTTGACGTCGGGATTGACGGGGTCTCAATTGGTTCCAATGATCTGACTATGCTCGTTCTGGGCACCGACCGTGACAACAGTGAGGTTGCCCACGATTTTTCTGAGATGGATCCGTCGGTTCTTTGGGCTTTTGAGCACGTTGTAAAGACGTGTGCTAAACGCGGGGTCACGTGCTCCATGTGCGGACAGGCGCCGTCTGATTATCCAGACCTTGTGGAAAAATTGGTTTCCTGGGGAATTACCAGTGTATCGGTGAATCCTGACGCTATCGATCATGTCAGGGAAACTATTTACGAATCCGAGAAGAAATTAGTTCAAAAAAAGTAGCCTATGGATGGAGCGAAAATATATTCCGTCACTGCGCGGGAAATTCTTGACTCCCGTGGAAACCCAACGCTTGAAACGACGGTTATTCTCGAGAGTGGTTACCGGGCAACCGCAGGGGTTCCGTCAGGAGCATCGGTCGGGAAATACGAAGCAGTTGAGCTTCGGGATGGAGACAGTAAACGGTACAACGGCAAGGGTGTTCTTAAGGCCCTCGCAAACGTTAATAATGTGATCGCTCCGAAATTAAAAGGGCTGGATGCAACGGATCAGGCGGGAATAGATAAATTAATGATAGACCTTGACGGCACGCCGAACAAGGCAAAATTGGGAGCCAACAGTATCCTCGGAGTTTCTTTGGCTGCGGCTGCTGCCTCTGCAAATTTGCAGCGCGTGCCTTTATACCAGTATCTTAATCTTCTGGCAAATAACGGAAAACCATCACGGATGAGCAGAATCCCGACGCCGACATTTAACGTGATAAACGGCGGCAAGCACGGGGGCGGGAATTTAGATTTCCAGGAATATCACATCGTCCCTGCGTCAAATAAGCCATTCCGGGATGCGCTTCGGACGGGAGTCGAACTGTATCATGCGGTGAAGCAATTGCTTATCAACCGGGGCGCCGCACATTCAACGGGTGATGAGGGCGGGTTCGCTCCGAATTTGTCGACAAATATGGATCCTCTGGAAGTGTTAAATGAGGCCATTCGGACGAGTAATTACCGCCTCGGTATGGACGTGTTTTTCGGTTTGGATGTTGCGGCAACGTCATTTAAGAGCGACCGCGGGTATCAGATCAAGGATAGACCGGTTGCGTACCGGACACCGGAATTTATTTCCTATATCAAAGAATTGCATAAAATTTACCGGTTACTTATCCTTGAGGATCCGCTCGGCGAAGATGACTGGGACGGGTGGATAGAAATCAACAAAGACTTAGGGCGCGAAATGCTAATTGTCGGTGATGACCTCTTAACGACGAATCCCGAGAGGCTCAAACATGCAATTGAAAAACACGCATGTTCCGCAATTCTTCTGAAGCCCAACCAGATAGGAACGCTCACGGAATTTTTATCCGTTGTCGCTCTTGCGAAGAAGAATGATATTAAATGCATCGTGTCCCACAGAAGCGGCGAAACCAATGATACATTTATATCGGATCTCGCCGTAGGGATTCAATCGGATTACGTAAAATTTGGCGCACCGGCCCGCGGAGAGCGTGTCGCGAAATATAACAGACTCCTTCAAATTGAATCTGAATTATCGTTATAAAAACTGATTTCTGGTACTTGCGTTACATAATTTACCGTGATACGGTAGATATATCGAAGGATCCTGCCCACCACGAATCCCTTGGGTTAGGCTTCTTCATTTGCTAGGAAAAAATATATAAGTTTTTCAATAAAGGAGGAGCGTCTATGAAGGTTACTATTTCAGTTATCAAAGCAGACACGGGTTCTGTCGGTGGTCACAATAAACCAAGTGAACCGATGGTAGCAAAAGCGAAAGAGCGTGTTGCCGAAGGGTTGAAAAGTGGTCTTTTGACTGATGGCCGGGTCACATTCACCGTCGACGATATCGCGCTTCTCATGATCCACACGCGCGGCATCGATAATCCTGATATTCACAAATTTGCATGGGATACATTCGTTGAGACGACAAAAATTGCCAAAAGCCAGGGGCTATATGGCGCAGGTCAGGACTTGCTCAAAGATGCATTTTCCGGAAATGTCCGGGGGATGGGCCCAGGGTCCGCTGAGATGGAAATTGAAGAGCGCCCCGCGGAACCGTTTATCGTATTTGCAGGAGACAAATGCGGTCCGGGAGTATTCAATTACCCGCTCTTTGAGTGTTTCGCAAATCCCTATCATAACGCGGGATTACTTCTTGCGCCTGAGATGAATGCCGGATTTACGTATAACATCATGGATGTGAATTATACGGAAGCCGATAAAGTGGTTGCGCTTAAAGTTCCGGTCGATTATTACGACATCTGCACGCTTCTCCGTGACCCCAATCATTATGTGATTGAGAGCGTTATCGAGAATGCGACAGGTCTTACGGCTGCAGTCGCATCGACAAGCAGGCTTCATAATATAGCCGGTAAATATGTCGGTAAAGACGACCCGGTGGCAATTGTCCGCACGCAAAAACAGTTCCCGTCTACCGGCGAGATATTGTCGCCGTGGGCACTTGCTCACTATACGCTCGGAGATAACCGGGGTAGTCATCATGTGGCAGTCATGCCGGTCAAGCAAAATACGATAATTTCGTATTTTGATGGTCCGACAATTATGTCCGCCGCAGGATACTGTGTGCATGAAGGAAAGCTGACAGAGACGGTAGACTATTTTGATCAACCGTTCTGGGACCTTATCCGGGAAAAAGCGTCCAAAAAGACGCTTGAAATCCGGGCACAGGGTTTCTATGGTCCGTCAATGGCGGCCATGGATGAACTTGAGTATACGGGCGTTATGGAGAACCTCAAACGCTTAGGTCAAAAGTTCACAGTTCGCGCTAAATAACCGTAACTATGGATACACCGGCTGCCGAATTCATTCGGAAAGACAAAGCTTCGTTTCGGGTACAACCGAATATGCCTGATTATGAGGCGGCCGCGAAGACTAATCCGTGGGACGCCATAAAGGGTGAGATCACGTATTTCGACGACGGTGGTGTGAATCTGGCATATAACGCCATCGACCGGCACGTCGGAACTCCGGTTGAAGGAAAAATGGCACTCCTTTGGGAGGGTGATAATGGCGCGACAGCACACTACACGTTCGGTGAGATGGCCAGGCTTTCCAATCAGTACGCGAACTTCCTGACTGGCTTGGGTGTGGTAAAGGGGGACCGGGTGTTCATGTTTCTGCCGCGTATCCCCGTCTTATATGCTGCATTTTTGGGAATTTTAAAGACTGGTGCAATCGCGGGGAGTCTTTTCAGCGCGTTTCAGGAGCAGGCCCTGGTTGACCGGCTTGCAAACAGTGAGGCAAAAGTTTTGTTTACGACCAAGGAACTATCGACGAGACTCGCAAATACGAAGGACAAATTGCCGAAACTGGAGCACGTCGTCATTGTAGACAGCCCTGAATTTTTGGGCGCTATCGCTAAACAAAAAGACACCTTCGCCTGCGTCCACACAAAGCCAGAGGATTACTCGTTCATGCTCTATACGTCAGGAACGACGGGCAAACCCAAAGGTGTTGTGCACGTCCATAAAGGGATTCTTCACGAGTACGTAACGGCCAAATGGGTTCTCGACCTTCATCCGGACGATATCTATTGGTGTACGGCCGATCCGGGCTGGGTAACCGGTATTGTGTATGGCATACTCGCGCCCTGGATGCTTGGAGTCTCCATGGTTGTCCATGCAGGACGATTTGATCCGGATGTTTGGTATGGCTTGCTTGAAAAATATAAGGTCACGGTCTGGTATACAGCACCGACGGCGATCCGGATGCTTATGGCCAAAGGGGAAGAGCCGGTGAAAGCGCATAATCTGACGAGTCTTCGTCATTTGTGCAGCGTCGGAGAACCTCTGAATCCCGAAGCCATCCGTTGGGGAGTCAAAGTATTCGG
>CAYLQG010000084.1:0-880 GCA_964385705.1 uncultured Gammaproteobacteria bacterium
GCTTGTCGGGTCGCGATTGGCCTTCGTATATTTTAACTGGCCGTTATTTGCGGCAACACCCTTAAAAATTGTAACTCTTTGGGTTCAGCCCGGATTGTCTCTCTATGGTGCGTTTCTCGCGGGCATCCTGACGCTCATCTCCATGAGCCGCCAGCAGAAAGTCCGTCTCGGACATATTCTTGATGCCTTTGCTCTTTCATTTCCTGCGGCGCTCATTGTAGGACTCCTCGGGGCGCTCCTTGACGGGTCCGTTATCGGGAAGATAACGAGCCTCCCATGGGCGGTCCGGTTTGTGGGTCATGCAGGGCGCCGTCATCCCGTCGAACTATATGAGATGATTGCTCTCGTTGTTATCGCGATCGTGTTATCCCTTCTTGAAAACCGCAGTGTGAAGGATAAATGGCCCTACGGGGTTGTCGGCGTATGGTTTTTTATTCTGTACAGCCTTTTTATGTTTCCCCTTGAATTCCTCAAAGAATCTCATGTATACTGGATTTCCTTAAGCGCTAACCAATGGGTTCTTATCGCATTTTTTGCAGAAGCTGTTGGCGCTTTTTATGTTCGCGGGGGAGGACGGGAGATGATAAGACCTCTCGTGTATAGAATACGGATGTCAGTACAGGGTTTTATGGGAGGAATATATGCAAAGTTTTCCAAGCGAAATTCTTGATAATTTGAGGAAGCATTTAGAGGAAGATAAAAAAAATATCAACGACCGTATCGCACAGCTTACGGCCCAGGATCCGTTTTCGGACCCCGACCGCGTGAATGATAATGCGGCGTCCGACAGCGAAGCCAATGAAGAGTCAAGTCATGATCGGTTTGCGGCACTGGTTGAAGAATTAAACAGCAAATTAAGTGATATCGATGCGGCGCTCGT
>CAYLQG010000084.1:890-6182 GCA_964385705.1 uncultured Gammaproteobacteria bacterium
GCTTCTGTACAAATTGCAAAAAAATGATTGATACCGATAGGCTTGCAATACTGCCTACTGCGACACTCTGTTCCGACTGTGAGCACGCCAAAAAGACTGTGTTGCAGGTTAAATAACCTTCATGGATATCGCAATACTTTATGAAGATGACGACCTTGTCGCCATCAATAAACCCCCGGGAGTTGTCGTCAATAGGGCCGCGAGTGTTACGACCGAAACGATCCAGGATTGGGCGGAAAAAAAATTACAGATTGAGTTTAAAGAGGGAGCATCCTGGGGAGATTCGTTTGAAAGCCGGGCGGGAATTGTACACAGAATCGATAAAGAAACCTCAGGAATTCTCATTATCGCAAAAACTCCTACGGCATTTGCATTACTCCAAAATGAGTTCAAAGAGCGGGTCATAAAAAAGACATATCTTGCCATTGTCCATGGGAATGTGCTGCCCGCGACAGGAGAAATCAGGGCTCCCGTCGGACGCTTGCCATGGAATCGTGAGCACTTCGGAATCGTGCCAGGAGGCAAGGATGCGGTAACGGGCTATCGCTGTATTACTCCGGGGTTTACCTCTCACGGGGAAGTCATAAGCGTTCTTGAACTTAAGCCGGAGACAGGGCGTACGCATCAGATTCGCGTCCATCTTAAATATATCAATCATCCGATTGTCGGTGACTATTTGTATGCCGGCAGGAAAACGAGCCGCAATGACCGTGAATGGGCGCCGCGCGTGATGCTCCATGCATGGAAGATGATTCTCATTCATCCTGCGACCGGCCTTCCACTTGCAATCGAGGCGCCGATACCGGATGATATGAATAGAATCATCCATGGATCCACATAGTATTTCCCTTATCGCGACGCTTTTATTAGTTTTCATTTCAGCTATAGTCGGCGGATTGATCGCCAAACGTTTGAAGCAGCCGACGCTTATCGGGTTTATTGCGTCTGGGGTCATATTCGGTAATCTGTTTACCTCTGCGGTTGATCAGTCATTCCTGCAAAAGATCGCCGATACAGGGGTGACCCTCCTTTTATTTACCATCGGCGTTGAGTTTTCATTTCATAAACTCCGGAAAGTGATGAAGACGGCTTCCTGGGCTGCAATCGCGCAGATTCTTTTGTCGATTTTAGTATTTATCGTTATATTTCTTCTCTTTGGATTTAGTTTTTATCCCGCGTTGTATATCGCGGTAGCTGGCGCCCTGTCATCGACAGCAATTATTGTAAAAGTACTTTCAGAACGCGGTGAACTTGAAAGCGTGCCGGGGGAGCTTGCGACGGGGTGGTCGGTTATTCAGGATCTCTCTGTGATTCCGATTATGATTTTGTTGCCGGCTCTCGTTCATATCGGCGCGGGTTCGGGAATATCAGCAGGTCAGATTGTCACCGCTATAGGGGGAAGTTTTATTAAATCGGCAATAGCGTTAGCGGTCATTTTTTATCTCGGTCGGAAAGGGATACCCCGCGTGTTAAATCTTGCGGCCACGGCAGGCAACAGAGAAATATTTCTTCTGTCAACCATTGGCATTGTTTTTTTGTCGGCGCTTATAACCTACAGCGTCGGACTCTCTGCAGCATTAGGCGCATTTATTGCAGGACTCCTGATATCCGAAACGAGCCAAAATCACGCTATTTTTGCGGAGGTTCGGCCTCTCCGTGATCTCTTCAGTGTTGTATTTTTCGTGTCACTCGGGATGGTCCTGCCTGTTCGTGAAATTATTGCGATGCTGCCTCTTCTCCTTGTCGTTACCGCATGTATTCTCGGCATCAAGTGGTTTCTTGTTTTTGGGTTAACGAGATATCTCGGTAATCACAGGAAAACGGCATTTTATGTGGCAGTCGCCCTCATGCAGATGAGTGAATTCGGATTTATCATTGCGCGCGATGGATTGTCCTCTGGCGTCCTGACCCAGGATCGGTACGTTTTCTTAGTAACTCTCACATTCTTTACCATGGTCGGCGGAACTATATTTTTATCGAACGTGCATTCGGTCTATTACGGTTTTTATAAAACATTGGGGAAATTACTTCCTAAAATATTTTCGACGAAACAGGAACTATCTGACGGGCGCGAAGAACTGTCAATATCGGGTCACATTGTGATATGCGGTTACGGCCGCGTCGGTAAATACATCGGGCGCGCGCTTGAGATGGCGAAGATTCCGTATCTCGTCGTCGATTATAATCAGGCCACCATTGCATCCCTCCGCGCTCACGGAGTTTCCGTCATCTACGGTGATCCTGCTGATAAAGATGTACTCGATTATGCAAAAATAGAGCGGGCTCGCGCTGTTATTATTGCAATTCCTGACCGGCACACGCAGGAGATGATTATCAGTAATGCGCAAACGTTAAATCGTCACATCAGAATAATCTGCAGAACTCACCATGAGGAGGACCAAAGCCGGTTAAAGTCATTGGGAGTCCACATGCTGGTTCAGCCTGAGTTTGAGGCAGCGCTCTCGGTTGTGGAGAAATTGCTGCCGGAATTCGGTGTAACTCCCGATGACCTCGCCGGGAAAATTTCACGGTTAAAAATTGAACACGGGTTGGGATAAATCATGAAACTCTTTTCCTTTGAATCAATATATAAAAGTAAGGAATCGGGCGCCAGACTTGGAGTAATTCATACGCCGCATGGAGATATAAAGACCCCTGCGTTCGTACCGGTCGGCACCCAGGCCACAGTTAAGTCGTTGACCCCCGAAGAAGTAAAGGACTTAGGAACGCAGTTATATTTCGTCAATACGTATCACATGTATCTGCGGCCGGGGATAGAGATCATCAAAAAAATGGGGGGTCTTCATAATTTCATGCATTGGGACAGACCGCTTATCACCGACAGCGGCGGGTTCCAAGTGTTTTCGTTGGCTAAAAATTCGTCGCCGGGAAGGGGCGCTGATGTCGCTGACGAAAATTTAGATCCGTCTTCAATTCGCTCGCGAAATAATCATGAATCTCTCCATCCCGTTGGTTCTCGCTCGCAGGTGAAGCCGGACAACATTTTGTCATCTCTCCGCGCCAATGGATCACTTGTTAAAATTTCCGAAGACGGAGTAGAATTCCGGTCCCATTGGGACGGTTCAAAACATATATTCACACCGGAATCTTCCATGGGTTGGCAGTGGGATTTGGGCGCAGATATTCACATCGCGTTTGACGACTGTACCCCGTATCCCGTCACGCATGAGAAAGCACAGGCGTCGCTTGAGCGGACGCATAGTTGGGCGGTGAGGAGCTTAAAAGCCCATAAAGCACTTAGTTCAAAGTTCATGGTTCATGGAAAAACGAAGAAACGAACTTCTATGAACGATGAACAAACGACCATGAACAACTATCAGGCGCTGTACGGCTCCGTCCAGGGCAGTGTCTATGAGGATCTCCGGAAAAAATCAGCACGGTTTCTGGCTGGTATGGATTTTGACGGGTTTGCCGTGGGTGGTGTGTCAGTCGGTGAAAGTAAGAAGGAAATGCGTGATGCAATGAACTGGGTTGTGCCGCTTCTCCCTGATGATAAGCCGCGTCACTTATTGGGAGTAGGGGAGGTGGATGATATTTTTGCCCTCATTGAAGCGGGTATCGATACATTCGATTGTGTGCAGCCGACGAGACTCGCGCGCATGGGGTGGCTCCTGGTCCCGCACGAACTGTCGCCGTCGTTTTCGCTCGACATAACCAAAGCCGTACACGCCGGAGATATGCGTCCCGTTGACTCTTCCTGCACGTGCTACACATGCCGGACGTTTACCCGAGCCTATATCCACCATCTTTTCCACGTCCGTGAGTTACTTGGCTACCGTCTTTCGACCATTCACAATATTCATTTCATGCATACGCTCGTCGCATCGATTCGTGATGCGATAGGGCGCAATGAGTTTCTTGATCTCAGGAGGCGGTGGCTTTACAATAGATAAAGGAGGTACATATGGCAACATTTGGCGGGTTTTATAAAGGGGAAAATAAAAAGCTCAAGAAAAAAGATCTGGAGAAGAAAGCACAGAAACAATTTGGCGGATCTGCGTGGGCTCCACCACAGGTCGAGATTATTAAAAAGGGCAAAAAAGATTGGTGATGAAACATGCCCGGAGGTACAAGAAAATTAGTCCGCAATCCGTTATGGGTGCGGCTGGTTTTTTGGTTTTAGCCCTACTCATCTATGGTATTGTTACGTTCTCCGGTGTTGGACTTCCGACACGAATATCTGCGATGATTGTCGGAGATCCGATGACCATCTGGTCATGTAGCACGAAAGATGATACGTGCGCCGTCATTTCGGCGCCGCCGTCTTACGTTGTCGACGCGATACACGGCTACGGCCATTATTCTCTTGCATCACTTTTCCAGCTGGGTATTATCGACAAGCGCAATGGTGCTCTCGTCGCTGAGAGTTTGGGCGATACCGTAGGGATAATCACCCCATGGTATATCGATACGGGCCGTACATCTCTTACAAAAATAGCAAATCCGGTCAAATTCGGCCGGTCCATGTTTTCCTGGGGATCTGTCGTTTCATTTCTGTTTCATCCCTTTGACACGAATATGCCTATCTCCGTATTTATCGCGTTTGTCAGAGAATTAATGCGGATCCCCATTAATCAGATTTCACCGATTGATCTTTCCGCCGTTCCGGTCGCAAGTGAAGTAACGGAACCGGATGGCACGAAAGAGGAAGTGATTGATCCCGCTCAGGTCGATCTGTCTCTCCATAATGTGGTTGAAGATGAGGACGTGAGACGGGAGGGGACAACGGTTGCGATTTATAATACGACGCAAACGCCCGGCCTTGGAAACCGCGCTGCCCGGTTTTTATCTGCGGGAGGTGCTCTGGTTGTATCTGTCGCCAATGAGAATACGGAGCTTTCAGGTTGCACACTGACCGGGTCTAAAAGCGCTCTTTCCACGAAAACAGCAGCATTCGCTCATGAGCTTTTTCATTGCAAGGCCGTGCAAACGACCCAAAGCGCAAGAGCTGATTTATCGCTTCGTCTGGGGGATGATTTTGCTTCACGGTATGAGCCGCTCAATCATTAATGGGGTAAAAATTTACTCTTCGGGCGCTTCAGAGTCCCCGTCTTCACCGGTCGGTGTCATATCCGGCCCCTCGGGATTATCCTGACCGACGCCGCGTGAAAAGGGGATATAGCTTGTCGTATTGATAAATGACGGCTGTGTCGCAAATCGTTTCCCTCTCGTCAATTCCCGTATGAGAACCTTTAAGGAATTTTTGTCGACACTTTTGACAACGACCTGATACGTATTGCCTGCTGCAATAAGTTTATTCATTTTGAACGA
>CAYLQG010000085.1:0-6177 GCA_964385705.1 uncultured Gammaproteobacteria bacterium
GAAAATCACGGGGGACGAACGACGCTCGGGCCTAAAATGAAGCCGCTTGCGAAAGTTACCCGCGGCTACGGTAATAACGGTGAAGATGGATTTGAGGGCGCCGTGTATAAGAACTCCGTGGGGTCATATTTTCACGGGCCGCTCCTTCCTAAAAATCCTATGATTGCCGACTGGCTTATCGGAAAGGCGCTTGAGATGAAATATGACAAGCATGTAACAATACGATCGCTTGATGATACGCTCTCAATCCGCGCCCGCGACGCAATTCTTCAAAGAATCTAATGTTTATCTATGATCGATCCTACGGAATCAATAATTGACACATACGACATAATCGCAGACGCGTATGTGGCGAAATATGGTGAAGATGCGACTGATAAGCAACACGTTGATTTGTTATTAAAAAACCTTCCGTATAAAGCAGAAATACTCGATGCCGGATGCGGTGCAGGTCAAAATGCCTATCATATGGCCAGGAAAGGGTTCCGGGTGACCGGCATTGACTTATCAAGGAGCATGCTTACTATCGCAAAGAATCATTATTCAAACTGCACATTTGTCTATATGGATATTCGCCGGCTTCAGTTTCCTCCTCAAAGATTTGACGGGATTCTCTCTTCATTTTCACTTATTCATATTCCTGACGATACTATTCCTGCCGTTTTGTCGGATTTTTACCGGATACTTAAGCCGGGAGGATGGGCGGCTATTTTTGCCCAACAGGGAAAGCCGGATCATTATGTCGATGAGCCGTTCGCGCCCGGGAAAAAGATATTTTTCAATTTCTTTACCAAAAAGCGGATTACCGAGAAACTAAAAGAGGCGGGGTTCTCTTCGATTTCCATACAATCAGAACATTGTGACGATACGTACAATATGTCTGATACAAATCTGTATATTCTTGCGAAAAAATAAAACAAAAAATAGTACTATTGTTCATGACGTTCAGGGGCTCTTTATGAATACATACGACGAAATTGCACATGCGCACATCCGTGAATTTTTGTCTTCGAGAAGCGCGTATATGGCAGAGAGGGAACGGCTTTGCGGAACGTATCCTCACTATCACCGGTCAGTCGCTTTGCAAAAGATAAGAAAGGGAGCAAAAAATATCCTGCGGTATGCGGGGGATCTTTGGCGAAGAGCAATCCGCCGGGAGACGCTAGAAGATGTGAAAGAGTCAGAGCTGACGATCTCCGTTTTGCGGCGTGACCAGTTTTTGAAAACTCCGTTATTCGACTCATTATACGGTAACAGGCGGAATCATCGCTTTCTTAAAGCGTTTATGGACCAGGAATTATTTCAGGAGGTTCAGTGTTCACATTTTCTTGCGCTTAAGGGGATGAGTGTCAATGAATTACATATACTTATTGAACACATGGGTCAGAATCCGCGTGCGTTTCTGTCAGATGACCGCGGAGAAAACGGTGGACGGATTGCAATCGATAATACGCTCATCGACGGAAAACATCCCTTTCTGGCGCCCGGGGACGGGAGATATGATGAGGAGCTTCCGTTTTGGCAGCCGATATGGCCGAAAATCAGTAAACGAAGTGCGCTCCATGGATGGATGGTGTCAAGGACCCACGGGGTGATTTATCGCTTCAACGCCCATGAGCGGGATATTCTCATCATCCCCATTCACGTTGATCCGAAGAATGTGGTCATGTTTTTCGGCGAGCTATTCGGTTCAAAGCATGTTCAGGGTCAATCCGCGTTGTCCTATCATCAGATACCGGTCGGCGAGCCTGAATATATCGGAACAGGACTTTATCGGTTGGGGTGTCATGTATTTATTCACATGATGACCGCTGCATTTGCTCAGGGATTGATGAAAAATTTGGTAGTAGAGGGTGCTAGGGAAGAAATTGAGGGGGAAGTATCAATCATTGAATCCATGGGTTTATCACGGCGTGAGCAGATATTGCTTCAGAAATCGTCACGCGATGTAAATTGACTTACCGCCGCTCATTCATTATTCTTAATAATGTATGGATGAACAACCAACCGTTGCACCTTCCGCCCCAGAGGCAGAACAATCAGTGCCCGTGGTGCAAAACTCAAAGAACCGGCGAAGAGCGAACGTGGTAAGCATTATGCTCCTCATCATCATATTGCTTGCGATTCCTGTCACCGTTATTTATCTGGGCCAGCAGACCCGGCAGCAAATAAAAGCTGCGGAAGTCTGCAAAACGCCACCGATTCCTGATCCGAATGACTGTGTTAACGGATCATGGAAATTATATAAGGACGCGACCGGTTGTATTCATTTCCGCTGCGAACTCTAAATGAACAACGTTTTTCTTCTTCAACTTGACGGGGTGTCAGGTCCTGTACTTTCTGCCGCAATGAACGATAATCTAATGCCTTTCACTAAATCTCTTATGGAAAAGGGGTGGGTGAAACGGGATTTTTTCTGTGGGCTACCGTCTACAACGCCAGCATCGCAGATCAACCTCATGTATGGTTTAAATGATCTCATCCCGGGATTTTCTTTTTATATAAAGTCCAAAAAAAAGGTAATCACCCCTTTTCATCCTGAAACGTTACTCATTGCGGAGGATGTCGCGCTGAAGAGGAAACCGGATTCACTACTTAAAGATGGGGTAACGATTTTTACGCTTTTCACGGGTGGGGCGAAGACCAGCATTTCCATGAGCGGTATGGCGAAGGATAAAAAAAACATTTGGTACGCTTCAAAATTTTTCGCAAATCCCGTGAGGGTATTCGGATTTTTCCTGAAAATACTTGTGTATCTGATTATCGAACGAAAAGAGCATAAGACCGTGAGAGGAGATCATTCATCGTCGCTGGCCAGGGTTTTTTTTGTCGTAAAGAGGATGGTTGAAGAAATAATTGACGGAGAATTGGCGTTTTATTTTTCAAAACAAATGATTCGGGAGGGGAAGCCTGTTATTTACGTTGATTTTACAGGATACGATGAAATAGCCCACGACTACAGTCCCTTTGGAAAGTTTTCCATGTATTACCTCTCTCTTTTGGATATGTATATAAAGGGGTGCTATAAAGCGATTCAAAAAAGCAAAAAACCGTACGAATTTATCGTATTTTCGGATCATGGCCAAACACCCAACGTCTCTTATAATGAAATTAGCCATGAAACATTCGAAGCAAGCATCGTACGGTTGTATCCTGATTGTAAGCTAGAGACAAAAAAAACCGATCTCGATTTTCTAAAACAGTCAAATGAGGATTTAGTCATTAAAGATACCGGAAATATGTTTCTTCTGTATGACGCAAAACGCGGGGGAAAGCTTACGAAAGCGGAATTTGAGAAACAGTATCCCGATTTTTTCGGGAAGATGAGCGCGTTGCCGGGTATTGAGTGTGTCGTCGGGCGTGGCGAACACGGAGGAGTAGTTATTGCTAAGGGAAAGGAATATCAACTGAACGATTCTTCAGTTTCTGCATTTCTCCCAACTCTGGACGAAAAAACAAAGAAACTGGTTATCGAACATTTGCAGGTATTACTGGACGCAGAGTTTGGTGCGGACGTCTACGTGATCGGTTCCATTACAAAAGATTATTGCGTCGGGCTCACGAAAACACCGGGAATTCATGGCGGGATCGGCGGCGACCAAACGACCGCATTCATTGTGAGTAACAAAATAGAACTCCCCAAAGATATTTACGATTTCAGTGATATCTACCGGTCAATCCACCGCTTTATGAATGCTGATTGAGAAGAAAGTTCACCGGCCACAGCCAGCGTGAAACGGAATTGAACTCATATTCGTCGTTGGCGATATCCTCCATAAGATGAATTAAAAGCCCCGCAAGGGCGTAAAACGCGAGTGGTATATCAAATATTAGAAAAATGTACAGTAAAGAGAGTAGTGCTCCGTAGAGGAGAAAATTGTGAAGCACAAGACGCGTGAATGTTGCGCGGTGTTTATGGAGGAGTCCGAGTGTTTTTGTGTACTCTCCTGCGATAAAGAGGTGCGTTATTTCCCTGCAGCTTTCCGTATCAAGATAATGGAGGACTGCGTAGAATAATTCATCGAAGACCGGGATGTACGTCATGAAAAAGAAAAGGATAATTTCCCATACGGTTATAGAACCAAAAACGAGATATGCGATAAACAGTGCAATATTGGCAACGAGAAAATGGTGTATGTAATGGGCAAGCGGATTGTCGCGCGATAACAATTGTTTAATGTTCAGCATACTATCCTACTGTTGCACCCACGAAGTCAATTTTTTTGTAGACTTTCCGTATCTCGTCCCAGAATTTCTGCGAGAGGTTTTGGGAGAATGCGCCGTACGCTCCTGAGTTCATGTTGCCGCACAGACGTCGTTCATATTCCCGTATGACATCGACTACCTCGCGACCGATGTCATTGAATTTAGCCTGGTTTAGCTCAGGGTTTAACACATATGCATCGTGTATTCCCTTGAATGTATCAAAGAGTTCCTGGTTGTCCGCGATCATCTGCTCATAAAATTTTTGGTACTGTCTCATAATCCTAGCGTACGAAATATCAGGCAAATTCGCAAGTGTGGGGTATAATATCCCGTATGACTGATGACGAAGTTGCCAAATTGAAGAAAGAAGTAAGCCTTCTCTATCGTGTCGCGCAAACGGTCCATAGTTTGGAACTTAAGGATGTCCTTCGGGAAATCGTTTCAGTGGTTATTGAGGTCTCTCATGCTGACTCCGTCCTCATTTACGTCCTTGATCCCAAAAAATCGGAACTCGTTCTCCGTGCTTCCAAGAATCCTCACGCGGATTTACTTCAGAATATTACGATGAAAATGGGTGAGGGGATAACGGGATGGGTTGCCAGGCAAAAGCAGCCGGTTGCGATAGCACAAGGCGCTTCAAAGGACTCACGCTTTAAGTATTTCAGAAATTTACCCGAGGACACATATGAGGCGTTTTTGTCGGTTCCGATCATAACAAAACGTGGTGTCGTTGGCGTTATTAACATCCAACATAAAGCCAAACACGCCCATTCACAGATGGAAGTCAACTTATTAACTGCTGTCGGAAAATTGGTCGGCGGGGCAGTTGAAAATGCGCTCCTTATCGAGGAGACGTTATCGCTTAAAGAATCGCTGGAACTCCGGAAGCTCGTTGAAAAGGCAAAAGGAATCCTTATGAAACGAAAAGGACTTTCTGAGGAAGCCGCATATAAAGTCCTGCAGAAGAAAAGTATGGACCTGCGGAAATCGCTCAAAGAGATGGCGGATGCCATCATCATCGCCGAACAACTAAGTGTCACCCATTAATTCCATAAAATCAGGCATTGACATTACTCCCCGGTTTTTTTAGGATAGATTTAAGATCCTCAATGACGAGGGGCTTATATATAGGGAGACGATGATGTCCCGCCAAGTGGCGGGATTTTTAGTGGTTAGTTGGTGATCCAGAGCGTAGTCGAAGGAGAATATACTAACCACAATCCAGCAACGCTGGAGTCATATAAAAACATTTAAAAAGGGGGTTTCTATGACCAAGTCAGAAGTGAAAGATATGCTTGCCCGGGCGAAAAAGGATAAAGTGGCCTTCGTCGATTTGCAGTTTAACGATTTTTTAGGAAACATCAAAAGTTCGACGATCCCCGTTTATAATTTGGAAGACGCACTCACCAAAGGAGTATGGATTGACGGATCGTCGATTGAAGGGTTTGCGCGGATTCATGAATCCGATATGTATCTCGTCTTAGACGCCGCAACCTACGCGCTTGTCCCGTGGCGGAACAATGTTGAGACCGGACGCGTCGCGCGATTCATCTGTGATGTATATACCCCTAATCACGAACCGTTTGAAGGAGATCCGCGGAATATTTTAAAGCGCGTACTTGCCGAGGCAAAAGCCATGGGCTATGAGTACTTTACCGGGCCTGAGTGCGAATTTTTCCTCTTCCCCAAAAATGAGGATGGGACGATCCGCCGGGAAACCAAAGGCAACGGATATTACTTTACGCTCGTCATGGATGACGCCTATACCGTCAAGCGGAAAATCATGGAGGGTTTGGACAGCATGGGGATCATATCTGAAACCAGCACTCATGAAGTGGCTGACAACCAGCATGAGATCGATATCCGTTACGGAGAGGCGCTTCGGACCGCTGACAATACGATAACACTCAAGATGGCGGCGCGGTTTATCGCCTACCAATACGGATTCCATGCGACGTTTATGCCGAAACC
>CAYLQG010000086.1:0-6084 GCA_964385705.1 uncultured Gammaproteobacteria bacterium
GAAAATAGGGGTAGAAGATAGAAGATCAAAGATAGATAGAGCAGATCCATCCGCTATTCCCTATTCTCAACTACCATCCTCTATACTCCATCCTCTATCTTCTCGTCGTATTCGCGTTCTCGATGTCGGATGTTTCCCCTACCACCTCGGAGCGGCGCTGGAAATGATGAATTATGAAGTCTACGGAATTTCTTCATCCCATGAACCGATAAAAAGTTCACGTATCAAAGTCTGTAATATCGAAAAAGACACGTTTCCCTTCAAAGATAATTTTTTCGATCTCGTTATCTGTACGGAAGTTCTTGAACACCTCCCGCAATCTCCCCTTCATGCGATTCGGGAGATGTATCGCGTCACAATGCCCCGGGGGCACGTCCTTCTCACAACCCCCAACATCGCGCGAAGCATCAACCGCGCTAAGATTCTTCTGGGGAAAAGCGTCACATACCCGCTCCACCAGGTGTTGGAAAATGACGGCGAAGGGAGCAACATCTATCACCGGCACAACCGTGAATATACCTTATCCGAGTTAACGACATTAATGCGTCATGGAAATTGGAATGTCGCAAGGGCAACACATTTCGTAAGCTATACCCCGATGCGGAGACGCATCATCCCCGATTCTTTGCTTTTGAAAGCCGGAAAATACGCCAATTACATGCTCATGATGCTTCTGTCGTCGCTCCGCGATACTCTTCTTGTCATCGGAGAGAAATAGATCGATGTAAAGCTCCGGGCGATAAATCCACGAAAAAAGATTTTAAATAGTTCGGGGAAATAGACTGCTATTATGATACATCTCTACTTTGCTTGGTTGTTAATGAGAACCTTCGGCGTCGGGGTGGCAATAGAGGTTGATGCTCCTGCAACTGCGGGCGTCCCCGCTTTCGTTGACCCGCTCTCCGGCGAGGCAGAACTTGTTGAGGTCGGAGCAACTTCTGCAACCGGCGTCGGGGTGACGGGTCGTATGAATCCCACCTCCACTATCCGGTCGCGGGTGGGATCATAGAGAATCGCCCGTTTTGAAAATACCAATACTTTATCACCGTCAACAGCATTTGCGTAAAATGGCTCCTGGTGGAGACTCGCGGCGTTTGTCACCGTCGTCACAATCGGCGTCTCATCGGGTAAATCCATATGGCGCCGCACCTGATCAACGAGCGTACTCGTCTGGTACTCCGTATACACCGTGGGCGATGCTTTCTCAAGAGCGCTCAATTTTTGCTGGGAATTCCAATACAGATACACACTGGTTCCGACGGTTCCGAAGACCAGAAGAAGAGCGAGAACGATAAAAAACGTTTTGACCGGATTTCTCCGCGACCGGTATTCGCGAATCGGCGCGGGCTTGGGAGTATGCTGGGGCGCGGGTTTACGCTCCTCATTTTGAACCGGCGGGGGTTGTGTAGCGATTGGTTGAGGGGCCGCCGCTGCCTCTTCAACGGGTGCTTGCGGTTGAGGCGTTACGGGAGCAGGCTGACTCACCGGCTGCACGGCTTCCATACTGAAGGATGCCCGTTTAACGCCCTTAATAAATCTTCGTGATGATGGATGATCAGGTATATCGGTCATAACAATTTAAGGTGAACATGTTATATCATATTTTTCCATAAACAGCATCCCCTCCATTTACCGATGAACGACTAGATTGCCCAAAAGAACGGCTGACGCACCCCATTATGATTAAACCATTCACAGTGATGCAGACACTGAGCGGTTTCCGGCGTTTCTTTTTCCTCTGCCGCTATCGTATAGAACGTCGAAGGCAACCATTGATTGTTATATGATGCCGTAATCCAGCTCGTACTACGGGCGCCGTCTTCAACCCGCCCTTCATCCATGCTGCCGATCCAATACTCAGCTCCTCCGGAATAATCGCCCATAAGCATCTGTGCTTCGGCACCTGATTGTGTGTGCGCAGTTGTCGTCGTAGCACATTGGGTTCCATCCACATACAGCCGATTATTTGTGCCATCCCATGTGTAGGTATACAAGTGCCAGACGTTCAAAGACGGCGAAGTAGAGCCACAGGTCACCATCGCCAAGGCTCCCCACTGCCACATCTCGGGGTTCCCGGACCCGTTGTACCCTATCTGGTTACCATTTGAACTTGCTGCTGTACTTACGGTCACGAGATTTTGACGGGATGTAGGGGTGGCCGCTTGTCTTCCCCAGGCGGAAATTGTTTGTGCAGCATTGGCTCCCGGAACGCTTGTGGCCGTTGATGAAGTGAAGAATTGCCCGCTTGCATCTGTGACACCTCCGGCGATTTGAGCGGTGATATTAGTTGGCGTGCCCGTTCTGGTCAGAGTATTTGAGTTTCCCGAGGAGTCTGTATTACTACCCGCATTCAAATGCCAGACTGCGTCAAAATTACCACTCGTGGTCCATGTCGCGGCATCACTTTGTACGTCCGCGGCGCTCGCATTTCCGTAGTACATGTAAATGACCGTATCATTTGAAGCCGATAACGTCGGTATGTTTACCCACGCGGTGAGCAGACCCGACGTACTGGTATATAGCTCTATCTGGCTATGAAGCAGTGTTGTACTTGTCGAATCCGTGAAGCGGATATCTCCGGCATCAGACAGGCCCATGTGGCCACCGCTCCCCGGGACCGCCCAGGTGCCTATAGTCGAGTTGATGAGAGCCGGGTAATTTGTCGAATCAACGGTGCCATCTTTCGTGTGGTCAAATGTGATCTTTGTCCGGTAAAGCCAGTTACTATCGTACCATCCGCCGATCGTATCGGCCGCAAGCTGCCATTGCCGCGCCTCGGTAAAGACAAGCATCCCGCTGCCCGCGGCTTCTAAACCAGCGCTTCCGGATGCCGACGGGGGAGTTGTCAGATTGGCGCTCCCAGTGGCGAGTTCTGAACTACCTGAGGCCGTTGAAAGCGAATCGGCCGTTACAATAATCGGCGACGGTGTCGGAACAGAGTTCAGGGCCGCAGTCGACGCCGCAGACGGAGTGGCCGGATCAGGAATTAAGGTCGGCGTCGGAGTAACTGTAGGCGACGGAATAGGAGTCAATGTTGGAATTGCGGTTGGGGTCGCCGAATCACTTGCCGTTTGCTCATCTCCCAAGACCCCGGATGCGGATGCTGAAAGATTGGAAGAACCCGATGCCGATAAATCGCCACGGAATTCCAACGGGCCCAATAAGTAAAATTGCGGACTGATAAGCGGAGCCTGATAGGTGTAGCCGAGGGTCGTCGTTTCCCCTTTCTTCATGGAGATATCCCAACGGATTTTCTTCACCGTCGTATCAGAAATCACGGCAGAACTGGCCGTCAGGTATGGTTCCGGGTTAATTTTTCCATAGTATCCGTTGTTGACGTTAAATGAATTAAGCCGCATGCCGAAATGCAAATGCGGCCCTGTCCCCTCTCCTGTTGCTCCGGATATGGCGATCTCTTGACCTTTGGTCACGTGGTCACCCTCGGCAACGAGAAACTTGCTTAAATGGCCGTAATAGGTAAACCCCCACGAATGTTGGATAATCACGGTTAAGCCGTACGGCTGATCTGCGGCGTGGGTTACTGTCCCCTCATCAACTGCGTATACCGGTGTTCCGATGGGTAGGTTGTAATCGATGCCGTCGTGTCCGGCAATTCCGAAATGGTGGTAAAGCGCCAACAAATCAACGTCAGTAACTTTTGCGCCGAACCCCTGAGTTTCCTGGAAATTCCCCTCAAACGGCAGTCTTAGGCTGATTTTCGTCGCGGATCCGGAAGCCGGCATACTCGTATCACTGATGATAGAAGTGTCGTTGTAGGGCGTCGTACCGGCAAGAGGATAAACGCCGAAATCATCGGGAACCGTCTCGGTGACCGACCCGGTGAAGTCGGTCCGCGCCGTCACTTTAAGAGACATCGGATACGCCTTTGCAGGGAAAAGCCGGGTCGCCGATACGCGCTCGATATCAAACAGCGCCTTGCCGTCAACCTGAAATGCATCGCTAATTGAATACACGCCGTTTTGTGTTTTGGCAGTGAGCTGGAGACTATATTGGCCGGACTCACCCGTCACGTAATGCGCTTCATAATCAGGTTTTTCCGTCATATCGTGAATATTACAATCCGGATTGATGACGATCGATCCGTCCGCAGTCGTTAAAGTTGTCGGATCGCCCTTTGGATTTTGTATGATCAGTGTGACATCAGCGTTACACACCATGACACCCCGGTCGTCCAACACCGCCAATGCGATATCTGCAGTTTCGCCCGGCGCATACGTCGCTTTATTTGTGTTAATCGCCAAAACTCCCCACGTGAAATCTTGTGTCGAAATTACCTGTCCGTTATCCAAAACGCTTACGTGATAAAGACCCGGATGGAAGTGAAGCCGTTGTGCAAACGTTACTATGACGCCCCCATCAACTGACGATTTCTCTATAGGCACCTCAATCGGCGCCCCGGTGGTATCCGTCACTACGATACTCACTTCATCGGGATTTGCATTATCAACACGGAACGAAACCGGCTCAGTTGCCCGGTAAAACCGTTTTGCCAAATTAAGTGCATGTGCCGGCCGGTGAATACTTCCAGATGCAGGACCGGTCGAACCCGTATCAAATGCAGCGGATAAATTTTGCGGATTCATGCCGGTAGGAGTCGGCGTCATGGTCGATGTCGGCGTCGGAGTAAGCGTTGGCGAGGGTGTTGGCGATGGTGACGGCGTCGGGGTCATAGTCGGCGTAACCGTCGGATTCCCCATAGGCGTCGGCGTGGGCGTTAGCATGGGAAAATCAGTATACGGATTCGTGGTCGGAAATGGCGTTATGCTCGGTGTATCAGACGCTATCGGATTCGGACTTACCCCTGCAAACGGCGACACTCCGGAGGAAAAACCCGAGGGCGCGGGGCTTGGCGTCGGAGTAGTTGTAGCGGTCGGATCAATCGTTTGGGCCATAACAACGGTGCTCGGCACGGCTAATTGCTCAATGAAAAAGAACGCAACAAACAAGGTTGTGATCATTTTCTTTAGCTTCATTTTTATTTTTTTGTTCATATATTTTCCTTCAATTTTCCTTTTTTGGCCGCAAAACCCCCAATCCCGCATACTAGAACTTCGCAAGATACGAGAGCGTAATGTCGCCTATCTGAACGTAGGCGCTCCCCTTACTGGACATTTTGAGGAGAATGATAGCCGTATGTCCTGCCGTATTCCACGCAGGCGTCCCGTTTAACATAACGTCGGTACACGAGGTCGTTGCCCATGATTTTGCAGATGCATTGGCAGTGTCTGAACAGACTGTTTGCGACTGCTGCGGCAAACTGAGGCTCTCGTTATAGACCGTAATATCGACCTTATTAAACGTTGTATCACTTGTATTCGTGTTGTAGTTAAACGTGAGCGCATTACCCGAGGTCCAGGCGCTAAAGTCGTTAGGTAGTGTAACGCGGACGGCAACCGTATAGTCGTTGAGTGACCCCTGAGTTGAAACCCATTGGTAATACGTTCTATAACTTGCGCTTGGCGACGCGTCAGCAGTCATGGTACCGGTAACGTTCGCTGAACCGGAAGCGGTGAGAACTGCGCCGGCATACTCCGGTGAAAGCGTAAGCAGTTTGGTCGGCCGCGCAGTGCCTGAGTACGTCGGCCCTGCCGTCGGATCAAACACGAACGTATTTCCGGCTTTCCCTATGGTAAATTTATCCGTCGCAACAGTCGGAGCATTAAGGGAAATTACTCCTGAGCCGTTCGGATCAATCGCGATATTCTGGTTCGTCCCGCCGCTTGAAATGACCGCGGATGTTGTGGCCTGATTGTAGCCGACGGTCAAATTCGCGCCGCTAATATTGCCTGTCGTGCCGTTCAAAACGATAAGTGCGCTTGCGGTCGAGATGCCGATGCCGCTTCGCGGGGCCGCGCCGGTGCTTCCGAGAAGTAATGTCATATCAACAACCGGATAGGGATAAATCATACCGTTGGCGGTACTAAAGACGACCGAACCGCTCGGACCGTTCGCGCCGGCTAATCCTGTTGCACCGGTTGAACCTGTCGGGCCGGTAACTCCGGTGCCGCCGGTTGTTCCTGTTGATCCGGTTGAACCCGTCGAGCACGTCGGGCCGGTGACGCC
>CAYLQG010000087.1:0-6083 GCA_964385705.1 uncultured Gammaproteobacteria bacterium
CTCGTTACCAATGAATACCCCTCCCTCATCCGGGGCGGGCATAATCTTATTACCGTCAGGATTTCACCGAAATACTTCGAATCAATGAACCGGGAAGTGCATATTTTGGTTTCTCTTCATAATCCTTGTATAGAACTCCATAAGGATGAATTAAATGAAAATGCCCTGGTTGTGTACGATCCGAAGGATCATGAATGGCAGGTCTCTGATTTTCCAAAACCGGTACATTTATTGCCTGTGCCGCTTATGGAGCTCGTGACCGCGCTAAATGGCTCACCGGTGATGCGAAATACTGTGGCTTTGGGTGTAACACTTGCATTAGTCGGCGCAGATTTTTCAATGCTCGAAACAGTTATTAAAGATCAGTTCAAAAAGAAGAAGCAGCCGGTTATCGACAGTAATATTGCTCTAGCCAAATCCGGATATGATTATGTCAAAACGCATTTTCCTGATGAAACCTCCATGTATCTGGCTAGTGCAGAGAAAAAAGAACCACAGCTTATTTTAAACGCAAGTGAAGCTGTGGGTCTCGGTGCTTACCGTGGTGGAATGAAGTTTGCTGCTATTTATCCGATGACGCCCATTAACTCGGTCATCTCATTTTTTGCGGATCACGCGAAGCTATTAAAAATAGTGTATAAACAGCCGGAAGACGAGATATCAGGAATTAATATGGCTCTCGGTGCGTCATTTGCTGGTGTACGGAGTATGGTTGCGTCATCAGGCGGCGGTTTTGCACTTATGGTAGAAGGGCTCTCGCTTGCTGGTATTATGGAAGTTCCGATCGTCATAAATCTTGGTATGCGCGTTGGACCGGCAACTGGTATGCCGACATGGACAGAACAGGGAGAATTACAGTTTGTGATTCATGCGGGCCATGGCGAATTCCCGAGAATTGTACTTGCGCCGAGCGATGCCGCAGAAGCCTTTGAGTTGACGGCAAAAGCGTTTAATCTTGCTGACAAGTACCAGATTCCGGTTTTTGTATTAACGGATAAGTACCTCGCGGAAAGTCATTGGTGTGTTCCGATGTCCCATTTCAAGAAAGAATATGTAGTTGAGCGGGGTAAGATGGTGAGTGAAAGCGATTTACCGGCGGACAGGTCTTATAAGCGGTACCGTCTTGATGTGGATGACGGAGTTTCACCGCGAAGCATCCCCGGGATGAAAAATGGCGTGTTTTTCTCAAATTCATATGAACACGACGAAAAAGGCTATGTGACGGAATTACCCTCCGGACGTGTCGCAATGGCAAATAAACGCCTTAGGAAATTTGACGCCATGAAAAAAGATGTTCCAGCGCCGCATGTCTATGGAGACAAGAATGCGGATATTACTTTCGTGAGTTGGGGGTCATCGCGAGGACCGGTAATTGACGCGATGGAACTGCTTCGCGCGAAAGGAAAAACGGCAAACCTGGTCCATTTTACCTGGCTTTATCCGTTCCCTGAAGATGAGACTGAAAAACTCCTTACTTCTGCAAAGCGAGTCATAGATGTTGAACAAAATTCATCAGGTCAGCTTGCTGCACTTATCCGTGAGCACACAGGATTCAAAATCAATGAAAAAATACTTAAGTACGACGGACGACCGTTTTATCCTGAGGAGATTCTGGAAGGAGTGGAAAAAAGCGTATGACACTTACGAGCGGAGTATTTGCAGCAAATCATTTACCGACGTGGTGTCCGGGATGCGGCGATTATGGCATCTGGACTGCGCTAAAAGAAGCGTTGGTGAAGCAAGGGATTGGTTCTGACGACGGCTTGGTCGTCTACGGAGTCGGATGTCACGGAAACATGTATAACTGGATGAATATCTACGGCTTTGCGGGACTTCACGGACGAACGCTGCCGGTCGCCCAGGGTGTGAAACTTGCCAATCACAAGCTTCCTGTTATTGTGGTTTCCGGAGACGGTGATTGTCTGGGAGAAGGAGGTAATCATTTTCTTCACGCCGCGAAGCGAAATCCGGATATTACGGTGATACTGCATGATAATCAGGTCTATGGACTTACGACAGGGCAGGCTTCTCCGACGGCTAAGATCGGTTTTGTGACAAAATCTACGCCGGACGGCGCGGTTGATGCTCCCATCAATCCACTTCTTCTTGCAATCGCAGCTGGAGCTACCTATGTAGCACGCGGATTTGCGGGAGATACTCCCGGCCTTATCAAGCTTATGAGCGACGCCGTTGAGCATAAGGGCTTTGCCGTTGTCGACGTTTTACAGCCCTGTGTAACATTTAATAAAGTAAATACATATCAATGGTATAGACAACGTGTGTATCATCTTGAAGAGGAAAAATACGTGCCTGATAATAAAACGAAGGCGATTGAACGCTCTATGGAATGGGGAGACCGAATTCCGATCGGTCTGTTTTACAAAGAAGAAAGGCCGACAAGCGAAGATCATGAGTCAGCGCTTACCGGCGATCCTCTCATCCGTGTACCAGTGGCTTCGGAACACCTCGACAGCGTTCTTCAGGAGTTTGTATAAGATTGAGGAAGAAATAATTTGGGGGTTGACGTCGATTTTAGCAGTTGTTATAATTGAGTGCTAAATAAGATTTTACATAAACAATATGAATGATATTGAACAATCAACAAGCCAATTGCTTCCCGTAGTTCCAATCCGGGACGGTATAGTATTTCCCGGGACCGAAATGATCCTTACGTTCGGGCGGCAGCGGTCGGTTTCATCAATTGAAGCGGCACAGACAACTGGCAAAAAAGTGGTTCTTGTGATGCAGCGGAATCCGAATATCAACGATCCGACCCCTTCTGATCTTTATAATATTGCAACTGTCGGAGAGATTGTGCAAATGATGAAAAATGAAGGAGAGATAAATGCTCTCGTCCGCGGAACTTCCAAAGTTCAGATCCTTTCGTACGAAACCGTTGAACCGTATTTTATCGCACGAGTTGTTGATGTACAGGATACTACGGAAGATACTGACGAAACAAAAGCGCTGTTTAACCACCTCACACAGGAGCTTAGAAGTGCCGTCAAAATGGGGAAAACCATGGATTTTCTGACGTTCATGAATATTATGTCCGGTATTTCGCCCCTCGCCCTCTCGTATCATGTGGCAGGCGTTTTGGACATTAAACCCAGTGAACGACAGGAGCTTCTTGAAATCCAGTCGGTGAAAGAGCGGCTTGAAAAGGAGATTAATTATCTTTCAAAAGAAACCAAGATTCTTGATTTGGAGCGCAAGATTGCAAATAAAACCCAGGAAAAGTTCGATAAAAATGTCAGGGAGCAAGTACTTCGGGAGCGCATGAAGACGATTGAGAAGGAGCTCGGGGAAAATGATGATAATAAAGAGATTAAAGAGCTTGCAGATAAGATCAAAAAAGCCGGGATGCCTTCAGATGTGAGGGCAAAAGCGGAAAAAGAGTTATCGCGCCTTGCACAGATGTCCGCGTACAATCCGGAATCCTCATACGTACGTACCTATCTTGATATGCTTGTCGAATTACCCTGGAGCGTTTCAAGTCCTAACACCGTGAACATCCATGATGCGGAGGCGGTTCTTGATAAGGATCACTACGGGTTAAAGAAAATAAAAGAGCGGATTCTGGAATATCTGGCGGTTATGAAGCTTCGGAATAATGTGCAACCCTCCGAATCAGAAGCCGATAAAAAGGATGAGAAAAAAACGAAAGACGGAGACGGCGGTAAGCGCCAGGGAAAATCCTCGCCTACCATACTATGTTTTGTCGGACCGCCCGGTGTCGGAAAAACCTCTATCGGCAAATCGATTGCGAAGGCTCTCGGCCGGAAATTTGTGAAAATGTCACTTGGTGGTATTCGTGATGAGGCGGAGATCAGAGGGCATCGGCGGACATATGTCGGAGCACTTCCCGGGCGCATTATCCAGGGAATTAAGCAAGCCGGAACCAAAAATCCTGTTTACATGCTTGATGAAATCGACAAAGTCGGAACAGACTTCCGTGGTGATCCTTCAAGTGCGCTTCTTGAGGCGCTCGACCCGGAGCAAAACTATGCATTTTCGGACCATTATCTTGAGGTTCCGTTTGATCTTTCTGATGTCTTTTTCATTACAACATGTAACGTCCTTGATACAATTCCGCCGGCACTTCGGGATCGTCTGGAAATCATCCGTTTCGCGGGCTATACGGAGGAGGAAAAATTTCATATCGCAAAGGATTTCCTCTATGAAAAACAGCGTGAGATTCATGGAATACCGACGAACGTTGTGAAATTAACTGATGAGTCTATTTATGAAATTATAAGAAGATATACCCGTGAAGCCGGAGTCAGAAGTCTTGAGAGGGAAGTGGCAACCGTATTCCGTAAGATTGCCAAAAAAATAGCGGATGACGAAAAGAAAAGTGAGACATATACAATCACACCTAAATCGCTTCACGATTATCTTGGTCCGTATCGCTTCACTTCGTATTTAGCCGAGAAACAGGATGAGATTGGTATGTCGACGGGTCTTGCATGGACTGAGGCGGGCGGGGAAATTTTATTCATAGAAGCAGCGCTCATGCCGGGACGCGGAACGATTACGTTAACGGGTCAGCTGGGAGATGTGATGAAAGAGTCAGCTCAGGCCGCGCTCTCCTACGTCAGAAGTCGCTGGAAAGAATTGGGGCTTGCCGAAAAGTTTTTTCAGAAGATCGACATTCATGTTCATGTGCCCGAAGGAGCGGTTCCGAAGGATGGGCCGTCAGCAGGGGCGGCAATCGGTACAGCCCTTGTATCCGCTCTCACAAAGACTCCTGTAAAGCGAACAGTAGCAATGACCGGGGAGATTACGCTTCGCGGGCGAGTGCTTGAGATCGGAGGAGTGAAGGAAAAAGTCATTGCTGCACACCGGTCGGGAATCAAAACGCTCATATTACCCAAGAACAATAAGAAGGACCTTGAGGATATCCCGAAAGTGGTCCAGGATGAGCTGACATTTCACTTTGTAGAGCACATGGATGAAGTTCTGAAGATCGCTCTTGCAAAAAAGTAATTACTTCACCATAAAATCATAGGTGGTTTTAGAAACCTTCGCAGCTAATGTTGACGCCTGTTCTTCATCGGTGATATCGCTTGTGAATATGCCGATGTAATATTCCGTGTTTCCATGGACAACGACACCCACGTCGTGGACGGTTCCTGTACCCGTACCAATTTTATGGTAAACCGTCGTACCTTTCGGAAGAAGCGAGGGCAGACGGTCTTCAAAATCGCTGTCTTTGAGAAACCCAAGCATTTCATCAGATAATGCGGGGCTGGTGATTTTTTTATCCATAATCAGTCTGAAAAGTATGGCCATATCGCGGTTTGATGTTTGGTTATTAACCATATCAGTTTGCGTCATCCCCCAACCGTTGACGTATTTCTGGACGACATCAAGGCCGAGCGTATAGTTTCCTAAAAGATATGCTGCTGTATTATCACTTTTTTGCATCATGAGTCTCGCAAGCGTCTTAACAGTATAGGTTGTACCAGGCGGATCGTAACGGATGCTGCCTGTGCCATAGTCCTGGATATCCTGCATCTGAAGCGTTACAACGCTATTAAGATCGACCGTCCCTTTTTGAGCCTCTGCGTAAAGCGCTGCGAGTATCGGCACTTTGTTCACTGACGCGGCGGTGAAGATGGTTGATTCATTGATCGCCATGACAAACGGAGAGTTAAAATCAACAACATAGACTGAATAATTTTCCCATGCATCTCCTATTTGTTTTTTAATTTCAGCTTTCAGCTTGTCCGGATCTTTTTGTTGATGAAGGAAGTCGAGAATAGACGATTGCTGCTCTTTTGCATCACTAATAGGGGATATAATTGTATGCGAATTGTAAATGCTCACTCCCTTAACTATCCCGAGACCCAGAAGCGCCGCGATAAGAAGGAGTAATTCACCCCGATTTCCTCGATGATTTCTTGAATGCCGCGCGACCATGTAGCGATTGTATCATAGACGGTTCATGTGTCACTGATATAACGTATCCAAAGATAATTGTGTACAATAGGAGTATGGATAAGAGCTTTTGTCCGATATGCCATACCGAGGTGCGGGCGACCGATTATTTTTGCTTTAATTGCGGTAAAAATCTCCAC
>CAYLQG010000088.1:0-5963 GCA_964385705.1 uncultured Gammaproteobacteria bacterium
TCTTTTTTCCCTTTATTCTTCAATCCAATATTCGTTTTTCCCAGCATTCTCTCTCGTCACGTTAGTTCAATTTATGAAAATAGCTGTCATGTTTTTAGGGTCACTCTATATGCTTCTTGACGACAAAAAACATCTACACTTCGTCTTTGAATGCGTAGAAGGAATTCTTTTTTCCCAAATTGTATTGGGTTCCTATCAATTTTTCGTGGGACTTATTGCATCGCAACAAAATCAATATCAGATTCCATTTTATGCTCCCGCCGAAGGATATACGACATTAACCCGACCGGCGGGAATATTTTGGTACGCAAACCAGTACGGATTTTTCCTACTTCTATTCATATACAGCGTCATGCTCCTTATGCAGAAGAAGTCCCATCCGAGACAGAGTACTCTTATACTGTGGGGAGCAATTGTATGCATCATTTTCTCTCAAAGCAGAACCGTGTGGGCCATCGGAATTATCAATCTGTTATTCTACGTCACCGTGCAGCGTCGCACTGTCTTCAAGAGTATACAAATCTTTATTCAAAAATTGGATATGAAGATCCTGTTATTACTCCTCATGTGCGTGCTCACATTTGTTATTCCGCGATTGGCTTTGCTTCAATATTCATTCGACCAAGGAAGCGCGAATATACGGCTTGAAATGATCCGGGAGGGCGTTGAACTTTTATATAAACAATATATCACCGGTTTCGGTATTAATACGAATGAACGCACATTATTTGAGTATTTCCCAAAAGGATATATACGGGATTTTCCGTTTGCCGTACACCTGGGCTATTTACAAATGGCTCTTGAATCTGGCATTATTGCAACGGCATGCTTTTTCCTGCCCTTTTTTCTTTTCCTGCGCAAAAGCATCCTGTCGGCGATACGTACCGGCTGGCACCGGGGGTCAGGATATTCTTTTATGCTTTTCTCTACGATTTTACTATATTATGTCTTTCAGCCTCACGGAGGAATATTGGAGATACCCTTTCTAGGATTTTTTCTCAGCCTTGGCGTTTACACGTTTCACCATGAAAAAAACTATCGGTAAGCTTCTCAAAAAAATAACAGTTATTGATGCTATATTTTTTATCATCTTTATTATTGCCCTTTTAGCATTCGTTATCATTTTCAGAAGAGAAACAACATATATAGCGCTCCGTCTCAAAGTCACCGACCCTGACGTTCAGTCGTTGAACGACCCCCCTCTCAATGAGTATGCATACAGTTTTATCAAAGGAGATAAAGAAATAAACGGGATAGGGGAAACCACGTCGGAAATCTCTTCTGTGGACACCTACAAAATTGACCCAAATAAACAAGTAACATACGTCGACATGCGCGTTAAAGCTGTGTATAGCCCGCAACAAAAACAATACACAGTCCAGGGAAAACCAGTTGCTTTCGGCCAGTCATTAACGTTTACGTTATCCAAAGTTAAATTTGAGGGAATTGTCGTAGATTTTCCCGGATTTGCTGATTCACCCGTGAAATCGGCAAAAAAAATCGTCCAAGCACAGCTACGATACGATAGTCGGTCCTATTCGGATATTTACGGCGTTCCTCTATACCTTGCTCAGGCTGTAAAAGTCGGGGATGAGGTGAAAGATTCACAGGGAAACGTTCTGGCAAAAATACTGAAGATTGATGTGCTGCCGGCGAAACGAACGATCGTGACAAATACAGGGAACAGCACAACGATTGACGATCAAGAATTAAAGGACGTATTCTATACCGTAGAAATTACAACATTCAAAAAAAACGGACTAATCTATATGTTTGATTATCTGCCGATCTATATCGGTCAAACGCTACCACTTAATTTCCCGTCCATCAGTGTCTGGCCAACAATTATCTCAATGGATTAGTTGTATGCTCCGATCAATCCCACAGATGTCACTTGCCATTATCACAAAGGACAGACCATCGACCCTCGAAGCATGTCTTTGGTCAATTATCCCCCAAGCAACATCCAAGGATGAAATTCTTATTATTGACAGCAGTGCGGATAATAGAACCAAAGCGCTTTGCCATCAACTGCAAAAATACTCATCAGCGCCGATACATCACTATTTTGAACCTCGCCCGGGCTACGATATCGGAAGAAACCGTGCGGTGAAAGAGGCAAAGGGATATTTACTTGGCTTTACTGATGATGATTGTGTTCTCGATTCTCATTGGATGCATGAAATGAAAAAAACCATGACTTCTCACTCGTCTGTCGATATTGTTGCCGGAGAAAGTATGACATATTTTCCTCACAATGTCTGCGCTCTCGCGACACAATTTTATGAAATTTTTTGGAAAAAAAACGCCATTAAAAATGACTCTATCATTGACCTTGAAATTCTGGATACAAAAAATATTGTATATAGAAGATCTCTTTTCACAAAATACAAACTGATATTTTCCAATATCTACAGCAAGGGGCGGTGTTGGACAACCGACGATAGAGACATGGGAATGCAGCTTATGGAGGTAAAAGCAAAAGCGTTTTACCAGCCAAAAGCAATTGTTTATCACAAAGACCCGCAAATACTAAAAACATATATTAAAAAAATACTTTTTAGTGCTATCTCAACAGAGTTTTATCTCAAAAAATGGGCAAAAAAACGTGAACTTATTCGCCAGACGGGATTTACCAAAAAAAGCACTCTGTCTTATATTTATAAACTTTATCACCCGTTGCGGCACGAACAGATCATGTTATCACTTCTTCTTGGCGGCACCGATAGGATACTCCAATATGCTCCGGTGATTTCATATTACTATGAATAAAATTCATGTCTCGATTGTGATCGTGACAAAAAATCGCAAAGACAAACTGGCACTCTGCGTTAAATCGCTCATACATCAATCGTGCATTCCTGATGAAGTCATCATCATTGATAATGGTTCAACCGATGGCTCGCCGGAGATGATACATGAGATAAAGAAACGCGCAAAGTTTCCAATCCACTGCTACGAAGAACCTCGCGCTGGCTACCCAATAATATATAACCGCGGTTTAAAAGAAGCACATTTCCCGTGGGTGGCTCTGATAGATAACGACTGCGTTGCTTCTCCTGATTGGCTTCACGAAATAAAAAAAACGATAGAGACGTATCCAAGATCCGCCGCGGTCCTCGGTTATTCCTGGACGATAAATTCACAAAACCCCTATTCTCTTTGTACGCAGTACAATATACAACTTTGGAAAAAGGGAGGTATAAAGGGAAAGAGAGTTGTTGACTTGGAGATACTAGACAACAAAAATATAGCTTACAATAAAGTATTTTTGCAGCGACATCATCTTACATTTAACGAAAACCTTAGTACATCAATATTTGGGGCATTTGAAGATTGCGACTTAGGAATGCAAATACAACAAGCGGGAGGGGAGGCAATATATCAATCTCGTATTGAGGTTGCCCATCATGATCCGACAACGTGGTCCATTTATGTAAAAAAGGTTACCAACTCTGCGTTTTCCTATATGAACTTTGAGAAAAAATGGCTGAACTTTCGGAAGTCCCTCCCTCAAAAAAGGTACAAAAACAACTTCAGAAAAGCGCTCCAATTCGCAAAACAGCAACGCTTGCATCCTGCGAAGATATGTGTTTTTCTTTTTCTACTCTATGTTACGTACGGCTATACGAAAATTCTCAGACTGATTCCGGATTACTTTATACAACTATGACCGACCAACAGATTCTTCCCAAAATAACACTCGCAATTATCACAAAAAACCGCCCGTCAGAGTTAAGGGCGTGTTTGGATTCTTTAGTAAAACAAACCATACCGGTTGATGAACTTCTTATTGTAGATAGCGGCACCAAACTTCCGGAACAATACGTGAAGGAAACATACAGAAAATACTTCAGAAAACTTACATATCTCTATGAGCCAAGAAGCGGATTCCCGTTTGCCCGAAATCGGGCGCTAATAACCGCTACTTATCAATGGCTTGCTTTTACGGATGACGACTGCGTCGTTGACGGAAAATGGATTGAGCAAATGAAACAAGCGATACAAAAATTCCCGCGTGCGGCGGCAATAGCCGGATTATCAAAAACGTTTTACCCCTGTTCCCCGGTAGCCCGTGCGGCAGAATTGAACGAATTATATTGGAAAACTTGTGCCAGGAGGGGAACGGCAATTCTTGATTTGGAGGCATTAGACAATAAGAACGTCGTATACAATACGTTTTTTCTGCACAAGCATGCAATTACATATGACGAAAAACGGGCACCCTTCTATGCAGGAGCCAGCGATGATTGTGATCTTGGTATGCAAATTCAAAAAGCTGGCGGAAAAGCCTATTATTGCGAATCTATGATTATCTATCACAAAGACCCGCAAAGTCTGCAGTCCTATGTTCGGGGAAAAATATTTCGGACTTCTGCGCATGCAACATATGAAAGACAGTGGAAGGACTATAGAGACTCATTGCAGAATCGAAAAACACCAGAGAGAAAATGGAACTTCTTTCGACGCTATGTAAAAGTAAATCAAATCAATTTGCCTAACGCTATGGTTCTTTTGCTTCTTCTTGGGTTAACATTTATTATTATCCGTTATACGAAAATACGATATGTCCTATTATTATACGGAGGATTGCTAAAAGATTACGGTGAAATCATTATTTTTGCAACCCTTATCTTTATCGTATCAAAATGCATACGAGGGTTTACAAAAATAACCGGTTTTGAAATACCGCCGCCGAACCTATATGAACAAAAATGATTCATTTTCTTTTGCCATTATCACAAAAAATAGGCCATTTGAGCTTAAGGAATGTCTTCTGTCCGTCACCAAACAGACAATGCTACCGGATGAGATACTAATCATTGACAGCAGTACAGATGATAAAACAAAAAAACTGTGTTTCCGATTCAATAAATTCTTCAAATTGCCAATACGGTACATATTTGAACCCAGATCTGGATATTCGACGGGAAGAAACAGAGCGGTTAAGGAATCGCAGGGAGCGTGGCTTGCGTTTACAGACGATGACTGCATTTTAGATTCCTCATGGGTGCAGATTATGAGAAGCACCTGCCTAAACCATCCCGGCATTAAGGCTATAGAGGGGGAGGGAAGAACATATTATCCGAATAATATTTATGCTCTAGCAATACAATTCTACGAAGTTTTTTGGAAAAATAACGCGGTTGACGGCAATACTATCCTTGACAGGGAAATACTTGACACCAAAAACATTGTGTTCCTGAGGTCATTTCTATTACGACAGCGTCTGCAATTTGTTGACGAAAAAATAAACGGCAAAGAGTGGATCACTCATGACATCGATATGGGAATGCAATTTCAGCAACTCAATGCGAAGGTCTTTTATGAACCAAAGGCAATTGTATATCACAAAGACCGGTTAACAATGAGCCTGTATCTAAAGAAGTTTTTTATCGATACCGTCTCTTACCATTTTTACTTCAAAAAATGGGGACTGCTCAGAAGTGCCATGCGAATACCCCGCCGGCTTTCCAAATCCATGTGTTTCGCGTATATCTGCAGACAATACCGCCTTTCCTCATACAATAAATTATTACTTTCGGGACTTATCTTTGTTACCGACAGGTTTTTGACAAGCTTTCCTTATATCACCTGGATATACGGATAATCATTGCGCTTGATCTGAAATAATGTAGAATTGTACTGCTATCGTAGGGCGCTTCACCGCCCACCGCTGACTTACATCCAAATATGAAAAAAAAACGCGTTATTGTGACTGGGGGAATCGGATTCATTGGTTCGCATCTCGTGGAACGTCTTTCTAAAGACGGCGCGCAAGTCACAATATTAGACGACTTTTCCCGAAGCATACCGGAAAATTTTCGATTCGTTAAAAAATACGCCAAAATTATTAGAATCGATCTTCGCAATTTTGCCACAAGCAAGATGTATTTCCGCAATCACGATATGCTTTTTAACCTTGCCGCCGTAAACACAGGGGTGGACTTCGACGCCGGACG
>CAYLQG010000089.1:0-5840 GCA_964385705.1 uncultured Gammaproteobacteria bacterium
TGAATCTTCTTCCAAATTGATGGCAAATCCGTATATATCATGAGGAAACTCCAATCGCTCAAGATATGCGACATTCGGTAGTCCGCTTATCTTTGCAACACCATCGCTTATCGACGTAATATACCCGACGTGTTTTGAGGTCATCCTGGGTTCGAAGGACTCCATCTTTTTCGCAAGATCTTTCGCAATGAGTTGTGTCATATCGTTTTTCATATTTTTTTATTGGTTTAACAGAAAAGCCAGCTGTTCAAGTTGACCTCTCATTGTCGTATCCACAATCCAGTCCCCCACCTGGATTCGTAGACCAGCAATGATGAGAGGGTTAACGGTACTTTCCAACTGCACTTCGTGTCCCAGCAATTTTGTAAGAATCTTCACTATCCGTGTTTCTTCATCTTCTGTCAGGCTGACGCTCGTTTCGACTTTGGCAATTTTTTCTTTCTTTGCGGACGCGGTCACTTTTCCCAAAAACGCCTGAACCTTCGGTAGCACCGTCTTTGACCGGTCTTCGTGACGGAGATAATTGACTACCCCGTCAACGAGTCCGCGTGCATCTTTGGTCAAAGGTGTATCCATAGGTTATACCGATTTCATCGATTCGAGTTCTTTTACATGTTTGGCGATCATTGCGTGTTTTTCTTCATTCGTGAGAACTCCGGTTAACAACCGTTTCGCCATCGCGACGGCAAGCTCGACTGCGCTTGCCTGCACCTGCTTTTTCATCACAATACGCTCTTCATCGATATCCGCCCGCGTCTTAAGAAGAATCGCTTCTGCTTCTTTATGCGCTTCTGCAATAATTTCTTTTTCCTCTTCTTTGGCTTGTTTTCGGGCCTCTTCAATGATATCCTGACCCTCTTTTCTGACCGTGACGAGCATTTTCTGCTTTTTCTCCTCAAATTTTTCCGCCTCTTCGCGCATCTTCGCAGTCAGATTGAGGCCCTCGGCGATCTCTTTTTTCCGTTTCTCAAGCATATCAAGAATCGGTTTGTAGAGAAGTTTTGACAGCACGAATACGATAATGGCAAAGTTGACGATCTGTGCTATCAATAATTTTGGTTCAATTCCCAATTTATCCATAATAGTTCCTTTCTATAACATCTGGCACATCAATGCCATTCTACCACCCCGCCAGGGGCGGGATGAGAGAACGTCATTGCATCACTCGCGAGGGTTAAACGAACTTAATAATAAGTCCGGCAACCAATGCGTAAATAGCAATAGCTTCTGCAAATGCGATACCCAAAATCATGCTTGTTCGTATTTCTCCTGCAGCTTCCGGATTTCGTCCCATAGCTTCTAACGCTTTACCGGCCAAAAGTCCGATACCCAATGCGGGCATGCCTCCGCCGATTGCTACGGTAAATCCAAACATTATTAATTTAACTGATGCAACATCCATTTCAACTCACCTCCTTACAACATTTATGCGTGCGCCTCTCCATGCGACACCGCAACATTCAAAAATACTGCGGTCAACATCGAAAAAACGAGAGCCTGAATGAATCCGACAAACAATTCCATCATAAGAAACGGTAGCGGTATAATGAAGGGCATAAGGAACGCCATCACAGCCAGTAACACTTCTCCGGCGAAAATATTTCCGAACAACCGGAATGCAAATGATATAACTTTCGAGGATTCCGAGACTAATTCCAGAATACCCACATAGAACATAATCGGACTTTCAAAATTCAAAAATCTCGTACGGTAATGGAAACCAAGAATTTTGAACCCGTAATACTGGATCGCAAGTACTGATGTGATGGCGAGTCCGACTGTCATGTTCAAATCTGCAGTTGCGCCCCGAAGGAGAGGAACAAATTCCTCACCGTGAAAAAATCCTATGGTGCCGAAACCAGGCAGAAGCCCCAGCCAGTTGGCGGTGATGATAAAGAGAAAAAGGCTTGCGACCAACGAAAAAAACGTCTTAATATGTTTTTCCCCCGTTACCGAGGTAAAAAAGTCGTATAGTCCACCGATCAATACTTCGGCTAATGACTGAATGCCGGAAGGAATCATAGTGAGGTTTCGTGTTGCCGCCCAGGAAAAAATGATGAGGACGGCCATGGTGAGCCAGGTTGCTAAAAGAGAGTTAGTGATAGGCAAACCGAATATGCTCCCAATTTTTTCTGCCGCAAGTGATATTTGTAACATATCTTTGTATCAATCTAAATTGATTACTACCAATTCAAACGTTTGTTTGAAGGAGATAGTTATTTCTTCTGATTCAAAAGATCACGAATAGTCTGAATAAATCCGACTATTGAAATAACGACGCCGACAAAAAGTAATAAGAGGGTCGCCTTCGGATATGTCGATAGTCTTCTATCGATATACTCACCGAGTAACGCCCCTCCGGCAATCGGTATTGCTATGGCATATCCGATTTGACCGACTGACCCCAGATAGAACCATACGGCTGTATCCGTTTTCCTCTTCTTTTTGTGTGCGCCCTTATCTACTTCTACAATTCCGTCAATATCTTTTATGTGAAGCCTATATGAATCTTTCTCCGGATCTTTTTGTATTTCTTTTTCTATTTTCGTATTCATTGTAGTAAAAAATGACCGGCTCCGTCAATGCGTAACTGTGATGCATGTATGTGAGGTGTGTTACATTTAGGCACGTGTATATTATACCTCAGAATGGGTTTGAGCCGAAAGTAAATTTGCATCATCAATAAGGATTGTGAGACGATCATCTTTCTCGTCAATTTTACCGCCCACACTCACGATCTGATCCATCTGCCAGTAATCCATCGTCCGCGCGTATACTTTGGGGAAAACGACAATCTCAATAATTCCGGTCAAGTCCTCGAGCTTCACGAAGGCCATCTCGTGATTACTCGCCTTTGTCGTAATCTTCTTCACATTGACGACAATTCCGCCGATGTTCACCCGTTCGCCCACGCGATTCACATTGATATCGGCAATGGAGGTTAAGGAAAGCGTGCTCAGCTGCTTCCTGTACGGCTCCAGCGGGTGCATTGTGAGGTAAAATCCCAATAATTCTTTTTCATACGCCAACAGTTGCGACTGGTCAATCTCTGGCACATCAGGGAGAACATCAGAGAGTATCTGCTTTGCGTCATCTTCGGCAAACAACCCGACCTGACCGGATGCAACCTGCTTTTTTTGCTTGTGCACTTGGTCGAGAACCGCGGGGAGGAACGCAAGGAGTGCCGCACGCTTCCCGAAGGCATCCATAGCGCCGGCTTTGATCAAGCTCTCAAGCACCTTCTTATTGACCTTACCTGTCTCCACACGGCCTAAGAAATCTCCGAGTCCCAGGAATTTGCCTCCGGCGCGGGCGGCGAGGATGACTTCGATTGCAGCCTCTCCGACGTTCTTGATCGCTGACAATCCAAAGCGGATCTTTTCATTCTCGATCGTGAATTCAACCTCCGATGAGTTCACATCAGGGGGGAGGAGCGCGATACCGGTCCTCCGGCACTCCGCAACGATACTTGAAATTTTATCGTCACGTGCCGGCCCCGTATTTGCCCGGGACTCAGCAGCTAACACCGCCGTCATATATTCAACCGGATAATTTGCTTTAAGATAAGCCGTTTGATACGCAATCATTGCGTAGCATGCCGCATGGGCTTTATTAAATCCATAGCCCGCGAAGGGCTCAATAAGGTTAAAAATCTGTTCCGCACCTCCTCGGGCCATCCCGTTTTTAATACATCCTTCGACGAACTTCTCCTTCTGTTTCTTCATCTCAGACGGAATCTTTTTCCCTACAGCCTTCCGGAGTTTATCGGCATCGCCCCACGAGTAACCGGCCAGGGTAATGGCCGTCAAAAGGACATCATCCTGATAAGCGATAATGCCATAGGATTGTTTCAAAACGTCCTTTAGCCGCGGGTCGGGATATGTAATCTGTGTGGGATCGTGTTTGCGCCGTATAAACTCCGGGATTACCTGCATAGGACCGGGGCGGAATAAAGCGACCATCGCCATGACATCGAATATGTTCGTGGGCCGGAGCTCTTTGATATAGCGCCGCATACCCGCCGACTCAAGCTGAAATACACCGGTCGTCTCACCGCTTGAAAGCATTTTGTACGTCTTGGCATCATTAAGGGGAATTGAGGATAAGTTAATAGTCTCCCCCCTCACCTGTTTAATGAATTTGAGTGCCTGCGACATGATCGTAAGGTTCCGTAAACCCAAAAAGTCCATTTTGAGAAGTCCGACCCCGTCTTCGCCGACGGTGTACATATCGTATTGGGTGACAATCCGTTCACCCTTCGACTCCCTCTGAAGTGGGGTATACTCTACAATCGCCTTATCGGCGATGACAACGCCTGCTGCATGGACCGAGGCGTGGCGGGCAACGCCTTCAAGTTTCCGCGCGACATCGAGAAGCCGTTTCGTCTCCGGTTCACCCTGGTAGGCAAGGGCAAGTTCCGGTGCCTGCTGGATCGCTTTATCGATCGTCATCGCGCTTCCCTGGAATCCCATAGGGATCATCTTTGAAATTCTGTCGGGCTGTGCATACGGCATGCCCAATGCCCGGCCAGCATCACGCACCGCGCCCCGGGCCTCCATCGTGCCGAAGGTGATAATCTGCGCGACCTTATCTGATCCGTATTTCTCAGTCACGTATTTGATGACTTCATCCCGCCTATCGTCGGCAAAATCAAGGTCGATATCGGGGGGAGAGGGCCGGAACGGATTTAAAAACCGCTCAAATGGGAGACTGAAGAATAAGGGGTCAATGCCGGTGATATTAAGAATGAAAGAGATGACCGATCCTGCGGCTGATCCGCGTCCGGGTCCGACCCCTATGCCGTTGTTTTTGGCCCAATTGACGAAATCCTGGACGATGAGGAAGTAGGTCGAATAGCCTTTGGTATTAATGATATCAAGCTCGTAATTGATCCGCTCGCGGACGGCGTCCGTCATCTTCGGATACTTACCGGGCGCCCGGTCCCATACCATTTTCCGGAGGAACGACGCGGGCGTCTCACCCTCATCAAGCGGGTACTGCGGCAGAATCCATTTTCCGACCGATAAGGTAATGTCGCACATGGATGCAATCTTAACCGTATTTTCGATCGCTTCCGGATACTGGATAAAGAGCCCGCGCATTTCGTCGGGAGAGCGCATGTAAAAATCCGGCGACTCAAGCATGGAGAGCGGCCGGTCCTTTTCC
Source organism: uncultured Gammaproteobacteria bacterium (assembly GCA_964385705.1). Taxonomy (GTDB): domain Bacteria; phylum Patescibacteriota; class Microgenomatia; order UBA10105; family UBA927; genus DATKGN01. Next base: position 5,167 of record CAYLQG010000089.1, read on the forward strand.
ACCATCGTGTGCTGGGTCTGGACGCAAAGGAGAATTTCCTGTGCCTCCGCATCGTCAGGATCGACATAATGGATGTCGTTTGTTGCAACCAAAGGAAGACCTAATTTACGGGATAATGCGACAAGTTTTTCGTTGATCTCATCCTGCAGGGGAATATGCGGATGCTTCTGGAGCTCTATATAATAATGATCGGTACCGAAGAGTTCGCTGTACTTCCTCGCCGTATCCTCGGCTTCCTTGTCTTTCCCCTCCCTTAGGAGTACCGATATTTGCCCCTGCAGACACGCGCTCGTGCAGATGATCCCTTCGTGATATTTGGTCAGAAGTTCGAAGTCTATGCGGGGTTTGTAATAGTACCCCTCAAGGTGCGCAATCGTGACGAGCTTCATGAGATTTTTATACCCTTCCTCGTTTTTGGCAAGGAGGATAAGGTGGTACGGGTCCGTATCGATCTTCCCCTCTTTATCCAGGTGGCTCCGGCGCGCGACATACGTCTCTACTCCCAAAATTGGTTTAATGCCTGCAGCTTTCGCTTTGAGGTAAAACTTGAAGCTCCCGTACATACTGCCATGATCGGTGAGTGCGAGTGCGTCCATCCCGAACGATTTGGCGCGCTCGATGAGGTGGTCAAGCTTCCCTAATCCATCAAGTAGTGAGAATTCGCTATGCGTGTG
>CAYLQG010000090.1:0-1059 GCA_964385705.1 uncultured Gammaproteobacteria bacterium
GGGATTATAGAAGAGCAGCTTGCATATAAAACGAAGATTTACCGGGCTTCGCCTCTTGAGCGTATGAAGTTGTTGGTTGTGCAGAAAAAAACAGAAATAGACGCACTGGAGAGCTCCTTTGCTTCTTTTAGTAGTCAGGTCACGTCGCTTCAGACCGAAGCCGTTTCGACAAAAGTGCTGCATTATCACGGTCGTGACGGGTTACGGCAAATGTTATGGAATACGATGCGAACAAACGGCGAACAATTAACCTATGTGCATACTGTTTGGGAAGAAGTCGTTGGATATGACTTTTTTCGAAATTGGGAACGGGAGTATATCCACAGCGCAATAAAGAATCGAGAACTGCGCCACCCGAATTTATTACAAACACGGAATAAGGCAAAGGGGCCCTTTATGGAGGAATGGCCCAATCGGGAATGGAGAAGTATTTCACCAAAAATATTAAATATTACCCATGGGATGGAGATCTATAATGATGTTGTCGCTATTTCGTATTGGCACAATGATGAAGCAATGGGAATTGAAATATATAACCAATATATTGTTGCCATGCAAAAAAGCATATTTAACCATTACTGGCGGCTTGCGGGGAGGGCGGAGCAGCATCGAAATAGCAGACGGACGAAGAGGGGCTAGCTAATTTACAGAAAATTGGTTTTGTAGTAAAGTGGGAAAACCATGAAGAAAAAATCACAGCTTGATGCATCCGTAACAAAAGGGGATTTGGAAGATGCAGTTGCACAAATAGCTTCATCAGTGGCAAAAGTTATTGAGGAGTCTGAAAAGAAATTAAGCGATAAAATTGAGGAGTCTGAAAAGAAATTAAGCGATAAAATTGACGATTTGGGCGCTGATGTTGCCGATCATCGCAGGCGCATCAAAGACTTGGAAACAGACACAATTACCCGTCGTGAATTTAACCAGTTAAAATCAAAAGTCCTCCCTTCATAAGCTCCCTCGTTTGAAAATTACCCTCATGTAGTATATTATCGGCTTTATTATGAGCGGAGTAGAGGCTGTAGAACTATCATTTCCTGTCGAAAATGCCAATTGGCT
>CAYLQG010000090.1:1159-5647 GCA_964385705.1 uncultured Gammaproteobacteria bacterium
TTCTTTGGACACGTATGGTTGAGGATCGTCAGGCGACGGCTATCGTTGTCAATATCGGGATAAACGATTCCATTGCCGGCCTATTGAAGCGTGATCCTGATGGACTGCTCAAGGCCTGGAGTCAATATGAGGAACAACTTTCCGCAAGCCCCGATACCACTCCTTTACTTTTTCCCGGTCAACCTGAATTCGGGAAAATATCGTTTGATATTGAGGGAAATGATGATAATCCGGTTGCTCTCATGTTTAAGGTTGATTTCCTTGACGATGAATCAGAAGATTCTGCGGGGTTACGTGATTGGAATAGGGGAAAGATATTAAGTACCGCTCTTGACGCCTTTGAGCGGGTTTATCCGCAGGCCCAATGGTTTGTTGATCAGTATTCCGCGGAATAAGTGATTCTTCTCACGGCGACTCGGCAAGGCACTGTCAAAGCTCCTCAGTTCGTGTTTAAATGATAGGTAGACTATGCTCCGGAAACTCGCGTATATTATCCTTGACAACGAATTGCCCTTTGGAATCCTTGGTTTACTCATATGTTTTTTCTATCTCATGGTCATCCCGAAGCCTGTGACCGTTTTTTGGTGCATACCGGTTGCATGCAGTTGGTTTTCTGTTTTTTTGATCGGAGATTGGTTCAACCGGAGTCTGGGAGAGGGCTCAACATTCCCTCATCGGGCCGATCAGTTGCATAAGCTCAAGCGGCTTGCCGTTGCGGGATTTTTCATGAATCTCGTCAGTGACGCAACCGGCGCATATATGACGCGCCTATGGTATTACCCGACGTTTGATCCTTTGTGGTATCTCTTATTCTTCGCGCCGATCGGCTATATGATGTTCGGTATCATTCTTTATATATTTTACCGGCCATTTAAACGGCATTGGGATTATCTCGTTAAACCGGGCCGGATGAGCCGGTTCCGGCGGACACTTTTCTCCGTTGTCATCCACGCGGAACTCGTTGCGGGCATTATCGGACTTTATATAAGCGGGAGATATTATGCATATCTTATGCACGCATATCGGGTTAAATGGTATGCAATTTATGTACGCGTTGATATACCGGTAAATATTGGCTTAGTATTTCTCTCCTGGGTAAGCGTATTTTTCCTATTGGAATATGTGTGTTTCGTATTGAAACGGGAAACGTTAACCAGGGATTTAGTACGGGGCGACATAATTCCGCTTCTGTCTATTTTTGGCGCAAGTATACTATGTATCATATTTATAGAGCTATTTAATGCGCCGTTTCAGGTTTGGGTATTTCATAATTGGCCATATAATTCCATTCAGTTTCTGACGATCCCGGTCGTCGCGTATTTCGTCTGGCCGTTACAATATTTACTATTGTTGCCGATTATCCGTCTTTTTGACGGTAAAAATGAAGAAAATGTATGGTAATCTCTAATTGCACTCACCAGTCTAATAGTCTACGATAAACATAATGCCTAAAGTTTCCTGCGTGGTTCCAACGTTTAAGCGGGTTGATCAAACGCTCCGGACGCTTGAATTACTTCTTTCATCTGACGGGATTGGATCATTGTTTGACCTTGAAATACTAGTATCGGACAGTACGCCGGATGATTCGCTTAAAGGCGCCGTTGCGGCAAAGTTTGGAGATCGGGTGCGCTACATGCGTCCCTCAAAGCCCGGTATTGCCGCCAATAAAAATGCAGGCGCTACAGCCGCCACAGGAAGTATTCTCCTTTTTTGCGATTCAGACATGGAAACGGAGAAAAATACCGTCTCAGGTGCCGTGGAGAGCCTGAAATCCCATCCTACAGCCGCAATGGTCGGCGGATTTGTTATGTGGCGGGGCGGACCCAATGATGGCTATAAAGACCGTCCGAGAAGCGAAGACCGGATGAACCGGAAGGGTGAAACGACCTATATTGAAGCACTTTATTCAAGGTTCTTAGGGACGTATAAAGATATATTTATGGCGGTCGGCGGGTATGACGAACAGGTGTTTAACATGCGGGGCGAAGGGAGCGATCTGTCGGTTCGGTATTGGCGGTCCGGGTTCCCGCTTACATTTGACGAATCGATCATCGTTCACCACGTGTTTGATGTGCCGGATGCTGCGGCTGTCCGCGTCAATCATGCCGAATGGGGGATTGCACGGGATTTCCTGCTCCTTGGCTACAAATACGGTATGTACGATCAGGATTACCATTCGTTTGCCTCGACCGTTGCGATGAATTTTGCCCCCTTAGGCAATATGGGCACGTATCGGATGCTCCAGGGGATGGGGAAAAATTACGACATGCTTGTTGCGGCCAAACCATTTCTCGATTCGTTCCGCGCCACCGATAAACCCGCGTACGATTTTAAGTTTCTGGAAATCTTTTCCAACGGCAAGTTGTTTGAAACCTGTATAGATGGCGCCGCTTCACGATTACAGTCAGCCCGTGCCAACGCGTGGGAGTAAATAATCGTGTGGTCTTGACAGCTTTCGTGTTATAGAAGACACTGATATAGTGAGATCTCTTCGCATTGCCCAACTCGTTCTTCCGTGGATTCCGCTGCCTCCGCCCGGCTATGCAGGCACGGAGCGTGTCGTCTACCACCTCACTGAAGAACTCGTTAAACGGGGGCATCAGGTCACATTATTTGCAAGCGGAGACTCCAAAACGTCAGCAAAGCTCGAGGCGATCATCCCGAAAGCCATGGGACTCCAGGAAAATGTGAAATCGACACTCGGCGGATCGTTTTACCCGCTTCTTCATGTGGCTCACTGTTTTGAGATGGGCGACCAGTTTGACATCATCCATTCACACTCGCAGTTTTTGGGATTGCCGTTCGGGGCTGTTTGTAAAACGCCGTCCATTCACACGTTTCACCGGATTTTTGAATTTACCAATCCCGACGAAAAAGAACTCGTGTTCCATTTTGGCAATAAATTGAACTTTACCTCTATCAGCAACGCCCAACGGGTTGATGGCGTTCATTATGTTGCAACGGTCTATAATGGGGTGGATACGGATACGTATAGACCGCTGAGTCTCGGGGGAACCAATGAACATTTTGATGCCTCTTCAGTTCCCTCGCGAAATTCGTCTGATCCGTCCATGTCCGCACCCTCGCTCGGAAATGAAAAGCCACAAAATGTTACTGGTTCCCCCTCAGGCAATAGCCCCACCCGCGATTACCTTTTTTGGGCGGGGAGAGTCATCGATAAGAAGGGTCCTGAGGAAGCGATAAAGGTAGCCCACCATCTCAAAATGAACCTTGTCATGGCGGGCGAAGTGACGGAGGTTGATTACTTTGAAAAGAAAATCCGCCCGCACATTGACGGCGTCCACGTCCAACTGGCCCAGCATGAGAACCGCGAACACATCATCGCTCTTTACCAAAATGCAAAAGTCACCATCGTGCCAACCAAATGGACCGAGCCATTCGGACTTGTGCCCGTTGAATCCATGGCTTGCGGCACGCCTGTCGTCTCCTACGACCGGGGCGGGGTCGCCGAGACCATTGCAGAAGGCACGGGTTACCTTGTCAAAGAAGAAGAGGGAGTGGAGGGGCTTATCCGCCGGGTAAAGCAGATTATCGACTTGTCGCCGGACCAGTACGGCGCGATGTGTGAGAAAGGGAGGAAACACGTTGAAGAGCATTTTAGCGTCAAAGCGATGGTAGATGGATATGAGGGTGTTTATGCAAAAATATTGGGAATTTGATTGAACTATTTTCTTGATAGTCGCGGCTACGCTACTATATGCCCGAACAGACAAATAATTTTCCTCAAACACAAAAAATATCAGTTGATGAATCTATACGTAGAGAACGCGGAAGCCCTATTACGACGCGTGATTGGGAGGGGTATCCGAGTACTTTTGGTGTTTCCCGTAAACCCGAGACATTTTGGGAAGGAAAAACGCTCCTGGATGTGGGAAGCGGGGATAAATGGCACGATCCCGAAGACACATTTCCGGGTGCCACTGTTTATGCATTAGATCCTGAATTCGGAAAACTCGGCCGGATAAAGTTTAATACTGCTCACGTCTGCACACCCGGCGTCGTCCAGCACATGCCGTTCCCGGATTCGATGTTTGATTTTGTCTTTTCTTCTCATGCTGTGCCGCAGCATATTTATCCGGTAGATATGCGGGAAGCGATTCTAGAGATGACCCGGGTATTAAAACCAACGGGTGAGATCCGTTTGGCTCCCTGCGTTCCGCGGGAGATGTTACGATTTAGCCGCAGTCTTAAAGATGCCGGTTATTCGCTTTTTTACAATCCGGACGGGATTGAGCGGACGATTACCGTTGTAGCCCTTCAAACGCCGCTTCAGACCGATGCGCCTAAAAAAACAGCTCACGAGCGGCTTGTGGAGTTATTGGTTGAGGAGTAAAACGGGTGGTATACTGAATCTATATGCGCATAGGGTTATTATTTCCTTCAATTTACGCTTCGCAAACATTGTTTCCGGACAAGATTTTCGCACCGAGGGAGCTTCTTATCGACCTTGCTGACGGTTTAGTCAGA
>CAYLQG010000091.1:0-5447 GCA_964385705.1 uncultured Gammaproteobacteria bacterium
AGGTAAAACACTTTAATAGTCCACCTACAAATCTACCAATTATCCAGAACTTATAAATAACATAATTCTACACATAGAAAGGCGGCCTTATTGTGTTCTATTTAAACCTATAGTATAATATTACCCTATGCGTTCCCAAGAGATGAATGAGCGAGTTAAAGACACTTACAGCCTTATCCCAATCGCCGATGTTGATTTTGAAAAACCATGGGAAGATATTGTAGAGGCTATAAATCAGCAACTATCACAACTTCACTACGAGACATTTGATTCCGATATTGCGAAAGAGGTGGCCATTTGTAACCTAAATAAATCAAATCGACCCTTTCCGGTCGATTCAGTTCGCGTTCGCTATGATGTTTTAAACGAACAATTTCCGGCGGCAGCTCAAGCAGCGGCAAAATTCGGTCTTGAGTTCATGTATTGGCGTGGGCTTTATGGAGTTCTTCCGGATAAACTATTTTTTGATGCCTGGCAGAAATTTAGCATTATCCCGGTATTTAAGAAGGGAAACGAGAATTTTTTGATGGGCAACAACAAGAGGATGACTGTAGCGGGAATCCAATACGGAGGTGATGGCGACATGTCTTCCGCGTTGAGCATCAGAAAAGTCTTTACTCCGATTGAGGATGTCTCTTTAGAGGATCTGGACATACCCTATGATCTCGCGGATAGGTATTTAGAATTACGGAAAAAGCTATCTGCAGCAGAAGAAATCGCACTCAATACCGCCGTTAATGATATGCGTAAATCAGATATTTGGCCTACCATCACGCGTTGGTTTCCAAACGCTGATAAGGAATTTAACGCAGCAACTGATTTTCCATTTACGTTTTTGCAACAGGCTACAGCAATGGTTGACGCAGCGTTTCCGGACGTTGAACCCTTGTCTCGTAATGCGTTCACGTCGGCATTCCGGAATAACGTAGCTTTGGACCTCTCAAGGTTATTTTATCAAAGAACGCGAATCGACTACGGGCGATCTCTGAGGGACGATACTGATTTTCACGAATCGATCTGGGGACTTTCCAAGGTAACCGAAGATCTCTACTCGACGGCCGCAGATGCCTCGTATTTCAAATCAAGTTCTACATAAAAAAGATCATCACCTCGGACGCAATGGTTGGAACTCATTTTATTGTAAAAGTTTGGGCCAAACATGTTGTTTAAAGCGCTGGCGATTGATTCCGGCGGCGAAAGTATGTATCATCCCTCCAATGGGCGTACCGTTTACGAAAGAAATGGCACAGGGGCATCCGGCAACGACATATACAAGTCGATTTGAGGATGCGCTTTCCGGATATACGGAAATACGGGAGGCCGCATTTGGGGGTCGAAGATTTCCTATTTCACTAGCCAATGAGCGCAGTTTGTATATCGGCCAGAATGCCACGCTCAGAAGAGAAGAGGGCGACCCCATTCCCGACAAATTTTTATCCGGCCAGGCTGCCGTTATCGTTGGTTTTAACGACCCGGATGAAGTGGGAGTCAGCCGAGACCTTATCCGCGTCGTCCAGCATAAAAAAAGTAAATACGGCGATCCGGTATCTATTGGGCTCTCTAATATAGAACGCGTATTTTTCCCTCCAAAAATTATTGGCGACCCGGAGGTCGGTCAGATCACGGTCAGCAGTCTTCCCGTAGATTTTCTGTTTGTTCCGGCTGCAGTGAATTGGGGAAATCGGGAACGTATACATGTTATGGCGATGCACTGGGAGGATCGCGCCATCGTTATCGGGGACGCGGTAAGCGTTCATCAAAAGGAAGGCTTTTCATTCAGCGGAATCGTGACGGGGTTCAGCGTTGAACTTGCGGGGGATCTCCCATCAGTCGGCGCCTCCATACGATTTAGCGATGCGAAGGGTGTCCTTCGCATACGGTCCGCCGATATTGGTGAAACGACGTTACTTAACGGGTCACAATAAGTATTCCCAAAAAACCCACTGGTATATTTTGACTTATTTATCCTATAGTGATATAGTCCATATTTATATTTGGGCTGTATATATAGGTAAACAATAGGCATATGGGTGTCGAACAAAAATCAACCAGCTCTCCTCGTGAATCCGTTTCCCATTTGGTAAACGCAACTTTTTGGATGATTGAGGCTTTTGAGCATCGTAAAGATATGACGCTACCGTGGGATGACCGCGCGATAAATGGGTTACTTGCGGAACGCAAAATGGTTAATTTGCAAAATGCCCATAGTGCAGTCGTTATCGCACTCGCGCCGTACATTAGTGCGTTACAAAATAACGCAAGCGTTATAGATATTGGCATCGGTGACGGACAATTATACCCGCTATTTTCAAATGAAAAACATATCCGTCTCATCGGAATAGAACCCGAGCGACAAATGGTAGAACGGGGTGTGGCTCAGGGGAGGCTGCCCAGGGACATTCAAATAATAGATACGTTGCCGCCGTACGATGATATTCCTAATCAATCCGTTGATCTTATGTATAGCGTTTCAACGTTTCATGCGGTGTCGGAAGTTCTTCTTCGATCAATCATTCGAAATTTGAAGCAGAAATTCCGGGGTGACGAAAAATTCGTTGCAATACAGGATATTGGAACAGGGAATATGTACCTACAGCACGTTTCCCAGGAAACGATGGGCAGCATTAGTGAGTATATTTTACATAAGTACGCATTGTCTTCGTTCGATATCGGAAAACTATTTGATCATGGTGGGTTATTGGGACTTTATCACGAGCGGGTTCTTGCGGACGTTTATCGTTCGATTTCGCATGCGGGTCGTGTTCAAAATCAACGAATCATTACCATCGATACGCCGGAGGAAATCGAGCAGCTTTCCTTCCACAAATCCTGGGATATGACACGTGAAGTTATCCGGGAAATCGCTCAATATAGGCATTCACGCAATAATTTGACGAAATATCGCACCGAAGACGAAATTCGGGCGTATATCAAAGCTGGGGATAAAAAAGGAGTCATGAAGATCGTACATGCGCTTCATAGATATCTCAAATTATTACACGAAATGCCTGATTCATATTTACAAAATCCCATATTTCAAAGAGCAATGATTGGTATCGGTGCGCTACTTGGATATGTGAAGCAGGATATATATGAAGGCTATTTACAGTATGTTTTTAGTTCAGAGGGATTTTCAGTTACTCCAAAACGGGCAACTACCTATAGCGAATACGAAGGATATGACCCGGTCATAGCCCCTCCATATGCATCATCGAGTATAGATGGAAGTTTAAATGGTATTCCTACAGAGGGTGATATGAGCATGCTTCTGAGCACCCGGGTGTTTGTCGCGGAAAACAAAATGCATGAATAGTGGTTGCTTCAAAAATCACCTGCCTATGATTTGCGTATATACTATGTATACGCTATGTGGTGGTAGGATCATTACATGAATCTGAGGATTCCTATACGCTTCAACATCCTGATTACGATTCGTTTCAAGCCGGTTGTCGAAGCTCAGTGACTATTTACGCGATAAAATCTCCAACAGAAAAACGTCCCGATTTTTGCACGCAGTGCTATAATACGGGCTGGAGTGAAATATGGCTACAGCAGAGTACGGAGAATTTCTTCAGTTATCTCCAGGCGACCGATGGAAATCAGTAAATGCTGAAATTGACCGGGAATGGTCACGCAAACCGAATTCAACGTATTTTGACGGGTGGGCGGAAAATTTGCCCAATGGCCGGAACCGAACCGTTTGCAAAGAACGTGGGATTATAAACTATATGATCGGTGGCTTGATTTATAAAGATGAATCGATTAACCATGGCCCGCTTTTATTGTTACAAACTCCGGCGGAATTTTTTCAAATCATAGATACTTCTCTTAATGATCGATTTATTCGTCCCAATGAGCTTGTCGATTTACAAAGGCAGGTGGAAGCGGCGCAAATCCGCGGTAATTCTAATGATGTGCAAGCAGAATTATACAGATTACTTTCACTTGTACGCGAACCGTATATTAATTTGCGGATGCTTGGATATACTTACGCAGATTTAAAAATAGACTTTTCCAAACCTTTGGATGGGCCAGCGTACATGCCGCTTCTGACACCGACTGGTTGATAATTTTGGTATACTCAGGATCATGAAGCCTTTTTACCTTTCGGAAATCACAACAACTGATGGGTTAGTGCATCAGGGAATATTCTTTTCACCAAAAAATCCGGGGAAACGCGCCATCCTTTGGGTGCATGGGTTAACAGGCAGGTTTTATGGCGACAAAGAGATGATGGAGTCGTTTGCCGAAGCATGTGAAGGTCTGGGATGGGGATTTGCGGCCTTTAATAACCGTGGGCACGACCATATTACCGGCATGCACAAAGTAGATGAGAAGAATCCCAGTGGATTCACGTACGCAATGGGCGGCGGTGGATACGAAACGTTTGAAGAATGTGTTTTTGATATTCATGCGGGGGTTGATTTTCTTGTCTCTCATGGGTTTTTTGAAGTTTTCGTCATTGGGCATAGTACGGGAGCGCTCAAGCTCATCTATTCCGAAGGTATAAAACCACATACCCATGTTTCCGGCATTATTTTGGCGGGCGCGCTTTCAGATCGCCTGGGGCCGGACGTGGATAAAAAGAATGTACTCATTCAACTTTCGCGTATGGAAAAACGTATTAAGGAGGGTAAAGGGGACGAACTGGTGTTTGGCTTGTCATTTTTTCCCATGACGCCGAAACGATACGTTAGTTTGTATAGTAAAGACTCTGCAGAAGAAGCGACGGTTGATTACGACGGTGAGCAACCCAACATGCGTGCGTTTTCCAATATCCAAAAACCGGTGCTCGTAATTTTTTCCGGCCGCGATGAAAATCTGGATCGCCCTGCCGCGGATATCAAAAAAGTATTTGACGCAATGACGCAATCAAAGAAATATAGAAGTATTATTATCCCCGGCGTTGACCACGGGTTCAGCGGCAAAGAAAAAGAAGCGGTGAGTATAATAGTTGATTGGATTAAAGCTGTTTAGTATGGATACGATTCACATACGCGAAATGAACATTACAGACATTCCGACACTCATTACCTGGGGCGAAGGTGAGCGGGAAATTTGGGGGAGCGATGAAGATAAATGGTATGACAAAAAAGGGTTGACCAAGTGGTTGAATGCTAAGGGAGATGATATTTTGTTGGTTGCGGAAAATCATGGAAAACTTGCCGGCATGTGTATGTTGCGGTATATGTTTGATGAATACTACTGTGACACCTTATATGTGCATGCAGAGCATCAACGATTAGGAATCGGGAAGAAGCTCCTTGAAGAAGCGGAAAATCGTATGCGAGTCAAAGGAATTACCCTCTATTTTCTTGAAACGAGACAGGATAATGCTCGTGGCGTGGCGTTTTATAAAAAATTCGGATTTAAAGAAACGCACCGCGATATCCGCTTTGAAAAGCGGATATAATCAATCTATTATGACGGACATGATTTTAGTTTAT
>CAYLQG010000092.1:0-2945 GCA_964385705.1 uncultured Gammaproteobacteria bacterium
TAGGAGCCGGCCGGCTTTACCGAGCGCCACCAGGCGGGTTGTTTTTACAATCTCGGGAGTCAAGTAGAGATTGTTTGCGGCACGGGCGGAATATCCTAAGTTACGCTGTTCCGCTAAATGTTTTTTCCCTTCATCATCAACTGCCTGATCATTTCTAATCTGACTTAACCGCCGATTCATAATCCGCTTGTCTATCCCGGATATCCCGCCAAGAAATAGGAGTTCCGAGCGGATTTGGATAGGCACATTTTGATTATTCACCTCCCAGAAAAGAAACCGGAATTTGGGCGCGATAGTTTTGATAAAGAGGATGAGCTGACTGATGCGCCCCGAATACGACGCAAGCGGGTAATACACAATTTTGCCCCAAACGCCCTCATCGTGTATACGCTGCGCAAGCTGTAATATTACCCATCCCCCGAATGAGTGACCGATGAGCGGAATCCGCGGCTTTTGGTCAAACCGAAAAGCGGCAGCGAGACTATCAATGGCATGGCGCACCTGTTCAACCGCCCGCTCGGGCGCATAAGACTGCGTCTTGAGATAGGTGCCGCCCGACCCCATATATGATATACCGATTGCTATTTGTTTCTTACCATCTGTCCCATATTGGGTAAGTTCATTACTCATTGGTACGTCAAATACACTGCCGTTTCCCTGAAATCCATGAGCATCGATAATGGGCATCATTTCCGGATCATGGAGCATGGTGATTAGCTTGTTTTGACGGTCTTTTTCCGTCATTGCCGTAAAACGTGCGAGGTCTGCATCGGATAAATTTACGGAAATTTCAAGGCCTGTTTCCTTAGCTCCGAAGCGATGCTGTAGTTCCGGAGTTAATTCGATCATCAAATGCGCCTGAAGCGTATGACCGAAAAATGTTGTCGGGGAACCCGTAAAGTTTACTTTACCCGGTGGAAATGCGGCGACTTCGTTTAGATCATTCAGATTATCACTGAGACTTCCGGTCATAAAGTGGATGGTCGGATCCTTTGTCCCAATAACACTCCCTAAATTTTTCTTTGAAAATATAAGGATCGGGACATTTTGAAGACCTTTCTCATCCCTTTTTCGCAGTAAATCTACAAACGCTTTTATAGTATCAGCATCATTTGAATCCGCAAAAAACATAATCTCTGTCGGGTCGGCAAAACGGAACGCATTATATGACGCAGCATTCTGCGGTCTTTTATCGACAGTCGCATGAAGCCGTTTCAAGAGTGCGACAGCGTCATCCCCTTCAGTACCCTGAGGAGTTAATAAAAGAAATCTTGATCCGCTAAGATCACCCGATTGCCGAAGCTCATCGGACATCACCGGCGCCTGCATCGCCGTCCACCACGTGCCGACATAGCTCGCAATGTTTTGTATGTATAATGGAAGCGGCGTACCGGCGTATATGGCCCCAAAATACTGCATTATCGGGGATCCAATGACGGAACCAATCACGGAACCAATCGTACTGAGAGTAGATCCGATAAATGGGATAAAGCTGGGTTGAGAGAGTGTTTGCGGCGTGGGCGAATCTGCCAGTGCTTGATTATAAATACGATCCCGCTCGATCGCCCACTGTTCGTCTTCCGGTGTAAATCCTCTGAATTGACCACTCGTCATATAGGCATTCAAGAGTAACGTTATTTGTTCATCGGTCAACACGCCCGTCTTCTCAAGAATCCGACGCAACGTTCCGGTTAAGAATCCAGGATGCCTGTCTGCCTTAACAGGATCAATAGCTAAGAGCCAATTCTCTAAACTGGTCCGTGGACGGTCTACTCCCGTCCGATAACCTAAGATAAGAAATCTCTCCCAGAGTGAAAAATTTGAAAGATCGGCATGGGATAATTTTATCATTGTATCATCATGGCTAGCAAAATTTTCTGCAGCACTTCTCGGAATACCGGAAAGCAATCCTAAACGAACAGTGTGAATCCTATCGTTGCTCGAATATGTATCCCATTCACTTGGATTGTCCGTAAGCCACACTTTTGGGTTCGTTAGCGCCTCTTGAGGGAAGACTCCGATGTTTGCCGGGGCGCGGATCACCTTCCCCGCTGCTTGAAAGTTTAGAAGCAAATACTGCCCGTTTGAGTGCATTACGACTCCATAGATTGAACTCTCTTCGATTGCAGAGATAAGTAGCGCTCTATTCTCTGGAGAAAGCTTATTCATCCAGATGGTAAATTGTCTACTATCTTCAGACGTATAACCGGCGTAATCTTTACGAAGTTGGTCATGTTTCGTAATGACGCTTTTTACCTTATCGGGCAACCGGGAAAGAAGCTGTTCATACGCACGTAAACCCTCCTGGGCACTCGCCAAATCCATAGGCAACGCGGATGCATCCACTCCTCCGACAGACTGCGTAGAAGTTTGAGCCGGATTTTGCGGTGTGGGTGAAACCGGATTTTGGATTAGATTGTTTCCATTTTTATTAATTTTTCCGTACCATCCTCGCAACGTTTGTTGAATATTCGCAATAGTTGTTTTCGCAAATACATATAATCTTGATGCATAGATAAATGACGGGTAAGGGGGAAGCAGCATACCTATCGCCATGGTCCCTACAAAATAGAGCGTAGGGTTGTTGTAAATATGAGGAGAGATGTTAAAAAAGTTTGATGCGATAGGATGAAATAATGGAGATGAATACGTTATCCCCATTAGTTGAGACACCGGTCCCATCATCTCATTGATTGTGAAACCACGAATAACCCCCGTATATATCCAATCTATGAATTGTTCGGCAGTTTGCTGATACTTTTGTGGCACAATAATATCTGCTGCTATTTGAAAACCCAATCGCGAAAGGGTAATTATACTTAGGAATCTCGCTTCTCCACTAGCCTGAATTGCCATACCTTTAACCGGCCCATATTTCTCCATCAATGATCGAAGGCCTAGATTTGACTCCCACGCAAGAGAACCGGAAATTAAGGCACTATGAA
>CAYLQG010000092.1:3045-5293 GCA_964385705.1 uncultured Gammaproteobacteria bacterium
GTAAACCATGCAACCTCATCGTCCGTTACCGGTAATTCGAAGAGATGAATATTGCCCCGTTTCTCAAGCGGATTGTAATATAGGCGCAAAAATTCCCAATCGAGATAAGAAAGACCTGTCCGAATGGTTCCATCGGGATTTAAGAACATATTTGCAATCTCTTCTACCCCCAGGTCATGCGTCGTATTACCCAAAAACCGCATTGTGTTGCCGTAAGCGGTTATATTCTCCTGTGAGGGAAACAGCTCATTTCTGTTGCCGCGTGTAAAATGGACATCCTGGGCGACCGCGGTGGCATGCATATTCATCGCAAGAAGTGTGTTAAGGAGGGCTAATTTAGCCGGACGGTCAACGGCGGGCACACCGGCAAGGAGTGTATTTTTCTCTTCATCAGATAGAACCATCTTCTCTTCAAGCGCTCTCTGAAGTGAGGGTAAATCAAGTTTTACGCGGTCCTTCTGAGACATCCGGAAGACAAAATCCGCGCCGGGCCTAAAAAATGCGAGAATCGGAATCTTTTGGTTCGTTTTCCATGCTCGGAATTTGGCAAATCGGTCGCGGAGGAAATAATTTCCGGCTTCTTCGCTCACGAGGTTGAAAAATTTTTGCATCCCCAAGACTTGAGTCCGCACCATGATTTCATCACCTGCGACATGCGCATCGTGCACGAATCCCGGTACGGTATGATACAGGTTTATATGTTCCTCTTGAACTATCTGGTTAAGTTCATCAGAACTTGAGACCAATACGTTATCGACAAGTTTCGCTTCCAAGAGATCCAATAACGCTTGATAATCTTTATTGCTTAACCCACCGAGAGCCGTACTTTTTGCACTGGCGAGCGGTTTTTTCAACTCCGGATACAACGTTGTAATCATCTTTTCCTGTTCCTGGGCATTCCCCATGACAATCTGCCGGA
The DNA here is from genome assembly GCA_964385705.1 of uncultured Gammaproteobacteria bacterium. Taxonomy (GTDB): domain Bacteria; phylum Patescibacteriota; class Microgenomatia; order UBA10105; family UBA927; genus DATKGN01. The sequence continues at coordinate 3,965 of CAYLQG010000092.1, forward strand.
GTACGGGAACCGGATCGGCAAAATGGACAGTGACCGGGAGGAGTTCGGTTTTGTTCCCTTTTTGGTACAACGCTTTATTAGCGAGTAATTGCTGTGTTATAGCATTCTCAACTTGCGTTCTGGCAGCAGCAACGAGTCGTACTTTCAAATCCTGTTTCGTCACAAGCTTCAGTCTCTCATCGTTTGCTTTGATTGCCGTTATGGGATCGGTCGCGATAACTTCAAACTTGTCTCCCGGCAATCTCACGATCTTCACTTCTCCCAAACCGGAAAGCGGAGACAGCGCGGTCTGTTGTATCTTGGCAACACGGCGTAAAAGAATGTCGCCTATGATATCTTCCGGCTTTACGGGGGAATTATTTACCTCCCGTAAGCCGCCCATGTCCACATCGACTATGGATACCAAGCCCTGTGCCTGAAGAATCGGTATATCTGTAGACGCGAGGACAAAATCCTGGGGCGCGAGAAATTCTTCAAGCGATCGCTCGTGAGCGGCAAGAATATTCTGTGTAACCGGCGTCACTCCGTCAGCTTCGTAAACGGTAAAGTCCGCGGGATATATGGGAGCAACAAGCGGCTGGGCGTGACCGGGATCAACCCAAAGGCTTGCGAGATAATTTGCAATCGGACTAACCTGCGGATTTGCAAGTTTTTGAGGCTCCTTAAAAAAATCTCCCAAAATATCCTGGGCGTGGGTAAGCTGTGGCGGCACCTCTTCCCCATCCAAATCCGGATCCGGATCAATTTGACTAGGGGTTAAGGCGGTTTGTGCGGGGTTGTTTGAGGTAACAGATGATTGGTGATGGAACAGGTTCATCCATGCGTATTGGAGGAAATTCGATAACGCCGGCACCTGATCCTGCAATACCGGAATACCGGTCCAGACGGCGCCGACAGGACCGATCAAATTGCCCAAAGCGAATAGGCTACTCTGAGCGAACGGAACCGCGCTCAAACCGAAGTTCGCCCCTCCTGCCGCCGGATACAGAACGTCCAGTTCATTCATTGACGTGTTAATGAGGCTTAGCAGCTGCTGAACGGTCAGAAGCTGTTCTTGTTTGGTAAATGTGTCGTATCGGTTCGGATTGTTATCGGTGATAAACTGCAAAATCTGATCATGCACTGTTCCATCCGGCAAAATCAGAAGCAATGCGTTTGCGACATTGAGCATCTTGGTGATATTCAGCTTCGTGCTGGTCTTCATCTGCAAAAATATGGCAAACAACTTATCGCCCTCTCCATGTGGATACATATCCCGTAACGCTGATTGAACGCCAATCTCAAACCCATCCCGTTCTTTATAGACCGCAAACGGATCAAGAACAATCG
>CAYLQG010000093.1:0-5245 GCA_964385705.1 uncultured Gammaproteobacteria bacterium
CGGTGAAAAAATCGTCATGCGTCTTCTCAAAAAATCCGGCGGCATTCCGACACTCAATGATTTAGGACTCCGGGGATTGGCGCTTAAAAACCTCGAGTCTTGTATTATGAAGCCTCACGGCATCATTCTCGTGACCGGTCCTACGGGTTCCGGTAAAACAACGACGCTCTATTCGGTACTCTCAAAATTAAATAATTCGAAGGTAAACATTATGACGCTTGAGGACCCGGTCGAGTATCAGATATCAGGTGTCAATCAGGTGCAGATCAACCAACAGGCGGGATTGACGTTCGCGACAGGTTTGCGGTCTTTTCTGCGGCAGGACCCGAACATTATTCTGGTCGGAGAGATTCGTGACCGCGAAACGACGGAGCTTGCTATGCAGGCGGCGCTTACCGGGCATTTGGTGTTTTCGACTCTGCACACGAATAATGCTTCAGGCGCTATCCCCCGTCTTATTGATCTCGGGGCAGAACCATTTTTGGTCACTTCTGCGCTTACCGGAATTGTGGGCCAACGAATAGCCCGGAAGGTTTGTCCTCAGTGTAAGGAGGAATATACGCCGGAAGAACCGGTCGCCGCTGATATCCGTAAGGTGTTAGGGCAGTTAATACCGGCCGATAAGGTTATTAAGTTATATCGTGGAAAAGGAACGCTCAGTGGGCAGTCGTGTCAAACCTGCGCAGGCTCGATGTATTATGGCCGTCTCGGTATTTTTGAAGTGTTCCCTGTTTCGGATGCGATCGGTAAACTGGTATTAAAGCGGTCCTCAAACACGGAAATTGAGGCTCAGGCCGTTGAAGAGGGTATGGTAACCATGAAACAGGATGGCTATCTCAAAGCGCTTGAGGGGCTCACATCAATTGAAGAAGTGCTCCGAGTTGCGCAGGATTAACTATGGATATACATCAATTATTTGCAGAAACAATGCGGCTCAAGGCTTCGGATTTGCATCTGATCTCCGGGTATCCGCCGATGCTTCGGGTTGATGGAACGCTAGCGCCGGTGGTAGGAACTCAGAATTTAACCCGCGAAGACACTGAGAATCTGCTGAATCAGATCCTTGACGCATCGCAGAAGGAACTTTTACATACCAATAAAGAGGTTGATTTTTCAGTCGATGCTGATACGGGCAGGTTTCGGGCGAATGTGTATTATCAGAAAGGATCTGTCGCCGCCGACTTCCGGCTTATCCCCAATACCATTCGGACAATCGACCAGTTGGGATTGCCTCCGATTTGCCATGATTTTGCCAAACTGCGGCAAGGATTTGTATTAGTGACCGGACCCACCGGACACGGCAAATCAACGACTCTTGCTGCGATTATTAATCAGATCAATGAGACCAAGGCCCATCATATTGTGACTATTGAAGACCCGATTGAATATATCTATCCGAAACGGCTCTCTATTATCTCCCAGCGTGAGATGCATCAGGACAGTCATTCATGGAATATAGCGCTCCGGAGCGTGCTTCGGGAGGACCCCGATGTGGTCCTTATCGGCGAAATGCGTGATCTTGAAACCATTCAGGCAGCGCTTACGATCGCAGAGACCGGACATTTGGTTTTTGCAACGCTTCATACCAATTCTGCGTCGCAGACCGTTGACCGTATCGTTGACGTTTTTCCTGAGAATCAGCAGGTCCAGGTCCGACTGCAACTCGCTTCCGTTATCGAGGGCGTGTTGTCACTTCGTCTTATACCAGCCATTTCAGGAGGACGGATTGTGGTCGGTGAAATCATGACCGGAACGCCTGCTATAAGGACGACGATACGGGATGGTAAAACCCATCTTATTGATAATATTATCCAAACGTCAGCGGAACTGGGTATGATACCGCTCGAAACTGCTTTGGCTAATGCCGTGAAAGAAGGAAAAATCAGCGTTGAAATAGCAATCTCCTACTCCGTACATCCGGAGGAACTAGGGCGTATATTAAAGCTGTAACGTAGCATGTATGGCGTTATTTCACTACAAAGCACGCGAACTTGAGGGAAAAATCGTGACCGGTTTGGTCGAAGCGCCGAATGAAACGACCGCTTCACGGCTATTGCACGAAAAACAACTTTTTGTTATCGGGCTTACCCAGACGAATGAACAGATGTCATTTGCGGGTCTCACGGACCGGTTCCAGCGTGTCGGGTTCAATGAAATAGTGAATTTTACTCGGCAGCTTGCAACCATGATGGTGGCCGGTTTATCACTTCCCGAGGCTCTCACGATTCTCCGAACGCAGTCAACCAATAAGGTATTTATTGCTATGCTTCAGGATGTTGAGCATCAGATTGTGAGTGGCGGAACTCTTGCCGATGCATTATCAAAGTATCCCGCAATGTTCAGTACGACCTATATAGCGCTCGTGCGGGCGGGAGAATCCTCGGGCACAATGGACCGCGTACTTGCAAGACTTGCCGATATTCTTGAGTCGCAGCGTGAATTCAATGGAAAAGTACAGGGTGCGATGATTTATCCAGTTATTATCCTTATCGGTATGACGGTTGTTGTTTTTATCATGATGACCGTGGTTGTGCCGAAACTGACTGATTTGTATAAGGACTTTAATATAGAACTGCCGCTTTCGACACGAATTCTTATGGCCACATCGGGGTTTTTCGTTCATTGGTGGTGGCTCATGATTTTCGGAGGAATCGCGGTTGTTGCCGCTTTCCGCGCGTGGCGCAAGACCCCTGAGGGACAGCTTATTGTTGACACAATCATATTAAAAATTCCGCTTTTCGGCGAGCTGCAGAAGAAAATAATGCTTGTCGAATTCACGAGGACTCTGGGAATGCTCGTTGCCTCAGGTATCCATATTCTTGAAGGCCTTCGGATTCTCCGGGATTCGCTTGATAATGTCGTATTCAGGAATGCAATCAGTGAGATTGCCAAAAAGGTTGAAAAGGGGTTTCCGCTCGGGGATACGTTCGCGCAATATGACGTATTTCCGACTATCGTTTCCCAGATGATGAAGGTCGGTGAAGAGACCGGCAGACTTGATGATACGCTCCTCAAATTGTCAAAATATTTCGAGTCCGAATCCGAACATCTTGTGAAAGGTTTGACGACCGCCATTGAACCGATCATTATGGTTTTTTTGGGCGTCGGAGTAGGCTTTATCGTTATTTCGGTTATTACGCCGATTTACAACCTTACCAGTCAATTCAAATAAGGGTTTTTCCGTCCTTGACAACCCCTCTTTGAAGATGATAAACACATATATAGAGGTATTTTTATGAAAAAAACTGCTCAATCATTTAAAGGGTTTACGTTAATTGAACTTCTTATCGTCATCGCGCTTCTGGGAGCACTTGCTGTAGGACTGTTAGCTACTATTGACCCGTTTGAACAACTGAAAAAAGGCCGTGACACTTCAACAAAAAATACGGTTTCCGAGTTCTATAATGCGGCGCTCAGGTATTACGCAAATAAAGGAATATTGCCGTGGGGAACATCAGGATTAGCCTCAGCGACTCCCGTAACAAATGTCACAATGGAAGGCTATGTGACGACACTCATTAATTCCGGCGAATTAAAAGAAGGGTTTATCGATTTAGCAGGAACGGGAAATCTTTCAAAGGTTTACGTGAATTCGACGTCCGCCGACAGTGTAGTAGTTTGTTATATGCCCGAATCAAAAAGCTTTCAGGTTGACGGGAATACGCGGTATATGCAGGGTGGAGATACTGCTGCCCCGGGATATTGTAAATCCGATACGAGTGGGAATGCGTCCGGAGGAACAAGCGACTGTTATTTCTGTGTAGAATAGCCTTATCACCTTGCCTGCAAGAGATAGAGAATGATTCCGATTCTATTAGGGTTCGTTAGTTGGATAGTATTTCTCCTTTTCCAATCGCAAGGTATACCCGCAGGAGACAGTGGTGATTTAGTTACTGCGGCCGCAACTTTGGGCGTTCCCCACCCACCCGGCTACCCGCTCTATTCATTGTTGGGTTGGCTTGCGAGTCATATACCCATCCTGACGGTGAGTTGGCGTGTCGGACTGTTATCCTCAATACCGCACGCGATCGTTGTTGCACTTGTGTATCTACTGGTCGTTCGTATCACACGAAGCCGCATGGCCGGTCTATTTGCGTTCCTCCTTATCCTCGGTAATTATCTTTTTTTCCTGTATAGCATTACGCCGGAAGTATTTGCGCTCCTTGATGCATTTATCGTGATTATGATATGGCTTCTCCTCCGGTGGCAGGCATCGGGAGAGCCGCGGTTACTGTATCTTTTGAGTTTTTTCGGAGGCTTATCGCTTACCCATCATCAGGTGATATTATTTTTAAGTCCCGCAATAGTGTATTTTTTGTGGCTTGAGAGAAAACACCTCAAACATATATCAATTCCACGCGCATCTGTATATTTTTGCGTGGGACTACTTCCCTACCTTTATATTTGGCTGGCAACCTTCGGGCATTCGATGGTCATTTGGGATAGAGCGACGAACATAGAAAATATAATAAAACTTCTGACCCGTGCGGACTACGGGACATTCCAGTCAGGACCTGTGTACGGGCAACTGCCTTATCAGCGACTATTAGAAGTACAGGCGTACATACAATACGTTTTTGAAGATTTTAAATGGTTCGGCGTCGTGTTCCTTTTGTGCGGTTTTGTGTCGCTGTGGCAAAAGAACAGGCACGCGTTTTGGTTGTTTATACTATCGGTATTTTGCATGGGACCCCTCTTCCTTTTTTATGCGAGCTTTCCGCTTGTGAGTCACTTCACTCTCGGAACATTTGAGCGGTTTTTACTGCCCTCATACGTGCTTATTTCCGTTATTGCCGGCATAGGTTTTTCCTACGTAATACATCATATAGAAGTTATCGCAAAGGCACATCGGTTTCACACGCTTCTCGCTGGTGGGTTTGTGAGTATTTGTTGTATCTTTTCGTTCGTCCTTCTCATAGTTACGTTATTGAAATTTGTCGGATACGCGGGTGACAGAACAGCAGAACATGTCGGATATGATGTTCTCACGGATTTACCCCGCGGGAGCATACTAATATTAGACCGCGATACGGTGCTTTTCACAACTGAATATGTACGCTACGTCCTCGGGTACAGACGCGATATTATTCTTCTTCATGGAACCAGACTCACTTATGGAGATTATCAGGAGATTGTGCGAAAGAACTTTCCGTCTCTTGTAACACCGCGGGCTGGTTCCGGAACATATTTGCAGCAGTTTATGACACGTAATGTTGGCAAAAGACGACTTTTTTCCTATACAAAA
>CAYLQG010000094.1:0-5209 GCA_964385705.1 uncultured Gammaproteobacteria bacterium
GCAAGGGGCTGGGCTGAAAGCTGTTGCAGGGCGAAGAATTGCGGCAAACCCGCCTGAAGATAAGAGAAATGTGTCCCCTAAGCGTACTTCGCCCGATATGCCGCCGTCACGGTGCATGAGGCTCGCGAGCTCCTGCCCGCGCTTGAGATAGACGTTGCCCTGGCCGCGGAAAACGACATACACCACACGTCCGACCGAAAGAAGAAGCATCATACTTTGCACCCGAGGATTGTTTACCCGATCGGCAACATCTTCAAGCGCCCGGAGACTCGTAATCTCCCGGCTTAAGGCATCACCCAATAGAGATAATGCGGCAACACCCTCCTCCTGGGCGTTACCCGAAGGGTCCTGGATCTCAACGATACCGTATACTGAAGGCAAAACAAGCACCTGTCCCCAATGCGCTCCATTAACCGGCCCAACAGCAAGACCTAGAGAGGACTTAATCCGCATATCTTTATCTTATCACGAAGCAATTAAAGGATAATAAGAGCGAGAATAAAAATACCGATTGCGAGCGCTAAATGAATATAGGTAAGAATGCGGAGGATCGCCTCAGAACCCTCTTCTAATACGTTTGCCATGAGATGTTCCTGCCGCACCATAACACCGGCAAACACGATATAGACCGCGACTCCCAAAAGGGTAAACAGTTTTGCGATAAGCCATAATGTTCCGGGAAATGCTTGTGGGATCATATGCTGTTTGGTAATCCTTCCGTCAGACTCCGTATCGTTTCGACAACGCGCTCGGGATACGGAATCATCTCAAATTCCAGATTCGGGGCCTCTCCGGCCGTTTCTATTTTTACGTTACCGTAATTGAATATTGCGGCAAAAATACCACCGGACGTGAAAGAGATGTCCTGAATCTTATTGAGCTCCGCTTCTGAAAATTTTTTATAGAGCAGATAGAAAAAATCTATATCGATAACCCGCTCGTTGGTCACGATGTAGATATTGAAAAACCATCCCAAGAATTTTGCAAGAACAAATCCGAAAGTTGCAACATACCACAATGCGGTCCCGACAACGATGTAGCCAACCGGTATGGAAAATGACACCGGTAATATATGTATAACTATCGGAAAAATCACGGTCGGGGCGATAGCGATAAGAAATGCGATGAGTATCCATGGAACGTTTACGATAAAATGCTGCCGCAGGAATAAGACGACTGTCTCCTTTTCCTCCTGGGTCTCAAACCGCACGCTGTCGGGGTGCACCGCAAAGCTGGTCAACGGCGTCATGGGAGTGTGTTCACTACTTAACGCAGGAGATGTATTTGCAGAAGGTTTCGGCACGGCGGGAGCAGGGTTAGCATTGGTAGCTGAATCAAATAAGGTTGGCACAGAAGTATTGTACTAAAGAGCCTACTTTTTCTCAACGTTGTAGAGCGGTCCGACAATTTGAATATTGGCGGGTGCCCGGAGATTAAAATACGTTTTAAATTCATTTCCGTCAAATGTGTTTGTGCCTGCGTCCCCCGATACGGTCACGTTCGTCGTCTGACCGGTTGCCGTGTTAAAACTCACGGAAATGTCAGAGACGCTTGAATACGGCGTGCCGCCCCGCGAGGACAATTCGGCCCGCACGCGCCCTGCGTCCCATGTATCGACGTTATCAGGGTTCGGTTTGTCGGTTTGTGTAAGATGTTGTTGGGTGCCTCCGTCTCGTTTGGCAAGAAGGAGAACGTTCACAATATCGGCAACCTCTTCAGGTTTCAACCAGGCGGTTCCGCCATATTGGCTTCGTGAACCCCAGTCACAATAAAACCACGGACTATTTTTATCATACGCATTACTCCGAAGGTCGGAAAAACCGGAGACTGATCCGCTTGGCGTATCCACCATCCGCTTCGTATATGATGTTGGTGACCATCCCTGTAAATCGCCCGTGTTAAACGCATAGCCGCCATGGGTTGATGAAAAGAATGCTTTGATGGGATTCCCTCCCTGCACCATAATCTGAGTTCCGGTATCATTTACCGCCTGACCCCACGCTCCGCCTTTTTCTCCGCTTTGAAATACCTGACAATTTTGATTTGCACAAATGGACATACTGCCGTTATTTGTCGCGGCAAGCACATATGACCGGACGGCGATAACCTGAGCTTTGAGCGCTTCTGACGGCCAGCTGTCCGGAACTTCATAGATACGTTTTACGTAATCATTGAGATTCCCGCTCCAGATAATACTCCCCGAGTTAAACCCATTACTGTCGTTTACATGAATGGTGATGCCGCTGTCAGCATTTTGATAACTGTCAAAATTGTAGTAGGCCCGGAGAATTGTATCGGCATTTTGTCCCGCCTGTGCGCGGCCGAGTGCTCCATATTGATTCAATCCCACCCTATTGGGGACGCCGAATGTAAAAAATCCAAGCGCTCCGCCGAATCCCGGATCTTTCCCGTTGGTTAAATCACTCGAACACCCTCCGCCACTTACCGCAAAGAGCGGAATGCCAAGGCCAGCGAGTTTTTGCGCCAGAAATTCCTGTTGTCGGGCGGATATTGCCGCCATTGCCGTCTGAAGCTGACCTTCGTAGGCCGCCACCTGTGCGAGTAATTTCCTCACAGTGTCAGCGCGTTTATCCGTATCCGCTTTCAGTTGGGCAAGCGACCCTTGCTCTTGTTGGAGCTCTTTTTTTTTGGTTTCCAGATCCTGGACGACGAGCGCGGTTTGCGTTATGACCTTTTTGTCTTCATTCACTGCCGCCTGCTGATATCCGATCGTCCGAAACGCCGATCCAATGTTTGTGGATGAGAAAAAAAGTGCTATCACGTTGTTGGCAAATGAGCGGATATAGAATTCCCGGATTCTTGCGCTTGCAACCGTGTACAACCCTTCGAGTTGCTTCTCTCCGACAGCTATCGCAATGGTTTTTTGGGCAACGTCAGCTTCGATTTGCTGAATTCTGGCCTGGAACGCGGTGATTGCCTGGTTCATCTTGTCTAGTTCGGCCCGGTGCGGCTGCGCGGCTTTTTCGATATTTGAGAAGGCCTCGCTACACTTTCCGCTTATTATGGCGACGTCACCCGGATTACACGTTTCAAGGTTCGACTGTGTTACATTTTCACAGGTCACGCTGATATCACACGCATACACACGCGCGGCGGCAATCATAGTGAATAATCCTATTGAAAGTAGTAAAACGATCTTTTTCATTGAAGCGTTACTATTGTACCATTCTTTATTTTCCCGATCGTATTTGTTACACTGAATTTATGCGGATATTTGGCTTTATTGTCGCGCTGTTTGTAGTATTTTTGCTTATCCCTCTTACAAAAGTCCGGGCGGATTGTCTGACAACCATTATGATAAACGGATCTGTGTCATGCGGCCAGGGACGAACCGCATGTTTAGGGAACGGGATCAATGTTACGGGCCAATGCTGTACGGCTGACACCCCGTGCCCGTCGGGCACTCATGCGCCGGGCGTCTCGCAAACATACAATATTTGTGATTCGGTGCCAGACGCTCAACATGCTGCCTGCGTAGGCTGCATGACAAATTCGAGCGATACTACTCAGAAAACATGGACCGCAATCGGATGCATTCAGACCGATCCGAATGACCTTCTGGGGTGGATCATCAAGCTCGGCATGGGTCTCGCGGGCGGCATCGCATTCCTCCTCATTCTTTTCGGCGGACTCCAGATTATGACAAGCGCCGGCAACCCTGAGCAATTAAACGCCGGACGTGAACTCGTCAGCTCCGCTATAACCGGACTTATCCTTATTATTTTTTCTATATTTTTATTATCATTTATCGGAATTAATATTATCGGTATTCCGGGATTTTCTTCGGCACAACCAGAGAACCGTACGGTAAATGGTCCCCGGTAACCATACTATATATGAAACGTGAACTCGCACAGGGATTACAAATTCCATGGGGAAACGGCACAACTCAGGTCACTGGACCGTTAAATGGCACATTGTCTCAGGGCGGTGCAGTAACGCTCGGATCGATATTATCCCGCGCCATCACATTCGTGTTTATCTTCGCGGGATTCGGACTGTTTATTATGCTTCTTGCGGGTGGGTTCACCTTCTTGACGAGTGCCGGCGATCCAAAACAATTGGAAAAAGGGCAGCAGCAATTAACCAATGCGCTCCTTGGATTCTTAATTATTTTCGTTGCTTATTGGCTCGTCCAGGCGTTGGGGTATATTCTCGGTGTCAATACGATAAGCAGTATTTTCGGCACATAGCGTTATTTTCCGAACCTCCGCTGACGTGTCTCAAAGTCCCTGACAATTTCATTAAACCGGGCAATCGTAAAATCCGGCATATGCCAGTCAGCAAAATAGAGCTCGCTGTATTCACATTGCCATAACAAAAATCCGCTCAAGCGTTTTTCGCCGCCCGTCCGGACGATGAGTTCGGGGTCCGGAATTCCCGCTGTATCTAAATACTGAGAAAATGTTTCGGGCGTCACATCAAGAGCTTTCGTTTTTTTATCGTTATTCATTTTTTCCATCGCCCTGAGCATTTCATCGCGCCCACCATAATTGAGCGCAAAAACAGCAGTAATTGCTTTGTTGTGTTTTGTCTTTTCAATCAACGCAGTTATTTGCTGTTTGATATCACGGTCAAATTTTGATATATCCCCGATCATCCGTATGCGAACGCCGTTTTTATGAAGCTTTTCTCCAAAATGTCCGAACCCCCAACGGAGAAGACTCATGATCCCCTTCACCTCTCCAAGGTCGCGGGACCAATTCTCTGTTGACCACGCCCAAAATGTTAGATACTCAATACCCATTTCCGATGCATGTTTAATGAGCGGCTCAAGGACGCTGTTGGCGACGCGCCTGTGCCCCTCGAGAATCGGCAAGTTGCGTTCTTTTGCCCATCGCCTGTTTCCGTCCATGATGATTGCGATGTGTTTAGGATTATGTTGTTGCGCTTTCATAACTTTTTAAAATAAATGGGCATTAACGATCCGTGTGCCAACGCTCGGAGAATTCGTCAACACTGATTGTACACGAGAAATCCCCTTCAGTGCATCAGCAACGCGTTTCTCGCTTTTTCCCTCACAAATCAAATGGACGTTAGGACCCGCGTCTATAGTAAAGTAGACTGGAATTCCCTTCTTTCGCCAGGCGATAACCGATTCAATCAACAAAAATGTCGTTTCGTTCCAATAAAAAACAGGAGGCTCCTCTGTCATCGAAACTGCATGCATACTCATACAGTCTTCCTC
>CAYLQG010000095.1:0-5076 GCA_964385705.1 uncultured Gammaproteobacteria bacterium
TTTGATAACGGGTGGAAAGCCTATACAATAAATACCAATAATCCAATAATCCAATTATCCAATAATCAAATAAAAAAACAGCTGTTTGAGACGTTCCCGTTCCTATTTGGAAGCGAGCTCAAAGATCACGTGCTCGTGAATAATTGGGAAAATGGATGGGAATTAAATAATCCAATAATCCAATCGAATTCCAATAATCAAGCGAATAATGAAACGACTACCATTATGATATTCTTTTGGCCGCAGCTCATGGAATATCTGGGATTTATTCTCCTTCCGATTCCGTTTATCTATGTGTGGAGACTGAGGCGCTCCAACAAGCAGTAATTCTACTGTCCTATCGCTCTATTGTTGAATTGTCGTATTGTTGTATTGTTGTATCGTTGAATTATTAAATTGTTGTCTTGTCGTATTGTTGAATTGTCGAATCGTTGTATTGTCGAATCGTTGTATTGTTGAATTGTCGTATTGTTGAATTGTTACTTGGTTACTTGGTCATTCTTCCCGCTTCTTCTCTTGCTTACGCACTCTCTCCGGGGAAAATCGTAGCAGTCTCGTGGATGAGTGATGCGATATAGGTGGCATCAATGCCCAGTTCACCGTGCCACTTCGCCGCAAACGCGGATACCTTCGAATGCAATGACTGCTTATCCAATAGACCTTCATCTTTCCATTTCGTCACTGCGTCGACAAAACTCTTTTTTGTCGGCCTGGTAAACACCGGCCGCCCCTCCGAGAATCCCTGCTCACAGACGGCCAAAGCTAAATCCGGCGTCACAACCTGCGGCAGGTGACCATAGAGGTAGATCCTGACATCAGGGTAAACGTCACGGCGCCGTGTTTCAATAATCTCCCGCATATGCTCACGGACCGAATATATTGCCGACTCGTCGCCTTCAATCACCCCTGCTGATTCAAGCGCGTATTGTTGGACTTTCTGCGAGGAGTCGCTTGTTAAAACAGTCGCGGCCTGTGATAAACCGGGTATTTCCATCTGTGTAGGGAGAAATCTCATGAATTTTGCGGCAACAATCTTTTCATCCTCAAGCGGACTTGACGCACATTCTGTAAAGTGGCTAATTACTTCTTTGGTGTGTATCGCCCAGTAATCTTGCAGATAGCCAGACGCCCGGTCCCGAATATCCTCATCTTCAATATCGATAAGCGTCGTCAAGCCATCTATACGGTCCCTGATAGGCAACGCGTCGTAAAAGTCAATTACGTTGAGTAACGCGGTCGTCCTCCTTGGGTCACCGGCGCGTATTTCATATTTTGTAAGATTCCGGACTAATATTGCCACTGCATCCATACCAATCTTGGTATGACCGCCCGATTCAACTTGAGCCCGTCCGTGCCCATCAGGAACACGATGTTCGTACCTGGATAGCCACTTCCTGAGATTTTTTTGAATTTCACCCGGTTCATCTCCCGAAGGATCATAATCCCTAAGAACATTGAGGGTTAAAATATCGCCCAACAGAGCGCGTTCATATTCCTCTCTGAAACTTGAGTCATTGACTACAGAGAGAAGGCCAATCTTAGCCATTTGCCATAGATTGATCTGATCACCTATGCTCCCGTCGCGCCTCCCGACGATTGCGTTTGCGAGACCGGGAAAGTGCAATCCTTCATTTTCCAGCCGTGAATCAAAATCTTTTTCCAGCCCATCGACCATCCGGTATCCCTCCTGCTCGGGCCAGACCATCGCCCACGCAAGCGCCCGTGCCGCACGGAGGTAATTTTCTCTTTCCTGTGGTCCGCTCCCCCTCATTTTGTCGTATGCTTTCCTGGCCCCCCAAATCATTTCGTGATATAAACCGGCGTATTCCATACCATTGTTATGGTTCGCGCCTCCGGGGAAAATGGTGTATTCCACATACTCCATGGGACCCTTTTCACCTAAGAATTTGTCTATCGCCTGTGGCCAAATTTTATCGAATACTAATCCGGGAGGGTTAAGGGCATGCTCCATCGTAGCGGGGTTATTCAAATCAACCAATCGGTCGACGAAATCCTTACGCGCTTGTTTCGGAGGAAGTTCAGTTTGTACGGACATACAAATATTCGGGTAGGATTGAACCGATTATTGTACAGTATATTACATTTGTCAAGAAGCCTCGACCGGAAATCTTTCGAATTTCAGTTGCCCCAGGATTGTGTCCGCCTGCGGCCCGATTTCGCTTTTATAGTGGGTGATAAGCGTTGTTACTTTTTCATTGAATGGACCGTTATCCAATACGCCTTCGTCCCCCCAAACCCATATCAGCGCTTCCATTTGCTGTGCCATTTTCATCTGGACCGCCAAAAACCGGTAATCCGCAAGCGCCTGGGACACAAGGGAAAGTGCGAAGTCCGGTGTCACCCGGAACGGAAGCGTAGTACAGAGCTCATGTATTCTCGGATTCCTGCTTTTACTAAACGTATCCAATACCGACGACCGTATTGACTCACGTATCTCTTGTGGCAACGACATATTCTTCTCCATGTGTCCCGCTGACATAAGAGCGGTCTTTTGTATGGCTTCCGAAGGATCGCTCAGATAGCTGTCAAGTGAATTAGGAATAAACCGAACATCAGAATTACTAATATTCAAATACCGCAGAAGCACGACAGCAAGCCGATCATCTTCTTCATTATGAGTTTCCAAAAGGGAAAAATACAGATGGACTATCACGTCCGGCGATTCCCGGACGGCAGACTCTATATAATCATTTGCGAGACGGGCAACCCCGAATTCTTCGGCATCCACCATCTCTGCTAATCCGATGATTCTCCGTCCGCGCGGCAGGTGGTTATAATACTCAGCTGCTGCACGAAGCGCGTATTCGCGAAGCTCTGAATTGGGGGGAAATGTGTCTTTATATGTCATGACCTTATCGACAAATCCGCGGACCGCTTCATATCCGTCAGCCTGTATTTCCGCTGATATTTTCTTCTCGTTTAGTACGGACAGCCAGAATAAGAGGTCTCCCTTATATACGTGTGATTCAGTTTCCCATGGATCTACGTTCGTATATGCATTCACCGTGAGGATGTCGGCAAGCAGATCCTGACCCATTTTCCGCCGAGACTCCTGATTCTCTCCGATATCACGAAGTCCTTCCGTCGCGATGCGCCACAGATCTATCTGATGGACCGCTTGTACGCCCCGAAAACCGGTAATCACTTTGGCGACCCCGGGATATGATAATCCTTTCATCTCAAGCGCTGAATCAAAACTCCTAAACGAGTTGTCCAGATCGCTATGATCAGATAACGCCGGCCACTTCATGCCCCATGCCAAAATTTTTCCGATACGCTCGCGCATACTCCCCTCAAGCGGTTTATGCTGTTTTACATCCAAATCATGCCTGTAGGCATCAACTGCGCCTTGTAGCATCGCTTTATAAATACCCTGTCCCCCGTCAGTCACGTTCGTTTTGACCATATACGCTTCCGGACCTTGAGTTAAGAGATAACCCGCTGCATTGATCCAAATTTTCTCGGCAAACGGCCAGGGATGAAGTGCAAATTCCATGAGACGGGGTTGGTCAAGATATGTCGGTCTATGACCGTTATGCGAATCGGGCGACTGTTCCTGTGATTTTGTCATAATAATTTATTGTAAACTGTTTATCCGTGTAAACATCCGCGATTATCGTACCTGACCCCCTTCTTTGTCAAGAAACTTGCGCTCCCATGATAAATACTCAATACTGGATACATGTTGGCGCTTCTGCTTGCCGGTGAGCTTGTTATTCTCTATTTTCTCTCCCGTTGGCTGTCAGAGCGCATGTTTATGTTTTTTCTCCTTCTTACGAGATCCCGCCCGGCTGCGATATCTTTCCTCCTTGTCCTTGAATTCCCGGGGACGGCGATCCACGAACTTTCGCACCTATTTACTGCCGAGATATTAGGCGTCAGGACGGGAAAATTATCTCTCGAACCGGAATCCATCCGGACGGATCCCTCGACTGCGCTCGGGACAAGTATAACGAGCGGGAGCGTCATGATCGCGGAAACTGACCCGTTCCGGCGCTATGCCATCGGCCTTGCGCCGGTGTTTATCGGAATATTAGCCCTGACGGCTATTTCATACTTCACCCCCGGGCTTGTGACATCTGTTTTTTCATCGCATATCACATTTTATCAAAACCCTGATTTTTATTGGTTATTGCTTGTTGGTTATTGCTTATTTGCCATAAGCAACACCATGTTCTCGTCGCCGGCCGACCTTAAAGGGTTTATCCCCTTTTGTATTGTGTTGACTGTTTTTGTCGTCGCATTTTATTTCACCGGCATACGGATTGTTCTAACGGGATTTATGCTTGAGGAGATTACAAAAATAATGACAACTCTGGTTAATAGTCTGGGAATTGTACTTGTAATCAATATGGGACTATTACTTCTCATGTGGACGCTGAAGCATCTTATTGAAAAATTACTGCATCTTCGAATTGTTTAACGTTACAAAATCCCATCCGAATATACATTTGTGCCGTAGAGAGCTCCTTTAATATCACTCATTCGTGCCTGCGAAATCCTGCCCTGATATAGATCGAGAAATTTCTCGACGTTACCGACTTCATCAACTAATATATTCTTTTTTCTCCACGCACCGATAGCCGTTAATAGCCCAATTGCCGCCTGGTCCCTCTCATGCGAAAGGTCAAAAGCGAGTCCATGCCGGACAACGGAAAGTCCCCCGTCCACACTCATCATACGGGGCATATACCGAACCATTTCGGCGTAACTCCCATGCCGACGTTCCGCCTGCTCGTCTAACATCTCGCCAATAAGATCACCCACGTGGTAATCATGTGCTTCCCACCATGCGTAAAGCTCGGCGATTTCAATATCAACATCCTGAGTCCGAATTTTTCGCACCTCGTCTATAAGGCTCCGCACCCGCGGGTCTGTAGGTTTATACCAACGTAAGAAAAGAATCCCTATCCGCTGATCTACCCCGTAGGATAAATATCGCTCTAAAAACGGCTGGAATTCCTTTTTATAGCCGACAAACCGGTGCAGCATATAGTCAACAATGCCTTTTCTAACATCTTCCTCTGTATAGTCAAGCGCTTTAAGCATAGGGAC
>CAYLQG010000096.1:0-1951 GCA_964385705.1 uncultured Gammaproteobacteria bacterium
AAAGACTATATCAAATCCAATTTGAATAATATCGACGCGGGCGTCAAACGAATGCGTTCGGAAAAAATAGCGCGCTCAGCGGTGCAACAATTTGCATCAGGACCCCAAGTCCCAATTCAGAAATTCATGGCGGAAAGTGAGTCCGTATTTGTCTTAAAAAATTATTACCCGGGAACAATACTACGCCTTCATATTATGGACGATAGCGGAAAGGCGAATCGTTATCTCTGGTTTGTTGTCGGAAATAAAGATCCCAGGGGAATTCCTGATGTATTTGAAATTGACCCTGATCCTAAATCAATCGGCGATATCAATCGGTCGGAATTACATCTCTACGGTGGGTGGCGATTAGTGCCTGAACAAATCAGAAAATCCGAATTTTCGGCATACGAAGCAAAATGGGCGCTCGGGTGGGCCAGTCAAGAAGTAACACCCGATAAAGATTGGATTCCGCCGTATGAGCTTGACGTCATGACGACGGGAATGCGGGAAAAAAAGCGGTCAGCAGAACGCACGCCGCGCCCGTTAACCCACTTAGAACCCGCATTGCAGCAGGTGTAATTCAATTCGATGAAGTGAATTTAGTCCACCCCCGGTGTATAATGGCCCATTATAGCAATCTATGTGTCCAATTGAAGTTACTCCCGACGTGCCGATTTATATATCAACGGACTTAAGTAAGCTCGGCGAATCAGATCCGGTAACGGAACCGGTCATTATAAAGGAAAGAGTCTTCGTGCTGCCTGTGGGCGAAACAGATCATCATATCGCGGAAGTGAACGGATATGAGCACGAGCCGGGAGGCAGTATCACGACCGAGCGGCTGAATCCCGGTACCAAAAAAGATTACATAACGCTCATCACCAGCGAAGACCCGCTCATCGAAACACAGGGACTTATGGGCGTTGATATAGATCACGTCCACTATCGCGGCGTGAACCCCGAGAAGACCGAATAAAAGGAGTTTACACTGAGCCCTTCGATTTTACTCAGGGTAAACCTGCCGAAGTAACTTGCACTGAGCCTGAAAAAGTTCACACTGAGCTCGCCGAAGTGAAGTGTTTTTCAAGCGTGCGGGGAGTATAATTTGGGTCATGGCGAATCAGCAAGAATCAAAACCGTGTTGGCAAATCGCTTTCTTACCTAAACCAACACCATGTTTCACACGAGCGGGCGGTGTCCCGTGCGAAGCACCTGGTTGTCCGGTGGATGATGCCGTTGCCCAGCTCCAAGCGAAAGGTAAACAGGTTACGTTGGATCAAATTACACAACTTTGTCATTCTGTCTGCCGCATCAGTAGCCTGTCAGAAGATAATGGTGAATATATAGACCGAATGAGTGAACAGGGGGAAACCCATATATTATCGATTCTTGAATAAGCCTAAAAAAGCAAACCGCATAAATCTCCAAAATCGACGTCCGGGCGGGAGGAGAGTATAGTGAGGTCACCTTCATTATGAAATCACATCTACAATTTGCCGAACGGTTGATGCATCTCATGGATAATGAATTTAAGCTGTTCGGCATCCGTTTCGGCATTGACCCCTTCCTGGACTTCATCCCTGAATTCGGCAATCTCGTGGGCACGCTCATCTCCTGTTATCTTTTTTGGATTGCGTATAAACTCCATGTTCCTGGAAAAATATACTGGAAGATGGGGTGGCACATAGTCCTGGATTTTCTGCTCGGTGCAATTCCGTTTATAGGATTTTTCTTTGACCTCTGGTACAAATCAAATGATATTAACCTCAAACTCCTCTACCCATTCGTCGATCCGGAAATCCTCGTCGGAAAAATAGTGGAATGACGGCGCGGGTCACTTCAAGGGTCCCACATCAAGGAGAAGTAGCTCGGTGTCGCTAGCGGCTGTAAGCACCAACTTCGTTTCACCCGTGATCATCGCCGCCGATAAGACGGGGGCATTCGTTCCATTTATCGTGATTGCTCCGCC
>CAYLQG010000096.1:2051-4755 GCA_964385705.1 uncultured Gammaproteobacteria bacterium
CGTCCGGTTTATTATTAATTTCCGAGTGCCACATACCGGTCCCGACCGTCGTATGCTGGGTCCACCCTTTTTTGAGAACGCCACCCAGGCCGTGCTCGTCCTCATGCCGGAATTCGCCTGCTGCAATGTACGTGACAACCTCAATGTATTTGTGCGGATGCAACGGCCACACGGCGCCGGGGGACAGCGTATCGTCATTGCACACGCGAAGGCATCCAAACCGTTCAAACTTGGGATCAAAATATTGGTCGAAGGAAAAGTGCCACTTTCCGGCGAACGTGCCGCTCACAATTTCTCCGTGTGCCTTATAGATGCTCTCCGGTTTCCGAATGGTAATCATATGAGACTCCAGTGTACCATGTTGTGAACTACCGTACATTTAAGTTCATGCAATATGTAAACCCGCCTGAGAGGTATTGGTTGTTAACCATTGACAAATAGGTTAACATATGTTAATCTATGGGAAATAGGTTAACATATGACAGACACAAAATATCTATCCACAGGTGAACTTGCACGGATTCTTGGCATAAGTCGCATTGCCGTGTTCAAAAAAATTCAAAACGGTCAGATTAAAGCCATGAAAGTCGGCCGGAACTATATTATCGATCCGCACGATATCGGGAATATTCTGGGTACAGCACTCACGCTTGAGGATAAAAAACAAGTCGACACCGCGGTCAGAAAAACCGTAAAAGAATATGGTGAGACACTCCGGCTTCTGGGGGCGGAATAACTATGAAGCAGATTACCGTCCTTGAAGTTGAATACCTCGCGTACAGTCTCGCCCGTGAGTTCATGAGTTGGGATGAGCCGATTCCAGAGTTTGGGTCACGTTTCCCCAATATATTAGAGAGCTGTCTTGCGACGCCGTTCCAGGAATTTGGCGGTAAATCACTGTATAGTGGTCTTGTTCCAAAGGCGGCAATATTGTTTTATCTCATGGTCAAGAATCACCCGTTTAAAAACGGCAATAAACGGATTGCGACAACAACGCTTCTTCTTCTTTTATCCGGGAACGGCAAATGGCTGAAAGTAGATCCCGCGCAGCTTTACCGGTTTGCCAAATGGGTGGCAGAAAGCGATCCGACGGTCAAAGATGGCACTGTCGCCTCAATACAGAAATTTATTTCCACCTACCTCATTCCATTTCCCAAAAAGACACCCTGATCGTTTATGCGATTCTGAAAAAAGTTTACACTGAGCCTGTCGAAGTGAGCGTGAGGGGATTTAGCCTCGATTATATCCAATGCACCGTGAATATAGCCTGTTTTTCATCCAAATTCACGGTAAATTGACAAAACACCGTGAATAGGATGCAATCGCGACATTTCTTCATAAATAGGAAGTACAGTACATAATTCGAACAATTACAGTTGTACGATAACGTTGTATGTTGGTGTTTATAGATGATTCAGGTGATAACCTCGTATGAATCAAAGTTGGAAAGTATTATTTTACATTTCGGAATCGAACGACAACCCAGTTAAAGTTTTTCTTAATGATTTGGAGGAAAGGGAAAGGGGAAAAATTCTTCGTGTAGTCAAATATATACAAGAATATGGATTAGACGCGGTGTTACCCCATGTGAGAAAGCTTACCGGAATACCGCTTTGGGAAATACGAATTCTGGGCAAAGATAGTATTAGGATTGTGTATGTTGTCCCGTATGAACAAACGGTTCTGTTGCTTCATGGGTTTCGAAAGAAGGCGCAAAAAACTCCTCAGAGGGAAATTCGTATTGCAATGGAGCGATATATACATTGGATAAAGAAAAGAAAGATTCAGGTTGACAAATGATATCTTTTAAGATATCATACGTATGTATGAAAAATAAGCTTGATTATACATTCGATGATTATTTGAAAGAACAGTTGAAAAAGCCTTCTTTTCGGAAAGTTTGGGAGGAATCAGAAGTAGAATATTTGCTTGCAAAGCAGTTGATTGAGAAACGTTTGAAAATGAAAATATCCCAGCGTGAGCTTGCCAAACGCGCAAAAACAACTCAGGCAATTATTTCACGAATAGAAACCATGAACGCAAACCCGTCACTCGGAACGCTTCACCGCATCGCATCTGTACTTAATGTGAAGCTTCGCGTATCGCTTCAGTAATTTCCTGAAAATTACCATTTTTTTCGTTTGGCTATGAACTATGAACGATAAACCATGAACAAATTTTCGTATTTCGAGCGTGAGCCTGCCCGCCGAAGCTGGCGCTTTGCCTGCGTAGGCAGGGGGAGTATAATTTGGATATAATATGGCACTTAATACCGATCTTACATTTATAACAAACGAAAAAAATAATACGCTTCTGGATCGTTTCAACGTTCTGATTAAAGACACGAAGTTTTTTGATGTTCTGGTTGGTTACTTCTATACTAGTGGTTTTTATTCTATTTATAAGACACTTGAAAAGACAGAAAAAATACGAATTCTTATCGGAATTAAAACAGATAAAGAAACATTAAATCGAATGGAAGAGGCTAAACAGCTAAACCTTGAATATTCTCAAACTGAAGCAAAAAAACTCTACTCTGATACGTTAATCGCTGAAATGGAAGAGTCAGATGATCGAAAAGAAGTTGAGACTGGCGTTCAGACATTTGTTGATTGGCTTCGCAAAGGGAAAGTTGAAATTCGTGCGTATCCCTCGGCAAATATTCACGCAAAACTTTATATCATGAGTTTTTCTGATGAAGATA
>CAYLQG010000097.1:0-4619 GCA_964385705.1 uncultured Gammaproteobacteria bacterium
TCCGTTGACGGAATATAGAAGCACACTAAGGCTGATTAATAATTGCCAGGACATATACACTAATAACTGATCTCAATAAGTTAATACCCGTAGCTATTCTGATAGCGAAGGGTATACCTAGAAGTATACCAGACGCATTACTGTGAGGCTGATTTTGGGGTATAATACAGGCATTGCGGGATCGTATAACGGTAGTACGCATCCCTCTGGAGTAGTATTAGTGTGACCTGTAATCAATTTTTTTTATCCCGTCCTAACAGTCTAATTTGACTAAGTTTGCCCCCAGGAGTACGATCTGTGTGACGTTAAAAAGGAGAGTTTTATGACCAATGATGGCCAATTCAAACCGACCCCAGAAGAAGCTGCTTTCCCAGAACAACAAATTCCTGGAATCTCAAAATATGGGTCAATCGCTCTTTCAATAATCGATGTGGCGCAAATAAGGATGAAGCGCGTTCTTGAACTGGACAATGCCCTAAATACACGCGACCTGATTTTTTTGCTCCATAGTAATATTCCTCTCAATATTGATTATCCCTTTTTGCCTATACTAAATTTCGGCGACTTGGACAATCCCGAAAGTCCCTGCGAAATTACATTACTATCCATCTCTCAAGACGCGGGCGGTGGGAATCGTGTACCGCTATCGTTTGCAAAACAGATCATTTTTGGAAAAGGCATGGCCCTCGAATTACTATCAAAAGTTAAGCCGGGTAAAATATCTAAGACAGAAGGAAAAGGAATATATCGAGTACATTCACAAACGTTTACGCCTGATCAGGAAATATCGGCTGATCAGAGAGTGAATTTCTATAAACGTTATACGCTTGGACTTACCTTAGAACTGGAATTAACAAACGATTCAAAAAAAGTAATTTTTCGTTTTAGCACGCGAGAAAAAGACCAGATATCCATTGCCCGGGAACTGACGTTTGAAAAGAAAGGAATTCTCACAATTTCAGGAATTCCAAAACTCGTTTCATCAATTGGAAGATTTGGGAGAGCGGGAAAATAAAACTTCGTCAACTAATCCAACCGATTCAAAATACCGCACGTAGATGGTAATTTGCGGTATAATAAGCTCCGTAGGCAGATTTTGCGGGATCGTACCGTGTCCTCCGTAGCGTTATGCGAAGGAGGATAACGGTGAGATCTCGAAAACGTAGCATAGCAGTTGATTAATAACGAATTGCGGGATCGTACCGTGTCCTCCGTAGCGTTATGCGAAGGAGGATAACGGTGAGATCTCGAAAACGTAGCATAGCAGTTGATTAATAACGAATTGCGGGATCGTATAACGGTAGTACATCCCACGTTAAGGTGGGATTATCTTGGTTCATTAATAATTTGTGTTGGTAAAGCTGCGGGATCGTATAACGGTAGTACACATCCCTCTGGAGGATGTTATCTTGGTTCGAATCCAGGTCCCGCAGCTTTGCCAACAATTTGAATATCTCTAAACGGAGATACTTACAATGAGCGAAAAAAATAACATTTTTACCGTCTACATTCTCCGTACTTCCTCAAATACTCTATATATAGGTCAAACGAATAATATTACCAGACGTTTATCAGAACATATAAGCAAATCAAGTAAATCCGCTCGATACGTCCGCTATTTTACCTCAAGTAAATTAGTCTATACAGAGACGTACGCATCCAGAAAAGAATCGATGCATAGAGAACGACAACTCAAAACCTGGCCCCGCGCAAAGAAGGAAGCTCTAATTGCAGAAAATACCACATAGTTTTAATAAATATGGACTCGAACGGAGAGCTTAAGATGCAGATTTTGTCCCTATTGCTTGTGAAAATCGGAGTAAGTATCCATCTGGGTCCTGTACTAAAATTTGCCTACACCCATGGAGCAAATTTCCTTCTTGATACCAACTATCATGTATCCCTCTTCGGATAGAATAGTTATTGTGCTTTAATGAATTAGCTAATTTTTGCACGTTATCTGTATCAATCTGAAAATTTATTCCCCGTCCAAGAGGATATTCGAATTTTCCTGTTGTATATTTAACATCTTCATTAGGATCTATTTCTTGAATCATTATTTGACTCCCTTGATAGGATAAAAAAGCGAAAGAAGGATTATCTCTTTTGTACTCAAGTTTAAAACCAAGAATTTTCGTATAAAAGATTAAACTTTTTTGAAAATCAGAAACATAAAATTCTGGAAGTATCGAATTAAATTTCATAAATGAATTATATCAAAACTGTTATACCAACGAAGTGCGAAACCAAGGAAAGAAACACTATTTGACAGCATAATTGGACGCTGCAGAACACAGACCGTATCCCTAAATTTACCTCGAAATCGCACAGGGCGTTGTATGACTAGCGGTGTCCCACAATCAAATGGTTCAAAATATAATAAAGCCCCCGACAATTGCGGGGGCTTTATTGGGCAAACAAATTTGATTATTGTTGTCCTGATCCTCCCGGTTGATTACCCATCATCGGTGGTCTTCACATATTTTGTTGAGAGCCCTGTCCGTTTGGTTGCGGCGGTTGTTGTACGCCCATATTGCCAAACGTGACATAGGATTCATCAATCCCCTGTGCTTTCGCCCATGCCTTTAATTCGTCCATCGCGGCTTGAATTTTTGCCTGAATCGTCTGCTGTTCTCTTAGAATTGCCGCTTTTTGCGCATCCGTAATTTTACCCTCCTGTACTAGCTGCGTGAGACGCGCTTCACCGGAGAACCCCTGCGGACCACCTTGCGGCATGCCTGTCGGCGGAATCCCGCTTGGTGTCGGCATCGGTGTACCGTTTGGAGGTGTCGGAAAGTTTGTTTGCGGCTGCGGATTCTGAGGACTTTGATATCCAAAGAACTGCTCTATCCGTTGAACGAGTTTACTGAAAAAACCCTGGTTTGTTCCAGCCTGCTGGTCTTGAGCAAAAGCGGCTGGTACAGCAACCAGCGTGCTTCCGACCAACGCTGCTGCACACAATGGAATAAGTATTCGTTTATTCATCATTGAGTTCACCTCCTTCATAAAATATTTATCAAATTATCTTGCGAATGACCCGAGCGATATGCTTTGTGCGGTCACCGTTCCGTCTGAACCGGTGGTACCAATGACCATGACCTGATCTCCATTCTTTAAATCACTTTGTGATCCGGTCGTTGTTTTGTTTATGACAGTGCTATCAGAAACGAGAATGATTTTGCTACTGCCGTCAGAGGTCGTCAGAGTGATACCCGTGTTGTCAATGCTTGCGATTTTCCCTGATACCGGTTGTGAACCCTGAGGCATTTGCCTGCCGTTTGCGCCGCTCGGACCTCCGAACCCGCCGGGCATTTGTCCACCGGCGAAACTTGGACGCTGACTTTTCTGATATTGCGTACCAACATAAAATCCCGCTCCCGCCATAAGGATACCGATAACGATGATTGCCATAATATTATTTTTCATTCAATTCACCTCCCTTCATACCTACTCATACCCTCACGTTGTAAATCCTGAGTTATCTATTTATTCATAACGAAGCGCCTCGATAGGTTGTAAATCAGAAGCTTTTTTTGCGGGATACCACCCGAATAACACTCCGATACCTGCCGATACGGCGAATGCTAACAGCACGGAGGATGCGGAAACGGTGAACGCCGAATTATTCACTTTGGTATAGATATAGAACCCGACTATGCCGAAGATAATTCCGAAAATGCCACCGGTAAACGTGAGAATAATTGATTCAGCCAGAAATTGTAAAATGATTGTCTTCTTTTTTGCTCCGAGGGCCTTTCGTAATCCGATTTCCCGCGTCCGCTCGGTAACAGACATAAGCATGATGTTCATAATCCCTATACCACCGACCAACAGAGAAATGGCGGCAACCCCGGTCAACATGCTGGTAAATGTCCCCGTTACCGACGAGACGGTGCTTAAAATATCACTCTGGGACATGATACTGAAGTCAAGTTTGGACGTGTCGGTAATATGGTGTTGACTCATGAGAAAGTATCCAATCTGATTTTCCGCTTCTGTCATAACGTCCGAGCTTTTTGCTTCAACGTAGATGTTGCTTAGGTATTTCACCCCGAATATGCGTTTTTGTGCGGTCGCTAGGGGGATATAGACGGCATCATCCTGATTGGTAGGTCCTGAACCTCCCTTGGATGTTGTTTCTCCAATGATCGTCAGCGTTTGTCCACTCACTGTTATTGCGTGCCCTACCGGATCAGTTGTATCAAAAAGGTCACTTGCAGTCGTAGGACCAATAACTGCCACGAGCTTCCCAGAAGAGTTATCTTTATCAGAAATGAATCTCCCTTTCGTGAGAGATATCTTTCGCGCCGTGGCATATTGCGCTGTAACGCCGATAACCTGTGTGTTTGTGTTATTTCTACCGGCAACAACTTGTACACGCCCGCTATATACGGGTGAAACGCTTGTTATGGTCGTGATTTTTGGTGATTTTGCCATGGCGTTGGCATCATCGAGTGTTAGCGTTGTACCGCCGCCCATGGCACCCCGGACAGCTCCGGAGCTTTGTCCGCTGGGACTAATCGTTAATAAATTCGCACCAAGTGACTGTATTTGCGATTGGACTGATACTTGACTTGATTGTCCAAGAGAGATAAGCGCAATGACGCTACCGATACCTA
>CAYLQG010000098.1:0-4461 GCA_964385705.1 uncultured Gammaproteobacteria bacterium
AAAAGAGGGTAAAAGACTCAAAAAATATGAATATCCTCTGCCGGGGAGAAACGAGATAACAAATTGACAAAGTAACAAAGTGACAAAGTAAGGAAAGATAAAACGGCAGACGAATAGTCTGCTTTTTTGATGGTTAATTAACGAGCCGAGGCATCGAGGCGAGTTTAGAAACCATCAATGGTTTGTACTCAAACCGTTTGTGGCTCTTTAATAAGTAAATACCTTAATCAGCGGGTGAAGGAAAACTCAATTTCTTCCAAGATGAGTAAGCCGTTTATCGTGTTTATCAAACACGGGAACGATTGTATCGGCAATATATTCGGCGACTGACTCAACGATCTCTTCTTTCTGTTTCGCGAGTTTACCATCAACGCCGTCGAGGATATCTTCCTTTAGGTCCTTAAGATCGTCCTTCGTAGCGAACACTCTCTTCATTTTTTTAATATCGGCGTCTGTAATCATACTTCCCCACTCTACACCGTAAAAAGCTGAATTTCAAGCGATCGGTAATCGGTAACTGGTAATCAGTAAATTGATAATTTACCGATTACGAATTACGGGTTACGGATTACCATAGATATTTTGACCTCGGAAATGAGTCCTTCGACAAGCTCAGGATCTTTAATCCTTGAGCGAACTCGGGATTCACTCCCGAAGCCAATGTGGCTTTTGGGATGCGATCGAAGAATTGTTTTATGCCGTCTATGCGCATTTGCGCGCAGACCACGACAAAGGCACCTTCGCCACCGCATAAAGCGTGTAAGTTTTTGTTCTTTAACAAATTGCTCAGTAAATAAATATATGTACATGGCGTACATAGGTAAAGTGGTTTGGTGTGTGTAGTGGCGTAGCGTTCGCCTTGAGGACACACATGACCGTAAATGAATCATATAGAAACTCACGGCAGGGAGTTTTTGTGTGCGGAGTTTATGGTCAGCTGCGTCCTCAAGGAAATTTAGTAACACAATGGAGACAAAACGCCTCCCGTCGGTCTCATTAGCCGATAGCCTTTACAGGATAATTCAGCATACGTCGTCTCTGCGGACATGACGTATTCCATTAGGGTGGAAAGCTGGACTGTCTCAATCACAAGACAGGATAAAAAAGCACGTGAGAGACGTTAAGCCGTCTAGAATTATCCGCCGGATACGGATAGTTTGACTGATACCCCTTGCATGAGGTCTCTACCGTACTTGGGCTTGTCTTATCATAGGACAGCTTAAGGAAACTAGAGAAACACCCAGGAGATCCTACCCAGCGAGTTGGAAACAACTGCGCAGGTTTCCGACCGTTAGGCCGGAACTCCGAAGGAAGCTGATCGCTCCTTACTTGGTCGAACAACCAAGTGAAGCTCGTTAGATCCGAGATATGAGACTCGTAAAAATTTCTCAGTTAATAATCCTCAAAGGAGTTACAATGAACGCTAAACGCTTTTTGCACTTGATCGCGCTCTTTGCGATCGCAATTGGGACGTTCCTGACCCCGATGGTCTACGCCCCCGTTCTGGCTGCGCCTGCACCTGTAAAGGTTGCGAGTGTCGCTGTGAACGCGCCCGCACAGGCTGATGATCCCGCCTGCACGCAACTCGTTAAGAACTATAATGACGACCAGAAGGCTCATCCGGAAGATCCCCAGTGGCTAAATTGCTGGAAAAAAGGCGCTATCGCCTGGATCTTTTTACCGAATCGGCCGCTGACTCCCCCTGATCAATTGAGCGACGCTGTGAAAGCTGCGTTTGCTTCCGTGAAGGAAAAGGGAGTTGCATTCTGGAAATCGAGCTGCGCGGAGAAAGACCCGGAACATTGTACAAATCCTGATTGGGTCAATGTGTTTGATAGCTATACTGACCTGTACAATTTCACGGTTTCTGGTGTAATGCCCAACGGAAATACCGGTCTTTATGACGGTGGAAGTTTTTGGGCATTAGTGCAAGGCGGAGACATCCAATTAGCTCCCGGGCAGGACATGACTGCGGAGCAGAAGGATGGTTTCTGCAATAAAGACTGGGTGCTTGAGTACTCTGAGAAGTACCCCTTGCAGAAGACAGCGCCTTGCGATAACGGTCCGTACTACAGGGCTGAAGCCTATGCTGGAGGCTGTGTTGGTGGCTTAACTGATCCGATGTGCGAAGCTCCCGCTAGCATTACGAAATATGATTCATGGGATGAATTGCTCATCGATGTCGCAGTTACCGGTCACCCTCGCGGATCGATTCACGGCCCAAGCACGAACGTAAGTCAGACGACTGTTGTTCCTGGTGGATCATCTTCTGCTGCTGCAACAGCAATTCCTGGTGGCTCTGCCGCAACCGCCGCGCCGACCGAGAGTTCTGCTGCAACGGTAGTGCCGACGATTGGTTCTGCAGCGACTGCCACGCCCAACGCGATCATGAGCCCAACGCCGACCGCCGCTGCTGCTGCATCAAACAGCTCGTCATCGCAGGGTAATTCCGGTGGCAACCCATTACCGTGGGTGCTGTTTGGCTGTGCGCTGATCGTTATCGCGATACTCGCGATTGTCGCACTTCGCCGCGGCACACCTACGCCTGCGCCCGTGCCTGCGCCTGCACCAGTACCTGCGCCTGCGCCCGTGCCTGCACCAGTACCTGCGCCTGCGCCCGTGCCTGCACCAGTACCTGTACCTGCACCGGCTCCTGCACCAGTACCCGCTGTGACGTTCGACCGACTGTTCCCATCAATGGTGACCCCCGGAGGTCCTGATGTGACAATCACTGCGCAGGGTACCAATTTCGGCACCACCACATTGACCACAGTTCTTGTCAATGGAGTATTGGCGCCTATGGCCAATCTTACTCTGGTGGATGACCAGCATATCGAGATCGTCGTACCGGCATCTGCTTTTGTTACGCCCGGCTACGTCAAGATCCAGATTGCTGGAATTTTGAAAGAGGTCATCGTAATGTGATGCCTCTCGTCAATTCGCCTCAGGTGGGCCTGTTTTTTGGGCCCACCTGGGATGGTGGTTTTGTTTCTCTCGCGTGTTTTTTTGCGGGAGAACTTAACCACGAGAGTTACTGAGCAATTATTGCACGCCCCGCTTCGTAATGAAGATTGATATTGTTTAGCGTTTTTCGCTAAATGTTTTTATTATCAATTGGAGTTATGAAGTGGGTTTTTTCAAGATTTTGTTCACTCCGCCTACGCGCTTCTCGCTTCGGCGGACGAAGGAAGTCTTAAAAGAGCCCAAATGGGATCCCGAGAATACCGAGGGATGACAGTAATAAAAGAAAGAAGATGACAGTAAAAAAAGAAAATTATGAAACTACAAACTCTAATCGATCGCTTTAATGAGCCGGATGTGAATCTGGTGATTTCTGAGTGGCCGTCACGCCAAAGTTCCATCCCGCACCATGGAGTCGCTGCGTTCACGCGCGAGACCCTGACGACGCTTGCCCGTGACCGTAAGATGCGGTTTGTAGTCCTTTCGGAGACGAATAACGATAATGAGCCCCAAACGACCGCAAACGGGCAGATAGCCATCTTACGGGTTTTTAATCAGCATAAACGCTCACTATATCCGGTGATACTTTCATGGCTTTCGCGGTTTCCGAAAATCCGGCACGTCACCGTGCACTCGGAGTTCGGCGCGTACACCGGGCTCACGCACTTTCTCCTCCTCTTGCCGTTTTTGGCGCTTATCAAGCTGACCGGCAAACGCATAACGTATGTCGCGCACAACGTCGTTGATAATCTCGAGACGTTCGCACCGTATCTCAATATCACAAATGATAAGTATACGCACAATCTCTTAGCAAGGGCGATTGGCATGTATTATTGGCTCCTCGGCATCATCGTGAACCAGATTGTCACCCTGGATTATCAATCGGGTAAGAAGTTGGCGCCGTACGTCAACAAAAATAAATTGAGCTATGTTCCCCACTGGGTAAAACCAAGAACCAACGCGTATTCCAAATCGGGAGCAAGGCAGCTCCTAGGCATCCCCCAAAAGAAAAAAGTAATATTGTCCTTCGGATTTATCAGCTGGTACAAAGGATCTGACGCATTGTCCGCAATGTTTCAGGCCTACACCAAAAAGGGCTACCACCTCATTCTCGCGGGCGGTAAGCATATTGTCCGTCAGCATAATGCCCATTATCAGAAGTACTACGACTCATTCGTTGCATCAATCAAGGGGAATGAGAACATCACATATACGGACTTTTTACCTGAGGAAAAAATCGGTCTCTATTTTGCGGCCGCTGATCTTGTCATCCTCCCTTACCGGGGCATTATGGGTGGATCGGGTGCGCTCTCATGGGCAATCGGATACGGTAAACCGTTTCTGTTAAGTTCGTTCATGCGGCCGTGGCTTACCAATCCTGACGTTGAAGCCGTAATGAAAACCACGCATACGAAGGCGCGGGACATCCTGTTTGATCTCAACGACGAAGGCATGCGGATGATCGGTCGAGTGGCGGGAAAAAATAACAGGCTTAAGAAA
>CAYLQG010000099.1:0-4425 GCA_964385705.1 uncultured Gammaproteobacteria bacterium
TGAGATTGCGTCGGGTGCGTACGGATTAAGCGGAGGATCGCTTACACCGGAACCGAGTATAGAAAAGCTGGAAACGCTGCCTAAAAAGTACCACCGCATTTGGCTTGTCCTTTCGTATAACGATTTTTCGTATCTTGATCTGAAAGACCAATGGAAAGACGTAGAAACAGAACTCGGGGAATATTACAAGACCGTCACTGTTGTTAATTACAATCAAGCGACGGTGAAATTACTTATCGAAAAACATACCTTTTCCACCCAGGACCCGGCCGTGGATAAAGCGGAGTAAATTATCGGCGTTACGGCTGGTATCCTCTTGTTTCAAGTGTCATCGCGATATGTTCAGCTCGAAGGAGTGTGCGGGAGAGAAGGGGAACAATAAGTGCAAGAAAGCTGCTCACGCGTTTAAATCCTCCGGTTTCTAAACCACGTGTTTGTTGTGCCATACGTATCATGGCGCTTTCCCGTAAGATAGCGGGTATGAGTGCGAAACTAATTGTTAGCATGAGGCAGATTGTTTTTGGTAAAAATGAAAGCGCCTGAACGATATCAGACACAGAGGTCGTTTCGGTAAAAAGAAAGACCATAAGACTCAGTGAAATTATCCGCAGAGATGCAATGAAACCCGTCACAATACGCGCGGCCAAAGGAAGTGATCCGTTAAACAATAATTGGAAAATCATGATGAACAGGGTGACGACGGCAATTGATATATAGCGGCTGCGCCTTGACCCGCGCGACTTAGTAAGCGTACTCAGCACACCAACAAGAAAAGCGAATATTATTATCATAAGCGGAGAATGTAAGTACATAATGGCAGTGGATGCAGCAAGAAGTAAGAGGAGTTTTCCGCGGGTTATTTGTTTATTCATGGCGGCCTTTATTCGGTCTCTTTATACCTAAATCATTGAGAAGTTTGTCCTCTCGCAACACGGTGGCAGTTTTTCCCATACGCTTCACTTTCCCGTGGTCGAGGATGACCATTTCTGACGTATGGCTCCATAAGAAGTCTGTATCGTGTTCGATCGTGATAATAGTTTTCCCCTTCTTATTCAATTCTGTAAGGAGGCGGTATAACTCAATAGAGCTCTTGTAGTCAAGCATGGCTGTCGGCTCATCCAGGATAATATACGAGACATCGAGTGACAGGACGCAGGCTAAGCAAACCTTCTGTTTTTCGCCGAATGAAAGAGACTGCGGATCACGCCCGCCAAACCCTACTAGTCCAACTTCCGAAAGTGCCTGGGCAATTAATGAGGGGTCACTTGAGCCGCGCAAATTTGTGAGTCCGAAGGCCACTTCCTCGAAAACGGTGAGATTAAAAAGCGAAAAGTCGGGATTCTGGAATACCATGCCGACATGTTTGGCAAAATACGCAACCGGCTTATTCCTTGTATTTACGCCGTCAACAAATACGTCACCCGTGAATCTGCCGGGAATCGTGTGGGGAATAAGCCCGTTCATCAAATACGTAGCAGTGCTTTTTCCTGAGCCGTTCGTCCCTGTGATACCTACGAATGAGCCGGGCTCTATAGTGAAATCAACATTTGATAATACCTCAGCTTTACCCGGGTAGCTAAAGGAAACATCGTCAAAGTGAATTCCACGCTCCATACTTCTACTCCGTTTTTCCTTTTGAAAATCTGTCTAGACGAAATCTATAGACAATAATCCACGCAAATCCAACATCAATAAATGATTGTACCGCATTAAAACCAGCAATAATGAACCATGGGATGGCTTTCATGGCCACAGCAGTGCTCATCCCTGTCCAGATGGGGATTGCATAGTAATAATTAAGCGGGATGACGAGAAGACACCGGACGACTATTCCCACAATGAGCGGCAGGATGAGGTGAATGGGCTTTACGTAAAATTCCGTGTCCTTTTTAAGAGCTGCCGCCCAAACGAAGAGTGATAAGGCGATGGGCACGCTTGCTACAAATTTCATTGATGCTCCGAGCCAGGTCTCAGGAGCGAACAATGTAATAATAAGTGCTCCCGTGATAGAAACGAGTAGGGATAGGCGGATACCGAATAAAAAGTAGGCGATAATCCATGTGACGGAAACCACATCGATCCACATGCCCCACTGGGGAGACTGGTATCCGATGTGGATAAGCTGAACGACGGCGGAAAGCGCTGCCAAACCTGCGGCAACCGCAATTTCGCGAGTTGAGAGAGACGTCATTTTGTTCATAAAAAATACCCCTTTCACTTCGGGGTATAACAACCGTCCGCAACAACGCGAAAAGTTCCTTCTTCTTTTATCCCGACTATACCCTTCGATTACACTCAGGGTCCTGAGCGTGTCGAAGGACGGTCGACTCAAGATTTTCACTTGATCATGTGCTTCGATTACTATCTCGGCACTCGTGGGTTTACCCTGAGCGTGAGCCGAAGGGTTATACCACCGATTGGTATTTGTCTTACACTCCCGCTCCAAGCGGGATTTCGTAAAACTCAACCTACCCCGAAGAATGATATGTCTATCTTACTCCAATTGCTCTAAGAATCAATATGCGGTCATTTGCAGCCTCAAAATACAGTCCCAAACACATTTGCGGTATAATAGACAAGTAATAGGGACCCGAAACCAAATAATTCTCGGTTTTAAGAGCCATTATGAATGAAAGTACGTTGATGCAGTCGTCAAATACACAATCTACATCTACTATGCCGGCGCTCGCTCCCATCGTGACAGATCTTATTAACACCTATAGTGAGGGGATCGTTATGGGAAAAACCGGCGTTGGTTACAACGTAAGCCGTGCCGTTTCCGCCCTTGCGGTAGTGTTTGAAAAAATCAGAAACGCTGTAGAATTCCGTGCAGAACATCTTATCCGCCGGGCAGCAATAGAGCGAATATTGAAACGGCGTATCATCTTAAACGGAGCCGCAGGTCAAATCGCAGAAAATCTGGTAACCGAACTTTTGTGGGCAAAATATATAGACAGTTCCTTCATCGATGAGGCTAAGATTGCTGAACTGACGCTCATTATCGATAAATATTTGGTTATAAGGCATACGATATCCGCGGGTCATGCTTCTATCCCCTGGGATTATGTCTTAGGCGTGGCATCAAGCGAAATAGAAGAATCTATCGTCTCCGCAAAAAAGCGTCAGGCCCTTTTATATTTTTTCTACCAGGCCAATCGTCAGAAGATATCGCTTACGGGGATTGATGAACAGCAAACAAACCTTATTACGCTTGTCGCCTCTGAACGTGCCTATATGCAGTCCGATGACGCACTTATCGCGTATCATTTGACGACCCTTCTACTACCGGACTGGTCCAATAACACAAAGGAAGCAGGTCCCACTGCAGTCGCGCAATTCTTAGGTGCGACAAATACTATTCGGGGAATCCTTGCCCATCCTTTGACGGCTCCGGTTTTCCGCTATTTACGGAGACAGGTTCCTCCGTTTCTCTTACTGCGTGATTTCTTTGTCGAAGTAGGTCCTGAAGTACAATCCTATATTGAAGACCCTAACAAACTTAACGAGAAATTAACTCAGATTGCTATCAACCGTTACAACGAAACTGGCCATAAGGTGCGCCGGGCGATGGTGCGCAGTTTTATCTATATATTCCTTACAAAAATGGTCTTCGCCTTCGCTTTAGAGGCACCGTATGACATCTATATCATGAAAAAATTGTCTGTCTTACCGCTGGTCGTCAATACATTATTCCCCCCGATGATGCTGTTTTTGGTGGCAGGACTTTTTAGCGTCCCGGGAGCTGATAACACGCGAAGACTCATCGATCGAATCGATAAGCTTCTTTACCATTTTGATGATATAGCAAACGAAAAAGACAAGTTTAGTGAACGCCAACAGGAACGCCGACCGGTATTAACCGCCGCATTTTCATTGTTCTATCTTGCGACGTTTGCCATTACATTCGGACTCATAAATATTGGCCTCAATGCTTTACAATTCAGTATTCCGAGTAAAATTATTTTTGTGTTCTTCGTTGCTTTGGTATCGTTCTTCGCGTATCGGATCCGCCATTCAGCGAAAGAATATGAAATGATTGAGCGGCAGGGATTACTCGAACCCATTATGGACTTTTTCCTGATGCCGGTATTGCAGGCGGGACAATTTTTATCACGGGAAATAGCACGGTTGAATGTATTTATTTTTATTTTTGACTTTATTCTTGAAGCACCGCTCAAAGTAATCTTTGAATTTGTGGAAGAATGGATTCGTTTCGTACGGACCAAAAAAGACGAAATTATTTAGCCTCTTTAGCATCACAAGCTCCATATTTGATATAATTCATTAGCGTGCGCCTGTAGCTCAGCGGATTAGAGCATCTGTCTTCGGAACAGAGGGTCGGGGGTTCAATTCCCTCCAGGCGCGCCAGAGGGCGCGTAGCTCAACGGTAGAGCAATTGCCTCTTAAGCAATCGGTTCAGAGTTC
>CAYLQG010000100.1:0-4351 GCA_964385705.1 uncultured Gammaproteobacteria bacterium
CAGGACAATTGGACGTAATTACTCATTCTCCGCGGGCTCCTGATGCAGATGGAAATTTCATTTTTCGAAGTGAGATATTCCGTCCTGATGAATACAAAGATATCTGCCTCACCCTGAGTACAATCCATCGGTCAATCCATACAGCTCTCAGGATGGGTGTTGAAAAAGATACAGTAGAGAATCGTGCGCTCCAGATATTGTATGCAAAGCGGTTTGCAGCAGGAGATGACATTATTAATCTGACTGATGCGGACAGGCCTCCGGAAATTAATGAGTCGTGGATCTATAATAGATTAGCACGGATACATAACGAGAAATCAGAGCATCCGACCCGCAATACCGAGGAACTTATTGTTGATGCGTTGATAACGCTTGATCCCGAGTCAACCCATGTCGGCGAGTACATTTTTTCCCACATATATAAACTCCCTTTCTCTGAATTCCGCTATCCGATTCTCAAGAAAATGTTTGCAACGCCGCGGCCGACAACGGAATCGGTCATTTTACCCTGGGATAAGCTTGTATGGGACAAGACGAGGCCGATTGGCATTGGCGGACATGAGAGGAACGGCGTCTTCGGGCTTCGAAGAATTATCCATGATATGCATGCGTTCCGGCATAGGTATTGGACCTGGGGATTATGGAATGAAAATGAAGATGAATATGTAAGCGGGGATTCCTGGATGTTTGCGCGGGAGGAAAACGTCGAGCGGTTGCTGGGTGAGCCTTTGGCGGCCTTGGAGGCAAAAGGGTTTTCGTCGGTGGGTCCTACGGATATCCTACGGCCGGCGGATTTAAAAACCAACAGGCTTGGGCCACCGACATATGTAGGCCGTGCTGTTTGTGGCTCAATTTTTGCGCTTCCGCTTAAGGACTCGTTTATTGAAGCGTTCATGACGGAGGGGAGATATCCGGTTATCGGTTCATTTATCATGCCACGTGAGACGTTTCAAAATTGGGGAGTACAAGAGCAGCATTTCAATAAGATACGAGAGTAACGACAACTCGTTAATCAAATCCCATACTGTATGCACTGGTTTGTGCTATGATACCGGCCATGGCGGCCCATGAGCAGTTTCTGTACTTTGGGGAGGATAGTAACGATGATCATTCCCGTAATGTTGATATAGAATTTCCTTCTGATCCCCGGGAGCGATATGGGCGCATCATAAGTAGCGCAATTAATCATGGTCCGAAAGCCGCTCTTCTCATGCTATTTTCCCCGTACGGTGAATACGACGAGGTGTTGTATCTTGCCGATAAATTCAGGGATACAATTGCAGGGAGCGGTACACCGTTTGATACGACAGAGACAAAAAATATTCTGCAGTATTGTCTGGACAGTCTGGAAGACATCGGTCTGGTGGCCCGTTCTATTGAGGTTGATAGTGCGGGAGTCAAAAATCTTGTCGGTTTCGGATTGACGGAAGCGGGTGCAGAATTCGGTCCGCGCGCGGCCAGCCTTATGCTACGTTTTGTGTCTATGCATGAAGGGTTTAGCATGTACCGCGAGTTCGGTAAGACACAGACGACGAGTAAACGCGAAGCCCGATCTCCGTTTGCCCGATCTCCGTATTCCCGCGCAAGAATGTTATTGGACATGTATGAGCACGGTCGTGATGGATGGCGCGAAGTTACGGCTATGGTTAAGGATAATCCCGATGTTCTAGGTGCGGTTATCCGCACATCAGTTCCGATTCTGGAAAAGTTTGGATTGATCGAAGTAGAACACAGGAATTCAAATCCGAGACCCCACGAATATGGTCGCGGTGATGCTCTTCCAGAAACATGGCAAGGTGAACGTGAGTTTATTCGAAAAGTAGCCCAAGCGTGTCTCAATCTTACAGAGGTGAAACCCACGTTTACCATGGAAGATGTTGCAGATATGATGTATCCGGAGTTTAAGGAAACATGGAAATCAAAATTTGGTCTTGCACAGGAAATCCGAAAAATATCGCCGAGGCTATCGGAACTAAACGTGATAACTCGCGTAAGCGAAGGGTGGCAGAAACCGAGTCTATACGTTCGGTTCAAACCGCTCGGAATGGCAGTCGTTGAGGAATTGTTGAAGCCTTTGGATGATTTATTATCGAACGACAGGGAAACATCTGACCGTGCGAAGCACGATATCGACACGCAAGTTATGCCCTGGGTTTTGGCTCACCTATCCGAATGTTCCATAACGGCGGTGCAACGGTATTATCCGTTTTCCCATCAATATCGTAAGGAACATATTAGTGAATTGGACAATAAGATCATAAGGGTAGCTGGGGGTACCGGTGAAATCGGGGAGCGCATCGGGATGATCGCAGAAGAACTGGGTGAAAACAAGCGGACCGTTTACGAACGGGCTAATTTTCTTGTCCGGTCACATGTTCTTAAAAAACGCGTGGTAAAAATAGGGAGAAAAAAAGAAGTCTATTATGTTGTTGGGTAGTGCGGTTTACGAAGGCACGCCCGATATTCAGGCTGCGGTTGGAGCAGCAGATTCGTTTGCCTTTTCCGTAAGGCCCTGTTCAATGTGGGTTAGGATTGTTTCAATAGCTTTAATGTGCTTTAGTTCTAATGGTCCCATCTTATAGTTATAGTCAACCCCTAAAGCATTTTTTGTCAATGTAAAGAAAGGATCTTCAAGATGTTCATTTCCACCCCAACAGATTACTTGCATTACGGCGTTCGTATATTGTGTTGAGGGAGGATTGATACCCGTAAGTCGGAGCGTTACATTAAACTCATGTCCTTCTTGTTTAATAGTGAGGGGGACTTTTTCTGTATCGCTCAGACGTATTCCTTCCCGGTTAGGAGCACCTGTTCCAAACTTTACGATGATATCACTTGCATGCCTCCAGGCCTTTTCGAGCTGGGATTCCAATTCCTTGCTATTTTCCCGTTCTTCATCTGTCTGCTTGCCATTGAGGTGTTCGCCTAATGTGCGGATTGCTTCGCTAATATCTTCTTTCATAGTTTTTAAAAAAATACTGTCACCCGCGGACAGTACGAGGGTTATATCGCAATCATGCCCATCTGTCAACCACAATCTCATTTTCGTCCTAGCTATTATTGGGCCGATACGGTATGATTAGGGCCGTATTAGTTTTTCTCACCCGTCGGTTGACGGGCGAAGGAAGGTTTATTAGGAGGGCCAGTATGGCAGCGAAATTGTTTGTAGGAAGTCTTTCATGGGACACGACCGATGCGTCACTCCATGATTTTTTTGGTCAGGCAGGTACGGTTGTAAGTGCAACCGTTATCATGGACAAATACTCAGGGAAATCCCGAGGATTCGGATTTGTCGAAATGTCCTCAGAAGAGGAAGCGAAAAAGGCAATCGAAACACTAAACGGCCAGATGCTTGACGGACGAGCAATCGTTGTCAACGAGGCCAAACCCCAGGCACCGAGAGATAACTCATTCGGTGGCGGCGGCGGCGGATATCGCGGTGGCGGCGGCGGTGGAGACCGACGCGGCGGATTCGGCGGTGGACACGGCGGCGGCGGCGGACATGACCGACGCGGCGGCGGAAACCGGTATTAAACTTCAGAAGTCGCTTTAGGAGTCGCGCAATTTGTGCGCACCTGTCAAGCAACAGATTTTATCATCTTGTGGGATCCATATCCTGCGTGACAGTGCTGGCAAATTGTGCGCCTCCTCGCTCAAGGTTACTTTCAAAACTGTCTTTTGAAATGGTTCCCTTCGCGCTTTTCAATATCACTGGATCATTTCAAAACAGAATTGGTCTCTCCGCTCGGAGAGGAACCACGATTTGCGTTCATCTGTCAAAACGTAAGTATTTTGCGGGTGACGCGGGTGGAAGGGATCCCGACAGCGCGCAACATCGGATACGACCATGCGATGCTCAGTGCACGATAGAGGGCTGTGAGCACTGGCGGGAAGGATAACCCACGGCAGGACCCGGAGATGGTATTTGTGATTTTTCACTGCTTCTTATAAAGGAATAATCCCGTTGACAGAAGTCCGTAACATCTTTACCATGAGTATATGGGCCATCAACTTGGCTTTATTGGACTTGGTCGCATGGGCAAGAATATGGTGCTCCATCTCCTGGAGCAGGATATTGACGTGGTTGCATACAACAGGACCCGCGAAGTGACGGAAGAGTTTGCCAAAGAAGTAATCAGTAATCAGTCATCGGTAATCGGTAAAGAAGCTTCTGATGACGGATTACCGGTTACCAATTACCACAACGTAGCGGTAGATACCTTTCACCCCGCCTATGATCTACAGAGTCTTGTTCAGCAGTTATCCTCACCTCGTATTATCTGGCTTATGGTCCCAAATGGAAAACCCGTTGATGAAGTATTGGGACAATTGATGTCGTCTGGTATACAAA
>CAYLQG010000101.1:0-4232 GCA_964385705.1 uncultured Gammaproteobacteria bacterium
ATAGCAGGGACACGTAAAGATGGAAGAGAGAAGACAAGGGGGATTTTCCCACCTATTATGGTAACAATCATATGAGCGAGATTCTTAACAGTCACCGGTTCACCTGACCCGAAGTTAAAAACGGTCGGTGATTTCGAAAACAGGCCGGAATATGCGCATAATGCATGTACTGCCTCTGCGGCATCATCGATATACATATACTCACGGATAGTTTGGCCGTTTCCCCATAATCGCACCCTTTTGTCTTTAATCGCGCTTCGCATAATTGTCGGAACGATGCGTGAAAAATGCGTATCACCGGGTCCGTAAACATTCACGAATCGCGCAATGACTACAGGCAAACCATATTGACGTGCATATCGTTGAGCCGTCAAATCTACGAGAACTTTCAACAAATCGAACGGATTGTCTGCAGATAAGGAGGCGTCTTCGCGTTGCGCTTCGGGGGAATGGCCATATACCTGTGATGTTGATCCAACAATAATGCATTTTGGCTGATATGTCCGGGAGGCTTCGAGTGCTCTGACTATACCTTCGGCGGCAATTTTACGTGCAAGAGTTATGTTATTTTCTGCCTGCTCGGCGGTACTAATTCCACTTAGGTGAATATACACATCCGGACGGAATCGTTCAAACATGCCCAACACAAACTGCGTATTTGTTATATCTCCTCTGAACATATTTTTTTCAAACGAGGAGTGTCTCGCAAACCCGACCACAGAAATACCCTGTTTTTGAAAATACTCCATCAGATGATGTCCGATAAATCCGGTTGCACCGGAAATCAGCACCGATGAGGGGTGATATAACGACCCATGCATACTGTTAAAGATTAAAAACTGCTATTGCGCAGGCATATATATTAAGGCATAAGTGTATAATAAACGCTATCTTCAATAAGCAGATGAGCAATACTCTATCATGAAAGTCGCAATAATCCATGACATGTTAGATGAATTCGGAGGGGCAGAACAAGTCTTAAAAGCATTTATTGATGTATTTCCAGATTTCGAGCTATTTACGGGCTTTTATAACCCCAAGATCGTTTACAGATATTTTCCTGAGCTCAACAAACATAATCTTCATACAACATTAGCTCAGGGTACTGCACTAGAGATTCACGGCCCGACCTTTCAGGCACTCAGTCCGTTACTTTGGCGCCAATTCTCTTTTCGTTCTTTTGATTTCATCCTGTCTAATTCATCGTATATTTGCGCGAATCTCGTCAACGCCTTTGGTAAAAAGCACGTACAGTATATTCTATCGGTACCGAAAAATGTCTTTCAACTGGACCCGAAAGCACCGTTGCAAAAAATCTTTCCGTATCATCTATATTTACAACCGTACTATAAGCGGGTCGTTCGATCCTCGCCTTATATTATTACGATCTCCGAGCATACCAAGAAAATTATTGATTCGCTATTTCAAATTTCTAGTACCGTTATATATCCTCCTGCAGACATTCCGAAATATATCCCCCCCAAAAAAACAAACGGCGATTATTTTTTGTGCGTAAGCAGACTTGACCCGTCAAAGAACCTCGAGCTGCCGATTTTGGCGTGCACAAAACTTGGATTACCGCTAAAAATTGTAGGGGGTGGCAGGGTACCGAAATATGAAACTTATTTACGTTCTTTGGCTGGACACACCGTTGAATTTTTGGGGCCGAAAACGAGTGGGGACGCGCGTGAGATGAACGCTTTACATAAAAACGCAAAAGCGTTTTTGCTCAGCTCAAAGAGCGAAGATTTCGGAATCGCCCCCGTTGAAGCAATGGGGAGAGGTCTTCCTGTCATAGCGTATCATGGGGGAGGGCCGAAAGAAACAGTTATTCCTGGAAAAACCGGTATGTTTTTTTATGAACACACTCCCGAGTCCCTCATGGAGATCTTGCGGCAATTCAACCCGAATAATTTTTCAGTGGATGTTCTTTACCGCCATGCGCGAAAATTCAGAAAAGAGATATTCAAAAAAAAACTAGATACGTACATTACAGGCGCCTTACGTACTTCATCTGTCGCTTGAACAGAATTATCCTTAGGGACGCATTCATAAGGTTATTTTACAATCTGGGTTATCGTCGGCCAAACACTGATAGTGTCCGTGTTAAAGGGGACCACATTCCCGACGATGACCGGAATATAGCCAAACATATATGTTTTTCCCTGTATCTTTGTTGTAGAAAGCTCTATTGTACAGTAGACATCTTTCAGATAGGGATCATTAACAATAAATGGCTGCCCGGCGCTACTCACTACCATTCGCTGCGCAGGGAGAATTTGTATATCAAGAATTTTCGCCAGAACATTGCCTTTTGAATCTTTAACCGTATCTCCTGGATGTATCCCGTTTGCCAAATAGTCGGGTATCCCGTATGTATCGGAAAACGATCTGCTTGTATCACGAATCTGTGTTTTGACTATTGTTTTTGTTGACTGTATCTCTTTGGAATCTCTAAATCCGGGAAAATCTACTACCATTGCCAGAATATGTGATTTACGAAATGAGAAGTCAAAAGATTCGCCAAAAATTATATTTTTCCCTTTAACAGAATACTGTTCCGTTCGGGGGTTGTAGAGTGCTTTTAATCTGATATCCAGATAGACAACCTGATTATTCGGAGCTGTTTTGTACGATTCAATTGACACGATCTGCGCATTTACCCGGCCTAATTCATCTTTTTCAGAATCTCCGACCATATATCCCAGAGCAAATTCACTTTGAAGCGGGTCTGCCTGAAAAAATACGTTGTCATTCGTCACTTTAAATTTGGCGGTAATAAAGACCGTATCGCGTTTAAAAAATAAATAAAATCCTAAAACCGTAACAACCGCTAACCCTATGAAAATCCAGTCAAAAACCGTGATTTTTGCAAATATCTTTTTTGATGCGGAAGAAAAATTCATACTGACTTTCTGTATATATACTTATTGACCACCGCTAAGCCCATGAAAATTCCGATGAGAAAATATTCAGTGCGCGTATTCACCGGCTGAACTAAATAATTGCCGATGATCATTATCATACCATATATAATATTAAGTCCCATCGCGTTATCCCATCGCATTTTGCGATTACTGCCGAACCAGGACTTTAAAATAAAATAGAAGGGGAGAAAAAAACAGAGGGCGGCCGGGACTCCTGACTCAAGGGCAATTTGTAGGAGGGCAAAATGCACGGGGAAGGGAAATGTTGAAGCATAAGAATTAGGCAACGTATTTATAAAAGCCCGGACGTTCATTCCCAAACCGAACCCTATCCAGGGAGCCTGTTGCAATAACTGCCATCCGTCTTCAATCATTTTCACGCGCAACAAGCCTCCTCCGTCTTGACTGAAAAAAATATTCGTGACCGTTAACCTGGGGACGACGATTACTGTGGCCAGACTGAGAAGAAAAAGCGTGAATAACATATATCGGGGATTACGAACAAAACGAATGACAATCGGAAATATCCGCTTCGGGCGAACGATGCAAAATAAGGCAAATGGTATAAATAAT
Organism: uncultured Gammaproteobacteria bacterium; assembly: GCA_964385705.1. Classification (GTDB taxonomy): domain Bacteria; phylum Patescibacteriota; class Microgenomatia; order UBA10105; family UBA927; genus DATKGN01. The sequence goes on from CAYLQG010000101.1 coordinate 3,501, forward strand.
AAAAACCACACCGTTCTGCTTTGAGCAAAGATGATATTAAACAAAGGTAACAAAAGTACCCATGCAAGCTTTTTTTTATGTTTCACAACAAAAGGAACGGTTAAAATACCAAGAAGTGCAACCGCAAATGCATTAGCGTTAGGATGATCCGTTATTCCTTCGACTCGATAAAAAAGAGTCCGCTCCTCGATATCGGAAGAAAGATCTTTTTGTGTTACGCCCGGTGAACTGAGGTTGTATGCGAATTGTTTTACGCCCACCGCGCTCTGAAATAATAGAATCGACAGTAATGTTATATAGAATAGCTTCGTGTATTGCTTTTTTTGACTGAACAAATAGAGGATACCAATAAACACCAAGACCATCTTTCCGCTTTGGGCGAGCAGGTCGAGTGAATACATCGGAAACACGGAATAATTTAACGAACTAAATAATGAAAACGCATAATATATATACCAGGAGATGAGGATGCTAAGCACCAACGGTCGATTCAGCATGTGAATAAAACTTCCTGGTTGTATTCGTTCCTTGACGAAGTAAAGTAGAAGAAAAAAACCGAACATGTCTGAAATGGTGATTGCTATCGTTTCGAAGATCCCGCCTGGAAGCAATGTATATTTATATTCAGAAGGATACGCATAGATAAATTCATAATTTTTTGACGGAAACAGGAAAAAAGCGGATAAAATAAATACGATAAACAACGATACGAAAAAATCTCTTGTAATCCAA
>CAYLQG010000102.1:0-4205 GCA_964385705.1 uncultured Gammaproteobacteria bacterium
TGAGGTGGTCAAGCTTCCCTAATCCATCAAGTAGTGAGAATTCGCTATGCGTGTGTAGGTGTACAAAGTCTCCCATAATAAGCTCCGTTGTCATTGCGATCCCGCCTCACCGGCTGGAGAAGCAATCTCTTGATAACCACAAATATTCCGCAATTTCAGCGGCCTGTTAACTGTTCGTACAATAGCTAAAACCTATGGGAGATGCAAGTAGATGTTAAGGATTTTGGCTGTGCTATACTGCGTTGTAAATAGTATGAACGCATACTTTGAACTAATTCTTTCATCGATAATATTTGCCTCTGCCGGAGTATTCGTCAAAATCCTCCACTTGCCTTCAACAACGCTCACGTTTTTCCGGGTCTCCGTCCCGACGATCATCCTGTTCATCTATCTAACGGCCAAAAAGAAACGGCTTTTCCGTGGGAATAATAAACTTATCCTGTTGGCGTCGACCATTAACGCGGTCCGGCTCCTCATGTACTTCATCGCCTATTCGATGGCCACAATCGGTAATGCGTCACTAGCGACAGCCACGAGCCCGATATTTATCTTCGTCTACAGCCATTTCTTCCTCAAGGAAAAGATAAATACCAAACGCCTCTTTCTTCTTGCGCTTGCAGTAGTGGGCACCATCATCCTTTATAGCAATCAACCGATTTCATTCGGAAACAAAGATTTCATCGGTATGAGTTTCGCACTTCTGTCAACCGCGCTCTACGGCCTCACGATCATCATATTTAAGAAGGGATTCGACCGCTATACGAGGACGGAAACAATTTTCTACCAGAATGCGGTCGGCGCATTCATCTTTTTACCGTTCCTCTTTGTAAATCATCCGGCGCCGGCGCTCTGGCAGATATCACTCGCGTCGCTATCAGGAGTTCTCGTCGGCCTTGTCGGATTTATATTCTACTTCGCGGCGCTTAAGAAAGTCGCGGCATCCGCCGTATCGCTCGCGTCTATTGATTCGCTGCTTGCTGTTCTGTTTGGCATTTTGATCTTCAAGGAGCACTTGACGCCCAACATGATCATCGGCGGCGCCTGCATCCTCACCGCCTCATTGTTTATCCAAAAGGAAATGCGGAAGACTAATTAACTATTTCTTCAATAACTAAAACCTATGGGAGATGCAAGAGGGGTATTACCGGAACATCATACGCATGAGTCGCGCATTCGATATTAATCCGCCACCGCCGCCGGCACGACTAAATGGACCTTTCGGATGATCAGCAAGTCCGGTGAGCTCGACGAAATCGAGTCCTTGTTGACGTAATTGGAGCAGGCTTTTTTCAGTCGTCTCAAGTGTCAGATCCGGATATACTTCAGTAGTAAATGACGCCCTCTCGGTCTGGGAAAAATCACCCACCATAGTACGTCGCGCCGGATCAAAGTATACCGTTTTCCGGCCTATAGACAATCGGATGGACATTCGCGCTTGCTGACCTTCAAATGACATCGGTACAGAAACATCCGTCATAAGAAATTCGTTTACGGGCTTTGCAATCAGCTGTTTCATCTCCTCCGATACAGCCTCGTATACCCAAGATATAACTTCGTCTGGATGATCAGAAAAATATGTAACATCCTCGGCAAGAACCGGTACATTATGTGCGCGCATAACATCATCAACGACATCTGGTCCTACGGTTGCATATAACAATTTCTGTACCTGAGAATTTGCCAGTTTTTTTCGAATGGTGTCACCCGAAAAACCAGCACGCTCCATGATACCGATAAGTTCATCAAACGGCTTCCGGTCTGCGTAGTTATTGATCTCTTTTTCTTTATATAAGATCCGCGTCGGTAATCCTTTCTTTTCCCCGATTGTCGGAAGTGGTGCAATCAATATCGCCTGCCCTTCGTGCAACGATTGCCGTAAATTCATATGCGATTTTATGACCTTGACCGATGTGCCGTTATCCCAAATATCGTAGTATTTACTCCAAAAAAGGCTTTCGCCGTGCTCTGTTGATGATGCTGCGCGAATTCCCTGTTCGATTGCTTCCCTCTCTTCTATAGGAAAATCCCCCGCTTCGCGCGGTTGCATATCTATGAGCGCCGCGAGTTTCAATGTGGTTTCCAGCCCCTCCGTACCAGCAAAATGGTTAATAAAATTGTTGACAGCATTGCTACTGTTAGTGAGTAGCGCATATACGGACGAAGAAACCCATAGTTGGGCCGCCGCTTCAGTTGCCGGCAAGATGTACCCAAAATCCGGCGAATTCAGGTCGTGTTCAAGAATTTCTTTCCAATCATACTGATCAGATTTTTCAGACATTATAGGTTATTTTACACTAAATCGTTTATAGCATCAATATAATGCTATTTATCATAAATGATATTTTTACTGCCTAATAAATAATCGGGGAAAGCAAGACGGGAAAAATTCTCTGTGTGCGTGCAGGTGTACAAAATCTCCCATATTATTTTTTTGTAATTGCGAGACCGTTCCGACTGCGACGCAACCTTCAAAAATAACCACAAGCATTACGTGCAAATCAAGCGGCTATATAACTGTTTTTACAATAACGTAAATACTGTTGCAAGAGGAGGAAAAAATCTTATCAGCCCAGACCGAGAATTTATAAAAATTATTCAAAATAAACGGTTATGCCACTGCCTTTGCGTGCTTTCTTCTGCAAGACGCCTTAATGCTCCTAATAATTGTAATCATATCCTCGAAATCGCAGCAATATATAAATCTATTATTAAAAAACTAACAACTGATTTGGTAAGCAAAAGGCGGAAAACTTTTGCAAGTGCACTTCAAAAGATATGCACTATGCAAATCTGTCTACCTAATATTCTTCAGTTAGTTTTTTTAATTATCACGTACTTTTGCCTTTGTCCTGTTCCATGGTAATATAATGCTTCATCATAAGAGTCAGATTCCAAATATTCGAATGGCTGTTGTTTTTCAAAATGTTGAGTAAGACCTGTTTGAATTATTTTCATTGAAATGTTTGCAAGAAGATTATTAATTTTTTTTGTTTTATTAAATATAAATCTTTCTACATCATATAAGTCAGAGTCGCAGGTTAGGATTATTGCTCCTTCAGAACTCAGATGTTCGCCAATATTGGAAACAAATTGATAAAAGACTTGTATGTTGTACTCTTCATTTTTTGACCCATCTAACAAATATCCTACTATTTGATCACCAAGAGCAAAATTCAAAAGTGGAATATTTCGCATAGAACCCGAATCTAAAAAATCACACAAATACGTCATCACAGGCAACTGAAGCACACGACAAAATTCTAAACTGTCAGCACTAATGTCGCCGACGATAATAGAACGAGGTTTGTATTTTTTTGTGAAGCTAATAACTTGTTGCACTGCCCCTGGTGTTTCCGTACCCAAAATTAAAATACTTGGATCTTTCAACTGTTGACTCCTAGATAAGAGATAGTCAATGGCAAAACGGTAGGTTGGCGCATTTTTACCATAAGTTCCAACCTGTGGCTCTATTGAAGGATCACGTAAACATTCTTCTAAATTGTCTTGATCTATTATTCTCTGGGCGGAATCTTCTTCTCGTGCAGCTATTGCAAGCGTTGGATGTCGTGCTATTATTTTAGCGTAGTCTGGTATACGTAAATATTCTAATAATGGACTATCTGAAGATAAGTGCGATGCGATATTGTTTAGATCAGTTGCTATTTGATTAGAACTATTTTCAGATGCCATATATGATCGATCATTTATTAGTAGCCAATCTTTCTTAAACTTGTTTAATATTAAATTAGTTTATTTACTAGCATTTCCATCACTTTTTTCTTATCCCCTTTTCCTTTAAGCGTTTTAAGTACGTTGCCGAAGAGGAACATTTTGACTTGTTCCTTGCCGGATTTGAAATCCGCGACGGCTTTGGGGTTGGCGGCGAGGACATCCGCGACGGCTTTGGTGATGACGTCGTCTGAAACGTCTTCGACGGTCGTCGCTTTTTTAACTTCATTAACTAGCGCCTGCGGCGATATTGCTTTTTCATCAACTTTTTTGTTGATTATCCAATTTGCAAGCTGCTTTGGAGTTACGTCATGAGCTCCTGCAACTACACTCGCTTCAAAATATTCTGAAAGAGTCGGAGAACCAGTTAATAAACCTACAACATAAGCATCAAGACCATAATTTTTTATAAACCGCTCGCTTATGGCATCTGGCATTTCTGGAATTTGTTTTTTTAAACCATCAATGTAAGATTT
>CAYLQG010000103.1:0-4149 GCA_964385705.1 uncultured Gammaproteobacteria bacterium
AGATATCACGACCGGCGGCTCCGTTGCAGGAAGATGCGGTGTTATATTTTGATAGCCGAACATCCTCGCCACTTCTTCGATAATGTCGACGTCGAGTCGGATATCACTCCGAGAACTCGGGACGAGAACGGTAATTGCGGTTTTCGTGAGTTTCGTCGTGAATCCGAGCGGCTTGAGCATGTGTGTGATATCGCTGTCAGATAATACATTTCCGATATACATAAACGTCTTTTGTTTTGAAACGGTGACTTCATGCGGTTTATACGGAGCGGGATAGATATCATATAGTTTACTCCCCGCCTTAGCTCCCGTAAGTTCGCCCATGAGCTCTACTCCCCTCGCGATCGTGGGAAGGACAAGCTCGCTGTCGAGGCCCTTTTCAAAAAGAGATGCGGCTTCAGTCCGGTGAGCAAGGGCCATTGACGTGCGCCTGATTGCCACGGGATTATATGTCTGCATGAAAAGGATGACTGTCGTTGTTTTATCCGTAATCCTGCTGTTTTCGCCTCCCATGATGCCCGCAAGATCTATAAGCCGGCCGGTGCCATCTTCGATAACGATATCGCCGCCCGGAAGCGTATGCTTTTTGCCGTCAAGGGTGATAATCGTTTCCCCTTTGCGGCTCGCGCGAAGTTTCATTACGGCCGTGGTATCATTTATTCTTATGCGGTCGAAATCAAATGCATGAGCAGGCTGGCCATATGCGCGCATAAGATAATTCGTGATATCAACGACCGTATTGAGCGACCGGATTCCTGAGGCTTCCAGATTTTCCTTAAGCCAACGAGGCGACGGGCCAACGGTGACGTTGGTTAATACAATGGATGTCCAACGAGGGTTAAGGAGCGTGTCGGTCGTAATTTCAAGATGCTTAGGTCCTTCTTTTTTGTGCGCCTGAACGAATTTTTTCACATCCATGGCATATGGGTCGTTAAGGAGTGATGCCGCAATGCCGAATCGCGGTAAAATAGCTGCTGCTTCGCGTGCAACACCGACGACGCTCATGGCGTCAGGCCTGTTTGTGGTGATTTCGATATCGAATACGAGTTCTTTGCCTGTCCCGTTAACCCGTTCGACCGACGGACCAGAGAGAGACAGGTACTCCTTGATCTCCCGCGGCGTCGCCTTGGTTTTTACAAAATCTCTGAGCCACTTGTCTGGTACTAAAATATTCATATATTTTTATGTCATCGCGAGTCGAGTTATCGAGACGTGGCGATCTATTAGATTGCTTCGTCTCCGTCAGCTGACGGATCCTCGCAATGACATTTGTTAGTTAAAATTGCTCCAAAAACCGGATGTCATTTCCATATAAGAGTCGTATATCGTCAAGTCTTGTCCCTGCCTTCATCATATATGTTCGCTCCACTCCCCAGCCGATGGCAAATCCGTTATATTCATTAGGATCAATACCACCGCTCCTAAGTACATTCGGGTGAATCATGCCGGAGCCTGCTAATTCGAGCCATCCTTCCTTACAAAGTCTGCAGCCACGGCCACCGCATACATCACAGGATATGTCCACTTCAAATGACGGTTCTGTAAACTGAAAATGGAACGGTCTCAGTCGGAATTTTCTGTCAGGACCAAAATATTGTTTGATAAAGAAATTAATAAATCCTTTGAGATGGTTGATGGATACGTTTTTGTCTATATACATGCCCTCGAATTGATGAAACATCGGAACGTGGGAAACGTCAGATTGGCGCCGATAACATTTTGCAATGTTAATCATTCTAATAGGCAATACTCTTTTATCCATCTCTCTGACCTGCCCGTTACTGGTATGAGGCGAGAGGACCATCTTTTGCCTGTGGGGATCTTGACCCGGGCGTCCCGGATAATTGATGAAAAATGTTTCCCATTCATCGCGGGCCGGGTGATTTGCCGGCATATTTAACGATTCAAATGCGTACCAATCCCAATCAACCTCCGGGTGCCGCACACGGGTGAACCCGATTTTTTCAAAAATATGGGTGATTTCGCTTATAGCCTGGGAAACGATATGGAGGTGTCCCTGCGGTGGTAACGTGCCGGGCATCGTGACGTCAAAATCGGTTGACACTCCTGTTCCTGCTGATTCACGTGACTTGAGTGAGTTTAAAGCTGACTCGATAGTTTGTTTAACTTGATTAATAACAGTTCCGACCTGTGCTCGGTCAGCCGCCGGCACGTTTTTGATTTTTTTTGCAAGAAGGGCAAGATCGCTCTTCCCACCTAATAATTGAAGCCGCAAATCATCCCCGTTCTTTGCCCCCTGGGCAATTTCGGCGAGGGCGTCCTGCTGGGTTTCCAAAAGGAGACCGATGATGTTACTGGCTCCGATTACCGCGTCGTGTTCTTGTATATTTTTTGTATCGTCCATACCGATATAGTTATTGTACTTTTTTACGCTACCCGCGGGCAAGCGATGAGATTATTGTACAAAAAAACCCCGGCTAGCGGGGCTTTGTTCTTTTTCGCGAGTCACAAAATCCCACCGTTTAGGAGGTTCTAAATGTGAATCCGGAAAAAACGTTTATTATCATATGCTTAGTTAACGGTTTTGAGCTTATCCAAAATAGCGGCAAATGCGTCAGGATTCTCAAGAATGAGATTTGCGAGCATCTTGCGGTCAACTTCTATGTTGTTGGCCTTAAGCTTGCTGATGAACGATCCGTAGGAAAGTCCATTTTGTTTGACGGTCTCAGAGATTCTCGTTATCCAGAGCTGCCGGAAATCGCGTTTTCGCATCCTTCGACCTGCTCGTGCATATTCCCCGGTGTGAAGAAATGCCTGCTTGGCCACTCTCGTAAGCCTCCGCTTCGTCATGCGGTAGCCTTTGTTGGCTGCAAATAGTTTTTTGTGTTTAGCGTGTGAACTAACGCCTCGTTTAACTCTCATATAGATCTCCTTTACGTTTCTAAATAACGTTTTATCATCCTACTGTATTTAATTTTCATTATCTGTTTGGGCTCATCCTGCCTGCGTTGTCGCGCTTTATTCTTCCGGCTCCTCAGGTGCCGCGCGCCCTGTGCGCGGTGCATCACTTTGCCGCCTTTCGTTATCTTAAAGCGTTTCCTTACTATTTTTTTTGTTTTCATTTTCGGCATATTATTCCTTTTTTTTGTCGGTGATAATCATGGCGACGAGTGTCCTTCCCTCCATGTGTGCATCCCTGACAATGCGAACTGCTTCGATCGAATTAATAAACCTCTTCATCACGTCAAATCCGAATTCTTTCCTCGTAATCTCCCGACCTCTGAAAAATACAACAATTTTTACCTGATTTCCGTCTTTTATAAATTCCTGTGCCTGAGCTTTTCTTGTGTCGAAATCGTGCTGCCCGATAAACGGACGAAGCCTGATTTCTTTCACTCCCACATTCTTCTGGTTCTTCTTCGATTCCCGCTCCTTTTTCGCTTCCTGATATTTAAACTTTTTAAAATCGATAAGCTTGGCGACTGCTGGCACGGCGTTTTGGGCAATTTCTACGACATCGATACCCTGTTCTTTAGCCAGCTGTAAAGCTTCAAGTTTACTGACCACACCGATCTGTTTTCCGGTTTCATCCAGAAGCCGCAGCGTCGGGCTTGTGATCTGATAATTTAGGCGATAGTGTCTAAAGTTTGTGCTCAATCTCGCTCCCAAGACGGTCAGCAAAGATCTCAAGGCTCTGGGCTTTCAGATCTTCACCTTTCCGAGTTCTCACAGAAATGCTGTTAGAACTTGCTTCTCGATCCCCTATTATACCTAAATAGGGGACTTTTTGTAAAGTGTTATACCTAATCTTAGCTTGCATGGACTCGCTGCGGTCGTCAACTTCGACCCTAATCCCGCGTTTCCTGAGTGTTTCCGCCGACTTTTGGGCTGCTTCCGTATGACGTTCCGAGATAGGAATGAGCACTACCTGTACCGGCGAAAGCCAGAGCGGCATGGCGCCTTTATATTTTTCGATAAGAAATGCCATCGTCCGCTCCAAAGCTCCGATTGAGGCCCTGTGGATGACGACTGGCTCTTCCTTTTCCCCTTTATCGTTGGTGTAGGTCAGTTCAAACCGTTTGGGCATGACGAAGTCATATTGGACGGTAAACGCGGTTTCCTCCTGTCCGTTGACCTTTTTTATCTGAACGTCGATTTTCGGTCCGTAGAATGCCGCTTCGCCAGGTG
>CAYLQG010000104.1:0-4146 GCA_964385705.1 uncultured Gammaproteobacteria bacterium
TAAATTTATTGTCTCTAAAATTTTGAAAATTATTCAAACTTGTCTAGATTGGACAGTGAGATCTGTCGACTTAAAAATAGAACTTTTCCATTATAAAGTAGATACTGTGTTATTAACCTTATGGTTAGATAAGTTTTTTTATTTTTTGCGAACGCCGTTTATATATTATTATGGGATCCCAGCAATTGCAAATAGAAATAATCGTTTAAGCCCAAATGGCGTTGAATTGGAGCTTGTGAAAACCTTTACTAAATATTTTGGATTGCGTGACTGGAATTATGGACTTCTTGACCAATTGGCAATATCTCTCGTAAATTGTGAACGCACGGCAACCCATAAGTCGCATATTGATCAGTTTCATTTATCGCTCCTAAGAGGAGGTGTTGTCGCAATAGTTTACTTATTAATTTTTGCTTATAAAGATTTGAACATATATACATTTATCTTAAGTTTGAGCTTAATTGTTGTACTTCTGGTGCAAATAAGGGGCAAGGTAGAAGAGATTAGTTCCGCTACCATCGGAGATGCTTACATATTAATTAATAAAGACAACAAAAAGACATCGCAAAAACCAGATAATCAATTAATATAAGAGAGAGATTGTTTTCTACTCAAACGACTCGTTAAAAAACCCTAAACGGAATGTAGAAAAATATTGATACGCCAACACTGTTCGATATCCTCACACTGAAAGCTGATACGCATTTGCCTCAGACTATCGATATTTGTTATACTACCATTACTAAAGCGTTGAGGGAGATATCACTCCTTAAGCTGAACGAAGAAAAGGCAAGATCCCCGATCAGGTCGGGGATGACAATTCTTAGTAGACCGTTCCGGGAATGCCCGTAATAGCAGTAATAAGAAGTAAGTAAGGTGGTACCACCCAGCCTCTCCTGGAGAATCTGGGTCCTTATAAAATAAGTGGTACCTTTTTTGTTGGTGTTAAGATATACATATGGCAAAAAAACATACATTTACACCGGTTCTACCCAACAACAATTTTCCCGAAATGGAAAAGCGGTTGTTACGGGAATGGTATGAAAAGGGGATAGTTGCCAAATATCTTCATCGAAATGATGCTTCAAAAAAACGGTTTTCATTCCTTGACGGCCCCATAACGGCAAATAATCCTATGGGTGTTCATCATGCATGGGGAAGAACATACAAAGATCTATGGCAGCGGTTCTGGACGCTTCGCGGGCGGAAGGAACGCTTCCAGAACGGATTTGACTGCCAGGGACTTTGGGTTGAAGTTGAGGTTGAAAAAGAATTACAGATTCGGAATAAGAAGGATATCGAAAACCTTGTTCCCGGCGATCCGAAAGCGTCAGTCGCGAAATTCGTCGAATTATGTAAGGAACGGGTCCGGAAATTCAGTTCCATCCAGTCCGAACAAAGCAAACGGCTAGGGTATATCGTCGATTGGGACCATTCATACTTCACGATGAGTGATGAGAACAATTACATGATCTGGCATTTTCTCAAAACCTGTTTTGAAAAAGGATGGATTTATAAAGGGAGAGAAAGCGTGCCATGGTGTCCGCGCTGCGAAACGGCAATTTCCCAGCATGAGATGCTGACGGAGGACTATAAGGAAGTCTCGCATAAATCCGTCTATCTGGAGTTTCCTATCCTCAACAGGAAAAATGAATATTTACTGGTCTGGACGACGACGCCGTGGACAATTCCTGCGAATATCGCTATCGCCGTTGATAAAACGCTCGATTATAGTCTGGTTGAAGGAACGACAGGCAATACGTTTTGGATAGTGAAAGAACGGGTCGAAGCGGTTTTTGGCAGAGAATATAAGCGGATTATTAAAACAGTGAAAGGGAGTGAGCTGGTCGGACTATTCTATGCCGGTCCGTTTGATGATCTTGAAGTCGTCAAAAAGGTCGCGCGCGATAACCCCAAAACGTTTCATACGGTTGTTGCAACGGATCCACTCCTACTCCCCGTTACGACGACGGAAGGCACGGGCCTAGTCCATACGGCAGTGAGCGCGGGGTCCGAGGATTTTCAGTTAGGCAAAAAATACGGCCTCCCGATGATTCCAGTTATCGCCGATAATGCGGATTATTTGCCGTCTCTGGGATTTCTCGCCGGTAAAAATGCAAAAAAACATCCGGAAATCATCATCGATTACTTAACCGAACGGACGCATACAGGAAAACCGTGTCTTTTTAAGGTGGAAAATTATATGCACCGGTATCCTGCATGCTGGCGGTGTAAAACAGAACTCGTTTGGAAAGTCGCAGATGAGTGGTATATCGCGATGGACACAAAGGAGAAGTCAACCGGTAAGACGCTGCGGTCCCAGATGATGGATACGGCCAGGCAAATCACCTGGAAGCCGGCATTCGGGCTCGACCGCGAACTTGATTGGCTTTCCAATATGCACGACTGGCTTATCAGTAAGCCGAATCGGTATTGGGGATTGGCTCTTCCCATCTATGAATGTAAAAAATGCGGAAACTTTACCGTTATCGGCAGCAAAGAGGAATTGAAGGAGAAGGCTGTTTCCGGTTGGGACCAGTTTGAGGGACATTCTCCTCATAAACCATTCATTGATGATGTAAAAATCCGCTGTCCGAAATGCAAAGAGACCGTTTCGCGTCTTAACGATGTCGGGAACGTTTGGCTGGACGCAGGCATTGTGGGATTTTCGACACTCATTGATCCAAAAACGAAGAAACTCAGTTACACTTCCGATAAAACGTATTGGAAAGAATGGTATCCTGCCGACTTTATTACCGAATCGTTTCCCGGGCAGTTTAAAAATTGGTTCTATTCCATGATCGCCATGTCAACGGTGCTTGAGCAGAAAACCTGTTTTAAAACGGTGTTGGGATACGCATCGATGTTGGGTGAGGATGGCAGACCCATGCATAAGTCATGGGGCAATGCGATTGAATTTAATGAAGGAGCCGATAAGATCGGTGCAGACGTGATGCGCTGGATGTTTGTAAAGCACAATCCTGAGCAAAATATATTGTTTGGGTATAAACTCGCTGACGAAACACGGCGGAAGTTTCATTTACTTCTGTGGAATGTGTACAACTTCTTTGTGACTTACGCGACTGTTGATTCCTGGAGCCCCGGTTCAAAAAACGCGCCTTCATCAAATGTATTGGATATATGGATACTGAGCGAACTACAAGCGTTAATCGAGCTTGTTACTCATGCGCTTGAAAAATACGATGCGGCAACAGCGGCAAATGCCATCGAGTCGTTTGTAACCAATTTGTCCCAATGGTATGTCCGCCGGTCCCGGGATAGGGTTGGTCCGACCGTTGATAATTCCGATGATAAACAGGCATGTTTTTCGACTCTATATGAGGTGTTGGTAACATTGAGCGTATTGATAGCGCCGTTCACGCCATTTTTAGCAGATGAGATGTACAAGAATTTAACCGGTGAAGAATCAGTGCACCTTTCAAATTGGCCAACGAACGGTAACGTCGATGCCGAGCTTGAAAAAACAATGGCTGATGGTCGGATCGTTGCTTCACTCGTACTTGCATTTCGTAAGCAAGCAAACGTGAAAGTCAGAATTCCGTTTAAAAAACTGAATTACCGGGGGCCACGGGGGCTAACTGAAGCGGTAAAGAAAATTGTATTATCTGAAGCAAATGTTTATGAATTAATTTATGAGGGACCAAATGAGGTTAGTACAGACTCTTATTCCGTTAACGGACACTCTGATGTTGAGAATCAAGATGTACAGGCAGGAATGGTACGGGACGTGGTCCGTCAAATTCAAATGCTCCGGAAAGAAAAAGGGTGTAAAATAGATGAACGCGTTGCGGTTGAGCTTCCGAGTGAATATAAAAACTTCACGGGTGAGGTTCTCGCGTATATACAAAAAGAAACGCTTGTCACGAAATTTACATGGGGAAATTCTTTGCAACTATCGACTGGGTAATCGTACTACTTCTGACCTATTTGGGGTGTTTCGGACTGTTTTTACTTTTGACGGTAAGTAAAGCATTATTTTTCCAGCAATTAGCATATCTTCTCGTAGGGTTTCTGTTTCTTTTTCTCTGTTCCAGGATCGATGCACTGGTGATCCGGTGGTTTGCGCCAGTTGGCTATGTAATCGGCATATTGTTTTTGGCGTTATCATACATAGGGCCGAATATC
>CAYLQG010000105.1:0-4103 GCA_964385705.1 uncultured Gammaproteobacteria bacterium
TACTCTTCATCCAATTGGTTAAATGATCTTCGGATATTTCTGCATATATATTATTTCTTGGAAGGCTGAGTGTTTTCCCCTGTAATACAAAGTCTATTTTTTTACTGTACCTTTTTCGAATCCTCGCAGTAAAACCCTCGGAAGCTACACAATCATCATCAAAGAAAACCAGTATCGGCTTACTGCTTTGGGAAATGGCAAAATTATACAAGTCCGGAAAACCCGACAACTTTGATGTACATGCTCGTATAGTAAGATATTTTTGATACTTATGAATAACTGATTGAGTATGGTCCGTAGAAGAATTATCAACAATTATTATTTCATCGCCAATGCCCAACTGACCCAGAAGAGAGGCCAGACATTTTTCTAAAAGGTTAGCTCGATTCTTCGTTAACGTAATAATCGACATCGAAACAGTATTCCTCATGAACAAACTCCTTTTTCGCAATAATCACCAGTGGAGATCTACTGATGACGTAAGACCATGTTGACTATACTAAGAAACTATAAAGACGGCAATTACTATCGAACGGGCGGGGAAATTCTTTCAACGAGCTAGTCAAATACTGTTTAATTTGAAATATTTGAACATCTCTCGAGGTTAGCTTAATAAACATGCAGACAGGCGAATAGGGGAATCAAAAAACGAAACTGGATTTCACTATTCTTCTTATTCTCATCGTTATTTCATTTAGCATAAATCGTGGTATGGTAATCACATATCGTATATATAGCCTTCGTGGCTCAATGATGAGCCTAAACAGCCATTCAAATCCGGACGTCTGCACCCACTTAGGAGCACTTGGCAGGGTTCCTGAAATCAGATCAAACGCAGCACCCACGCAGATAATGGTGGTCCTGGGAAAATATTTTTTCCACCGCGCGGCTAATGCCACCTGCTTGGGAGTGCTTATCCCGATCCACAGCACGGATGGTTTGCACGCAATTATTCGCCGTAGACAGAGCCGCTCTTCTCTTGTTTCTTGTAGCTCTATCTGTGGAGAAAAAACCTCTATAATGCTCACCTTTGGCGCTATTTGCATAACTCTCTTCACTAGACTCCTAAGATGTGGAGGGGAAGATCCGCAAAAAACGTGTCTATAACTAACGCCCTGCGTGTCAACTAGAATACTTTTCATCAAGTTGGGGCCGTAAACACGTTCAACAATATGGCGTGTGCGAAAGATCGCCCACCAAACCAGAGACATGCCGTCTGTGGTACATATGTCCACTTCGCGATAGTACTTTGCTAAATCCGGATATAAAGAAACGCCTGCAACGTCATGCAGAGAGCATGCAAGCACAAGTAGGCTCTTCCGACGCGTTATGTTCGTCACTATTTCATTTTTCACGATGCGGTAATACCCAACCAGAAATCGTAAGTTTTTTATCACCAGATACTGTTTCATAGCATCATGTTGTCGTAATTTTTACTTTTTTTCGTGTATGTTTATGGTAATAACATAGACCGGGAACATTATACGTATTTAATTGTATAAGAATCTCAAAGACTGATCGAAACCCTGATGGCATCTTCTAAAGATCCAACAGTACCGACCGTTTCAGCCGTCATTGAAGAACAATACGCGCTGGCAGATTTATACTTTAAACAATAATCAAGATATTCCTGCGCTTTCTGAGTATCGTGTAATTCATATCTGGCTAAGCTGGCTAATTCAATATGAAAATAACTCCAATATGGGGAACTGTCTCTTGCTATAATCCAAAGTTGTTCTGTAAGCCGTGGATTCTGATGATTTACTCGTAGGCCCAGAAAATACAGGAATATGCTCAGTCGCAATGAGGGATTATTTGAACTTAAAAGGATCTCGGGCGGGACGGACTCGTAACCCCGCGCCAAGGCTGGGTCATTAAATCGTATGTGAGAATTTTTTAACTGCGGAAATGTACGCTTCATATAGTCATCGAGGACTTTTGGGTAAACGACAAATTGCTTCGTCTGAAAAAGCATCTGAATATATTGTTTTTCGTATTCAATATTTTCCGGATCCAATGCAGCTGCCCGTTTAAAAAGCACGGATGAATGGACGGGATCGGTTGTCTTCGTGATCTGTCCGACCTCATCGAGTACGTCCGGATTTTGTTTGTGGAACCACAAAATTATATCCCGCTCCCTTTGCGATGGCGGAGGAATTCTGGAATTGAGATATGCGAGCGCCAGCTGACTATTGTAGGGCTCCAGTAACGCCTGATTTTTGACAAATATCCGCGCGCCGACAGATCCGACGGAAAATATATAGAATACGACTACAATACCCACACACGCCACCTGTATCAACGCGGACATCCTTGGACGTTCTGCCTTTTTATACGCATTACGCGGCGATCCAGCGATAATTCCGATAGACGCCCATAGAAGTGCCCATACTACAAAAAAGTCCAGATTAATTTCATAAACGCTGTAGAGCATCGTCAGCACCACCCCATTGAACAATAATCTGACATCATCGTCGTGCAGCGGGGCGCTTCTTATTCGGGACAAATACACATGGGAGCTGAAAATGAATATCAACAATACACCTATAAAGCCTACTAGACCCGTCTCAGCAAGCGCCTGGAGAGGAAAACTGTGAGCGTACGACGAAAAAGTGTCGGGTAAATCCTGATACCGTGTGGATGAGAGGTAGAATGTTCCCGCCCCGGCGCCAAAAAACGGACGTGCGATAAACGCAGCAGCAGCCTGCCTCCAATAATCTATACGGTTATCAGTAATGGAGTTTTTTATCAATTGCCGCTGTAATACATCATTACGTACCAATCCTGTATTAACAAGGCGCGGAATCAATAAAATCAGTAGCGCCATAATGAGACACCCTGTGGTGGAAAACAAAACGATTTTCGAAATTTTTCCCAGATTAATCCGATGCTTTATGTATACATATAGGAGATATCCTATCGTGACAAGATATGCTCCGCGTGCAAATGAAAAAACTAGCGACCCGACAAGGAAACACAGCAGGAATAAATTAATTCTCTTTCTGTCATTCATAAAATGCCCGATGATGAGAGGGAAAACGAATACGATGACAGATGCAATCTGATTGTGGCCGAATGTGGGATAGAGAAGATTCATGGAAGGCAGCAACGCAAACACGTCCGGAAAAAACGTCACTACCACCGCACCAAATAAGGCTATGACAGTGAACACGGTGACGGTGTCTACAAAAACTCGTAGAACTTTTTGATCGCTATAACAGTAAAAGGTGTAATAGAGTAAAAATGCATCGATATATCTGACAGTCGCATAAATTGAATATCCCACGTCGTCAGAAAAAACCGTTCTCACAAATAAATAGAGTAAAACGGCCGACCAGGCCCAAACCATATTAACTGGTAATTCGCGAATCTTTTTAAGAAAACAGCTTGCCGTAACATACACCCCCAACACCCCCGCGGCGCCCACCTCATCAACCAGGGTTTGTTTGCCATCGCCCAAAAACAGACAAACAACTAATAGTAAAAAGAAAATCGGCGGTAAGGGATTATTTACGATTAGTGTTTTAATCCGTTGGAACAGTTTCATATTCTCAATGACTCAATTGATCTACACATTCACGCCTCTGCAACATCATCAATCCGCACTGTTAATAGAAACGCTATAACGCGCTTACATCCTTGTCAAAACTATACCATACGACCGGGCGATCCACACCCCTTGACATATCCAGCGGGTTTTCCGTCATTGTGGACAATTTATCCTCCCCATCAGAATAGACATCCGTCCGCGGGAGCATGCTTTTGCTATGTGTATCTGTTTTGTTCGGTGATCTTCACTTATTGTGAGATGGGGTCCGCACAAACGTAGATCTAGGTGGTAAAGAATTTTAAATTTCTAAATACCAAAGTCACCAATAACGGTGTTCATGTTCGCATGCAAAATGTATCACAATTAATGTGGCATATATCACGTGCCACTTATTTAGTTCCGTAAAAACATTTTTTTGCCAACCGCGGATGATTCATACGCTTTCACGATAGTTTGAATTGTGCGTTTCGCCTCTGACAACGATACAGCCGGGGGCTCACGTCTCGAAATTCTGTCAACGATATCGTGTATGGCGGCCACATTTGCATGAGAC
>CAYLQG010000106.1:0-4064 GCA_964385705.1 uncultured Gammaproteobacteria bacterium
ATTACGCGCTGGTGAAGTGAAATTGGAAAATACTCACAGTGTATGGAAAGTTAATAGGTCGTCCTTTATACGATTAGACGAAAATCTTAAACCGCATATTTTTTCCCTTAGCGTCCAACACACCCTGGGTGAGGCTCATGCGATAAAACCAGGAGTTGTCGCAAGTGGTGGCATTTCATTCCGGTATGATCAACAGAAAGGATTTATAAATAAATCAGTTATTCATCAGGCATTTGTCGCAGTGCCATCTCATCCGATGGATACAGGACATTTATATAGGTTGACGTATATAGATAGATCGATATTTTTTGGTTTATCACAGCCGGTTGAAAAACTAGAGAAAGATGCCGATTGGTGGGGACCTCGCCGTGATTTTATTGAAACTATGTGTCTTGAATTATTTAATATGCGTGATATGTGGCAACAAACGGCCGCGACTGTCGGAAGTGCAGTTGATTTTAAGGTAAGGGGATATGTACAGCAACCAGACTCCCGTGAACCCTCAGTGATGACCGCCGGATAAGTAGAGGGGGTCATCCTTGACTCATTGCTTCCCACCACCCATACTGATTGTATGACGGATAATATTATGTCATCCTCGCGTAGGCGAGGATCGGTATTATGACGGTTCGTCATTATTATATTTATATAGTCGCTAATAACAGACCTACACTTTATATCGGAGTAACCAATAACCTAGCCCGGAGAATAACGCAGCATAAATATAAATTGATTAAGGGATTTACGAGCAAATACAAGGTGAATAAGCTTGTGTATTATGAAGAATTTATTGACATAAGAGAAGCGCTTAAGCGTGAAAAACAATTAAAGCATTGGAATAGAGCTTGGAAACTAAGATTGATATTGACGATTAACCCCACTTTTGAAGATTTATATGATAGGCTAGTATAAGAAGGGATTCCCGCCTTCGCGGGAATGACAAAAAAGATATGGCCAGATATGTTCCCGATGTGAAGACGCAGCGGTGGGTAGTCATCTCACCCATGCGGACGAAGCGCCCTGATTCCGCGAGTCAGCCGGTCGTGGCCGCAGCAAAAGGATGCCCTTTTTGCCCCGGCAACGAGAGCTTAACACCACCTGAAGTCTACCGTATCGGTGCGGGTGAGAAGGATGGACAGGGTTGGCAGGTCCGGGTCGTCCCCAATAAATTCCCGATAACCGACACGCACGAGGTATTTATCCATAGCACAAGCCATACGGATGATATCGATAAGCTGCCGCTTGAACAGGTCACACGGATCTTAAGCGCCTACCGGGACCGCTACCGGGCTCATGAGAACGACGGGCAGGTCCTCATCTTCTGCAATCACGGCTATCATGCGGGCGCGAGTCTTGCGCACCCCCATTCACAGCTTGTCGTCGTGCCGAAACAGATTAATCTCGACTCCCTCTCCCGTGAACCAATCAACAATGTTGTTGAGGAGGACACAAATTTCGTGACGTATTGTCCGGATTTTTCCCAATGGCCGTATGAAGTGTGGATTGCGCCCAAAGGAGAAGGGGATATGTTCGGCGATCTTCCGGAAAATCACTTAACCGACTTTGCAGGCGTATTAAAGCGGGCGCTCCAGAAGATTGAGTACATCTGGCGCGATTCCGTAATCCGGCCGAAGGATCGTCAGAACGATCCATTCATGTACAATTATTATATTTCCCACGGGCAAAGCTGGTTTATCCGCATCGTCCCCCGGTTCATCCACCGCGCAGGCTTTGAGCTCGGGACGGGCCTGAACGTCAATGTTGTCGATCCAGCCACAGCCGCTCAAGAGCTCCAAAACGTGAAAATCTAAGCTTGACAGAGGGCAGATATTATCCTATAATAAATGGATTATGCAACCAGAATTAGTCCCTCCTGCCAATGTACAAGAGCCTGAGGATAAAGAAGTAACTGCGTCGGATTTATTTGATTTGGCCTATACGCGTGCGTTAAGAGGATTGGAAGTGACAACCAATCACCTTCCCGGTGTTAAGAATCAACACGTTACGGCTATCGTCGATACATCCACACAAACAGACATTCATGTCATTGCCTCTGAAAGATCAGGTGGGGAAATAGATCTTACGCTTGCCTGGCACAATACGAATGCATCAACAGAAAGACATGATAATGGTTTCCTAACGTTTACCAAAACACCGTCTGGTGAAATCACGGTGAAGGGATCAACGTTTGATAAACCGATACCGGATCACGAGTTTCATAGATTTGGCTTACTTTGGACACCCATTTTTGAGGAAGTACGATATGGCAAGCCTGAGCCCCTCAATTCGAGTGATTTTGAAGCTGTTTACGCACATCTAAAGAGTGATCTTATTGATAGAATAACTCAACGTGACATTGCTGTACGGCTTGAATTTTTATATACGATTAACGATCCAAAAACACCTGCACTTACTAAATTACGATTTTATGATTTAGGGAGGGTAAGTGATCTATTTACCGACAATGAATTAAGGGCTTTTGCACCGAAAGGGTACGAAGATGTTAAATCAATTCTTTTCCTGGTCCGTACACGTCTCGCGCGACTTGGTCAAGTTGTAAAAAGGGCAGTAGAAATAGGTCCGTGGATTATTTTAGATCAGGCAATGACCGAATTGAAGAAAGAAGAAGCCAAAGAGCACGAAGCCGATCACCATGGGCATTAACTTCCAGACACTATCGTAAGAAGGTGGTCTCGTTTTCCTCGTATTGCAAGAAGAGCAATAAGTCCGTTAATACACACAAGGTAAAGGGGATAGGAGTATGTTGCCGAGGTAAATGATTGGAGTGCAAGGAAATTAAACGTGGCCGCCAGCGCATCAATGCCGTAGAATTGCCAGATTTCCGTCTCCGGGTGATGATACGTTTTCATGATCGTGGGCACTGTGCCCGCAAAATCTGCGAGCATGCCAAAATAGAGTCCGAACATGGGATTTTTCGTCGTTTGCCATTCTACAATTCCCGCGATGGACAAAAGAAGACAGATGACATCCGTTTTTGACCATCCGCCCATACCGTAACGGAAGCTCAAGGAGAGAAGGGTAATTGCCTGAATTGTAGAGACGAGTGAGATCGCCAGGGCCACATAATTGTGTGAAGCAAGAAGAGAGAGCGTGGTGAGAATTCCCGTGATCAGGTAGACGAATCTCGTCGTCCGGTGCGGTTTCGATTCGCCATGTAGAATCGATCGTATATAAACGACGGGTGAGAAGAGCGGCAGGACGATACTTAAGATCAAAAATATTGTCTTCATAGTCGTGAGGCGCGAGGAGGCATACGTTTTGCTCAGCACTGTCACGCAGGATATGGACCACTTGACTGTTAATTTATGTTGTTTGACAGGTGCGCACAAAATGCATGCCGACTAAAGCGCCTTTTCCTGCTTGATGATATGGCAAAATTGCCCTATACTCCAAGCTGATGTCCGATCAAACAGACATACTTACACGAACGTTGACCCGCCTTGGTCTTGCGGCCGAGGAAGTGCAAATTTACCTGTCTTTACTGGAAAAAGGCACACTTTCGGCACTGGAAATCAGCCGACAGATCCATATGGCAAGGACGCGGGTGTATCGACTTTTGGACAAGCTGGAGGGCCACGGGCTCGTTACTCAGAAATTCGATACGCTAGGCCTCAAATTTACGGCCAGCCCGTACGAGCAGATGGAGCTCATCCTTGCCCAGCGCCAAAGCGATCTGGATAGTCTGCGGGCCACCATGCCCGCCGTGTTTGAGGAGCTTGCTCGCCTTCACCGGCGGGGGATGACGGGGTCAAAGGTCTATTACCACCATGGGATTGACGGGTTAAAGCACGTCACCTGGAATTCGATACGGGCAAAGGGCGAGCTCCGGATCTATGAAGTCGCGACAAGTATGACCGCATTCCTGCCCCAGGAATTCAGCGAACGGGTGCGGGAGGAGCTCGTTGCCCATAAAGTCCATACATTACAACTGACTAACATCGCCCATATGGAAGCGTGGACGAAGATCAAAGCAGCGGCTCTCGAACTTTGGACGCCGCGGTACATTGATCCCAAAGAACTCGCCATCACCTCCGAGATCGTGA
>CAYLQG010000107.1:0-3995 GCA_964385705.1 uncultured Gammaproteobacteria bacterium
ACGCTTTCACATAACTTACGTTATTTTGACTTACCATTCCTGTTTTTAGTTGCGAAGCGACACGGTCAAAACGTTCGCGATTGCTGGTGAATATATATCCACCCAGCCCGTAGTCGGTGTGATTCGCCATCCTCACAGCCTGAGCTTCGTCTTCAAACGGTATAACAGGGAGCACCGGACCAAATACTTCTTCGGTAAAAACCCGCATGTCTTTAGTGATATCCGTAAGAATAGTCGGAAGATAATAAGCGCCTTTAAGGACTTCCGGTCTCCCCCCGCCGGTCACAATCGTTGCTCCTTTATTAACTGCATCGGTGACCTGCGCTTCCAATAATTCAAGTTGCCGCTTCGCAACGAGAGGGCCAATGTCTGTCGTTTTCTTTTCAGCTTCTCCGATAACTTTACGCTCTATAATCGTTTTTAGTTTCGCAACCACTTCATCAAACCGGGACTGGTGAACCATGAGGCGTTTGAGCCCGTCACAAATCTGCCCGCAGTTCATAAATCTATTGTTGTAAATTGTATCCAAAGTCGCATCGATGTCCGCGTCTTCAAAGAAGATACCAGGGGCAGAGCCGCCAAGTTCTGTAAGAACGGGGATCATTTTGGAGGCCGCAACCGTGTAGAGATATTGACCGACCTTGCTGCTGCCGGTAAAACAAATCATATCGATATCCTCGCGCACTAACACGTCCCCGACTTCTCCGGCACCATATACTTCAGTGAATACTCCGACGGGCAATTCCGATTTATTAACGATATCTTCGATCGCGCGGCCAAATAGTGGCGTTTCTTCAGAATGTTTAAACACGATTGTATTGCCAGAGATTAAATTCTGACCCGTCTGCCAAACAAAATTGGAAAACGGGAAATTCCAGGGAACGATAGCAGCAACGACTCCCCTGGGTTCACGGAATACCTGGTGTAATTCTTTTTTGTCTTCATAGGTGATTTCGGGATCCAAACACTCATGAGCGTGGTCCACGTACCACTGGAAAAATTCAATGCCATAGGTCAGATCGTCCGCTGCCTGGAAGATCGGCATCCCCATTTCTGCAGACATGAGGGCGGCCAAATCTTTTTGTTCTGCTTCAAACTCAGAGATCAGTTTTTTTATATATTTAATTCGACTGTCAAGTCCGAATCCAGCCCAAATAGGAAGCGCCTCCCGGGCCTCTGCAACCTTTTTGGAAATTTCTTCTTTTGTAGAGACTGTCACCTCGCCGATGCGTTCATAATTTTTTGAGGGATTTGTCGATATGAGCTTCATATACGGGCATTATAGTTGCTCCTGCCTGGATAATAAAGGCTGCGAAAAAGCATTATTTCCGCAATGCAAATACGTAGGAAAGCGGCACCCCATCACGGGAGACCGTATAGATAACGTTGCCCGAAAGTGATTTATAGTCAGGTTGACTCGCGCTACAGACGGCAAAATCGGCCTTGTCCGGTGAGTCTGCCCAGACCATATCCATATTAAAATAATGAAGCATCGTGAGCGGCAGTCCGCATGAATAGATAGTATAAGTTTTCTTTTTCGCCTTCGTATACGTGCGTACCCACTCAAGCGATTGTTTGGTCGCTGCAGCCCAATAGTCAGTATCAAAATTCCGTGACGCACCTTTGAACCCTCCCACAAACTCATTGAAATAGACATATTGGTATGGGAAAAGTTGCGCTTGAGCACGGACAACGGTCACTGCATTAATGCAAACGAGTCCAATAACGGCTATTTTTAACTTCGTATGTGTTGATCCGACAATTTCAGTCAGCACGATAGCGGCAAGAAGGGAAAGTAATGGAAGTAAGAAGAGAAAATGCCGCACTCCGTTATACACGACCGGTCTCAGTATAAAATAAAACAACAGGTTAATACATAATGCTGCCACAACAAGAAATAATGGTTCGTTCGTTTTGAATTTTTTCATAAACAGAACAACTGATCCTATTGCCGAGAGTAGAATGAAGACCGGCGTGCTGATCATAAGCCACACCGGAAGATAAGATATCGGAATATTGCCTCCGGTATACATTTTCCCCAAAAATAA
This sequence comes from uncultured Gammaproteobacteria bacterium, assembly GCA_964385705.1. Lineage (GTDB taxonomy): Bacteria > Patescibacteriota > Microgenomatia > UBA10105 > UBA927 > DATKGN01. The sequence continues at coordinate 2,049 of CAYLQG010000107.1, forward strand.
CACCCCCCCGGTCCACGGAAAATCCTGAGAGGAACGTAAGACATCGACAAAATTTTTGAAATAATTGCTTCCGATGTATGGCCACGTCAGAAGCATCACAAAATTGGAGTAGATAAAAATAACAAGGACATACATCGCTTCATGAATGAGAAACCTTGTAAATGTCGCGGCGTGACTCCCTTTGGGGAATGTAAAATATCTGAGCAGATCGTAAAGAAATAATAGAATAAACAGCGTAAACCCGATAACACGGATTCCCTGGGTCAGCCCGAAAAGCACGCCGAGAATGAGTACCCTGAGAAGGGTACTTTCCAAAGGTGCAACGAAATACATTGACGCGACGCTCACAAAATAGAGAACTGCGAACGGCATATCCTTAGGATTTGCTGCAATATCGCCGAAAAACCGAGGGTTAAGGACTATGAATAAGGGTGCGAGTAATGCGAACCATGGTTTATTATATTTTTTATAAAGGAAATAATACCCGGCGATGAAAATAAGTGATGCAAATAGAAGATTGTAAAGGTGATTCCGCGCATAGTATTCATTCTGATTGAAGCTATAAAGCATCATTGCATAGGCATTATTGTAAAGCGGCCATACGTCAGCGGATGACTGCTTGATGATGAGCGATATGTCGGTGGGGAAATTGGGACTTATGAGGTGCTGATAAAGCGTCTTACCACGATCATAGACCGCCTGTTCATCCCAGGTGTAACCGAAACTTTTGTACGACAGGAATACGTACAGAAAATAGAGAATGAGAAAAACGATAAGAGGGAGATGTTTCTTCATTGCAAATGAGCCCCGGCAAGTCTATATAGTATAGCGTTTTCCATTTGCAACCACAGTAGGATTTACCCGAACCGTTTGATCGCCCGTTCGCGGGCGCGCTTCGCCTCTATTTGTCGATTGCGCGGCTTAGCAGCCGTCACGAGAGATTTCAATAATCTTTGGGAACTTGCGCTCACTTCGTTAACCGCCAAGTTAAACGTCGCTTCGTTTATGTTTGACGGACTGGCAAAGCCTGATAACTTTCTTACATATTGTAGCGCCGATGCCCGGATTTCCTCCTCTTTTGCCGGTGGATCAAAATTGTAGAGCGTTTTAATGTTTCGGCACATACGATCTCTTTAGCCAAATGCCTCCGCTAATTTATCAAGTGATGTAGCCCACCCTTCTTCCAAACCGCTTTTCTTCATTGCCGCAAACGCCTCGTCTGATGCTGGCCGCGGATAGATAATCGAAAGCTTCGTTTTGCCCGCTCCTGTATCTTCAAACAAAACGGTGACATTCATCTCCTCAGGCATATCTGTTGCAAGCCCATGCTCGATTGGTGTGGTCTTATTACCGTGTTCATCCGAAAAATAATCGGTCAACACCAATTTCTCATTCGGAACGATTTCCTTATAGATACCGGCGCTATACAAATTTTTATCCCACGGCGAGCCTTTGGGACCGCGCATGCAATAAATATATTTTCCGCCGATGCGAAGATCGATGGTGATACTGGGTGCTGTAAAATCTTTGGGTCCCCACCATTTCTTGACCATGTCAGGTTTGATCCAGATGTTCCAGACTAATTCGCGCGGCGCATTAAACTCCCGCGTTATAACAATACCATCATTCTGATTATTCATAGTTGCTTCTCCTTTATTCAATTGTAATATATATTACAAATTTTAGAAACCGTGAGAACTATCTACATGTGGGGCAAACATAGCTTCCTTATATTATATACGCCCATCTTATCCGGTTTACAGTCCCGCACATACGTTTGTGCGGGGCGAAAAAGCTGATTAGATGAGCGGATACCCGAAGTAATTCTTATTACGTAGGGTATATGACACGTCCATTCATCACTACTTCTTACTTTCCTGAACCCGGAATGAAGTAATTCGTCTGATAAGATCCAGTGGCAATGGTTCACCCATCGGAAACTGGATC
>CAYLQG010000108.1:0-3995 GCA_964385705.1 uncultured Gammaproteobacteria bacterium
GCAAAAAGATAAGGAAAAAGCCCAAAAAATTATGTTTTTTTCACTCCTTATCGGTGTCGTTGTCGCCCTCCTTATCTACCTCCTTTCCTTCTAATACTGCGTGGGATTTGGTTTACTCTGATTCATATCGGCAGCTATCACATCTTTTGCTCGGTAAAATGTATAATAATCTTCTCTATGCAACACCTCTCGCCGGATCAGGAATTGTGTCTCCGACATATTCTGGAATGGTATAAGAAAGATAAACTCGCCATGCAGTATGTCACCCTCGGCGGGTATGCAGGCACCGGGAAAACGACGCTCATCGCCTTCCTACGGAGGGAACTCAATAAGATGGATAAAAAGTTGAAGGTCGGTTTTGCCAGTTACACCGGGAAAGCCGCACGCGTTCTGCAAAGCAAACTAAAAGAGGAGAAAGCGGTCCTCAAAAATGACACGGTCGGCACAATCCATTCGCTTATCTATACGCCGGTCGTCAACGACCGCGAGGAAATTGTCGGGTGGAAGCAGAAGGAAAAGATCGAGTGCGATCTCATCATCATCGACGAAGCTTCGATGGTCGATGGCATCATCTGGGAACACCTCCTCTCGTATGGGAAGCCCATCATCGTTGTCGGTGATCATGGGCAGCTTCCGCCGGTCAAGGGCAATTTCAACCTCATGCAGACGCCCGATGTGACGCTGGTCCAAATCCACCGGCAGGCAAAGCTTAACCCCATTATCGCCGTCTCAATTCAGGCGCGTGAGACAGGAGAAATCACCGCTGCCCGGTATTCGGATAGGGTCGTTAAATTTAGCCGCGATGACAGTGAAACGGGCGAACGGATGACGGAACTCCTGAATAGTTACTCAAAAGACACCCTTATTTTGTGCGGATACAATACGACACGGAAAAGACTCAATGCCTATATCAGAAGCTCCCTTGGTTTTGAATCCCCTACTCCCGTAAGCGGCGACCGCGTCATCTGTCTACGGAACAATCATAAAGCGAAAATTTATAACGGGATGCTCGGAACCATTCTCAGGATCGAGCGGAAAAATGACCAGTGGTACAGCGCGGACATTGCAATGGACGGCTCAGAATTGAATTATTCGGGTCAGATTTCGGTCGCGCAATTTAATGCCGACACGGCCCTCAACTTCACTGAGAACCGGCGCCTCATCATGGGTGGCGATTTATTTGATTTCGGCTACGCGCTTACCGTTCATAAGGCGCAGGGCAGCCAGGCCAAGCGTGTCATACTTTTTGAAGAACGGTTTAAGAAAATGGATGATGACCAGTGGCGCCGGTGGCTCTACACTGCAGTGACAAGGGCGGAAGAGGAACTCTATATCTTCCCCTCATAGAACTATCCTTTTAATATACTTTGAACGAAGCTATAATGTAGCTAATGATTATCACGAAATCCGAGCCGTTTACAAAAGAGGAAATAAAAAACTTGAGAGAGTTATTTGATGTCTATATAAAAACCGTCATCGATATTGAAAAGAAAATATGTTCTGCAGGAGAAGATCGGCATTTCGAAGCGGAGAAGATTCTGCTTGATACCGGTTCCCGCCAATCCGATCTTTGGGGTGGAGGCATAGACATTGAAACGAAAACAATTGACTGCAACTCATTTATCAACGTCAGACCGAAAGACGGCAACACAAGTAACGAAATTCAGGATCAAAAATTAAGAAAGCGATTTGAAGAACTGTCAAGATATTTTTTTAACTCATTATATGAAAAATAAACAAGCACTCGGCGCTCTTGCCATGGATTTGAAACGAGTTGCACTGGGATATTTCAGAGGTTCAACCGAAATGGCAGATAAATTTTTCATAGAAGCATTGAAAAGAAGAGAAGAAATTGACGGTAATACTTTAAAGCCATATCTGCGAAAATTATTACACGATATGGAGAGTATCTCTAAAAATGAGGGGAAGAAAGCGGCAGATGAAGCGCTATTTTACAGCACGTTATTTCAGAATGCAGCGACAATAATCTCCTAGTTAGTTCGTGTAGTTTTCCCACCAGCACCTCATTTGGATATTGCCACCCCAAGATGACTCTATACCAGAGTAACCCGGACCACTCTACATTTTCCCGGCATAATATAGAAGCATATCCCCAAATTCTTCTAATAAACGTCCGCTTTTTACCCCGAAGTAACGGAGTATAATTGAGCCATGGACAATATACTTGATGATCCTTCGATCAAAAATCAATTAGTGAAACGGTTGCAGGATGTTGGATTTGACATGAAGAATTGGATTATTAACTTCTACCATGCTTGTGAAGAAAATCATCGTTATAAAGTGGGAGATGATTATTACGAGTCCTGTGATTATATTTACTTGATTAACAAAAGTGACCCAAAAGATGTTTTTTCTTTATGGATTGATGTTGCTTGGACGGAAGGGATGGAAAAGCCAATTATTTTTATCCTTTATTTAGATGCAGAATTGACTGTATCGCCCGTAAAGGTTCCGGATAAGGATATATCAGAACATTTTACGAAGAGATATCTTGAAAGCGGTGAATCAAAAGAAATTACGAACAGCTTAACAAAAAAATATTCAATTAAGCCACTCCCCGATTACAAAGATTTGATACGCGAGGAAGTCACACGTGATCAATTTACCGCAATTATGAAACAACCTTATTTTCAACGGCAAGAACATATTGCATCAGAAATAGGGACTTAGCGAAAATCGAGCCTCATTGTTCACTCAAGAATGCCTCTCCGGCGGCGGCGAATTTTGAGTGTCTCATTCAGATCAAAGAGCGTCAGTCCGGCAAAAAGAGGCTCCCGTTTGAGTATTTCAATGAATGCGTTTTTAATGGTGAGGTGTCTCGCCGCATCATCCGGAAAAAGCGGTCTCCCATTAAATACGATACTTATACTTTCGGCATCATATTTGATTTCGGTTGCATACTCTTGGATCTCGTCAAGATGCGTGTCATCGTGAAAAAGATCAACGTCGTGTTGACACTGATCCGCCGTGTGATATGACAGATCTCCTTCATTCTTATTTTGCCAGAGATCAATAAGCGCGTAGTTCCAGTCATAGAGAGTAGACTTCTGGATATAATCAACATGTTGTTCCCCGAAAAGATATAGATCAAAATCCGCGTTCACAACGTCATCGTAGATCATCGACCCATAGACAAGAGGAACAACTCCCTTTCTTTGAAGCAAAGCGCGTTTTGGCTCAAAGAAATCTGTGAGAATCTTCCATCCAGTCCGGACTTCAGGGTGACTAGCCTGCTCAGGTGGCGTCGAAAACTTCTGAAGTTGTTCAGCTACGCTGTATATTCTTTCAAGAGCATCGGGTTTCTGCATGAGGCGGGCATACTCTTCCAGCCGGTTTACATCAACACTCCCTCCTTCAAGGACACCTCGAAAGAACGCCCGATATCGGGGGGGGGCAAACGTATTTAAGAATTCTGAACCCGCTTCTGGGTGTGGCATCGGGTTATTATACCAAGCTAAATACGCATGGTCAAATTACTACAGGATATTATCAATATATTCCAGCTGTGAGACTGGAGTAAAAAAACGAGGTTAAGATAATGGAGATATTCTGAGATCTTTGCCACCCCGGAGATGTGCAGACAATAGCCGATTCTATTCCTTATTATGTATTCGCTTCATCAATAAATCATATGCGATTATTCTGCCGTTTGGCTTATACGGAATTTTTCCGACTTCCCGAAACCCGTACTTTTTATAGAGCGCAATAGCGTTCATATTTTTCGTATATACGTCTACGTAAATATTTTGTATATGTACTAATCGTTTATGGGCGAGCATCGCTTCTATGAGTTGCGTGCCAATACCTTTTCTGTGATGTGCGGTATCGACAAAAAGCTTTTTTAACTCAATATCATATTGTGTAGCTTTTATCGAATCATAGTCGATTTCACCAAATTGGATAAAGCCAACTATAATTTCGCCGTCTAGAGCAACGAGTATCGTGTCTTTTCCGAAAACTGAATAGAAATACTC
>CAYLQG010000109.1:0-3945 GCA_964385705.1 uncultured Gammaproteobacteria bacterium
ATGGAAGTATTGGATACCGATTTACTATTTGGATTAACCACAGATAAGCCAGTCGGATTCGGATTTATGGACGGTCAAAAGTTCGATTTGGCGCACGAAACATATTTTGCGAGAGATAAGAGCGGAGAATTTTTCTTTACCTGGCATTTCGTAGGGGGGCTTGAGGAGACGACTTCCTGGGACGCACAAATTTGTAGAGGTAGAGACAGTGCCGAAATTGAGGGTCTCGATAAACTTCCTGCACTCCTCCGTGTTGCCACAAATTCAGGATATTTGGATAAGGATTTCTGGCTTACGCTCTTTGAAAAAATGGCAAACAATGCATTTGAAGTCAGCCTGGATGGAGACACGTTGCCGGACATAGTCGTTCCTTATGAAATCCATAAAATGAGTTACAACAGCCACAAATTCGATAACCGGGGTGAAAAAGTTATTAAAGAGGCATGGGGAGAATTCATTAAGCTGCACCCGGAGATCCGGGCCGTTACGTCTGATATCGACCACGTGAATGATCTTCGACAGGAGCGGGGCAAATTTGGCGTTACGGACGCGCCAAAAGTTATCATGCTTCACGGACTCTATGGTGAAATTAAAGCAATCTGCGGCAAATTGGCTCCCGACGCAGATGATCTAACACGATCTGATATCGTGAAGGCGATTGAAAATGCTCCTCCTCTTGAAACCATCAAAGATGCCGTTGTCGCGACCTTGCAAAACACCTCCATCCTAAACATTGAAACTGCATTTTTGGAACTCGGGAAAAACTATGAACATGTAGATATACATATTGATCAAAATGATCACACGATTACACTTATTTTTGACTCCACCCAAATCTCCCCCGCATATATACCAAAGATACCGACGACGGCGCTCTTCAACGACGACCGTCTGATGGAGATCATAACGTCGATATCAGTTGCGGCAAAAGATGACAGCGGCGCAGTCAAAATCATAAGAAAGGAATTCAACGGTATTGAGGTTACGTTGGACATGCAGCGAACGAGTGGCCGGGATGAACATATATGGAAGGCAAACGGCGCAGTACGCGCGATGACGTACGTGCAGCCAAGATCAACACTTGAAGCGCGGATCCTCCTTGATGCGAAAAATTTTAAACATATAGCCGATATTGCTGAGGAAAAAAGTAACGAGGGCAGAAAAATTAAGATTGAGAGTATAACGCTCGCCAAGAATGAGAAGATGCAGCTTCAGCAGGCCCTAACTGAAGAAAGAAACCGGACTTCCCTCCTTGAGCGTCAGCTTCACAGTCTGATTGAACAAGTTAAAGGAGATCCAAGTTTTAGACGTGATGCCGTCGTACAGCATGCCCTTCGCGAAGCAGAACAAAAACAAAGAGAACTGGACTCGTTGAGGAGGAAGCAGCGTATTGAAGCAAAAGAAGCGTTGGAACTTAATCTGTCGGAGCTTTTCAATCTGCGGAGTCGTGTATGGAAAATTGCAACTCGCGCAGCCGCGGGCGTAGGCGTATATGTTTTGACAAAAGACGTTATCATTCCTTGGGCTACCAACAGTACGGCCCTACTAAATGGTCTTATCGAAATTAATAATACCGTTACACCTGTTAGTAAAGGTTTAAGCGTTTCTACGCTCTTTGGCTTAAACGAAGTTGTGTCGATACCCCAGCAGCTGCAACTAGACGGTTTAGGTTTGAATTGGTCAATCCATGGTAACGAATTACTTCTCGACGCTGGAAACGATGCACGTCAGATAAACATCAATGCCGTATTAGCGCCTGCGGAGGCAATGACTACTACCCCTGACAGGACAATTCAATCAAAAATTATTCCACTCGTACACATTGAAGGCCCCAATCCAAGCGTAGATACGGCAGGTTACTTTTACACGTCCTATGTAGACTCTCTCACGGTCGTTCGTGGATTTGACGGAGGATTTGTACAAGGAACCTATACCGGTAAGCATAGCTATCAGGAGAGAACCTTGCCTTCTGGCCGCCCCTCAAATTATCTTCTCAGACAAGTCTATACACCTGCCATGCCGGATCGCTCATGGACGCCTATTTCACCCAGGGTTGGCGAAATGCCCATTGGGTTTGCCGGCGTAGAGTCTGCAACGTTTCGCCAAAATCAGATGACCGGAACATGGGAAGTAGATTTTGACAAATCTTCATCTGACAGCCTCGTTGTTTACACAGGTCCTGCAGATGAACAAGCATTACGCTACCTGCAACGACCGCCAGCAGATGCAGATAGCGAATCATTATTAGATATGGATACGCTTCGGCCGGATATACGAAATGCCATCCTAGCCGCAAAAAATAGTAACTTAACCGACGACCAGAAAATCGAAGAGGGTCTCAATATATGGAGGAAGATTTACCGTTACGACACAGTTGCGAATAAGGACGATTTTCCTCAAACAAATACAAAACTCTACGTATCTGCGATGATTAATGAGGGCATTGGCCCATGCGGATATGCGGCACTTGGGGCTGTTGCAATATTACGGGAAATCGGTATTCCAACAAACGCAGTTGGCGGATTTTTAAATGAACAGTTCGGCGGCGAGTTAAGCGTTGATGAAATGCATGCGTGGATCATCGCCTGGAGTGGAACGGCGAAATCATGGAAATATTTTGAACCACAGAACGGCCAAACCACAACCAGATATGCGGAAGAAAAAGGCCAGCTGGTCGGCCAAGCTGTACAAACGGTAACTCGCGATCCTAAGCAAACAACGACGACACTGCCGGTTTCAATCAACTTTCACGCAAGCGATGATCCTAATCCTCTCTATGCGTCGCTTATAAATGATGCACCGGGTGCATGGAGTACGTATCAAACTCCATCTGCTGATATCACAAAAGAACAACAGATCGCCTTATTACTAAAGTCGGAAGAACAGAAAAACAAAGCCTGGCAAATGGTGGGCATTGTTGCTCCACTTGTCGTCACCGCGATTGCGCCGTCATTTGTTGATTTTTTGCGGTTGTTAATCGCGAAAAAGAAAAAGATCGCTCGTGAAGTTGACACGGAACTCGCTGAGGAAAAGAAACAAGCTTTGTGAGTTCGCAGGATCACGGGTGGAACTCCTCTTCGCGAGCCTGATTAAGACGTATTATAAACTTCAGGAACTCGGGTTTACAGAGGTAAACGGGAAAATCGTCTGTCCAGAATTATGCTTGAAGTAATCTTGCCCCGTTTGAAACTCAGAGTTGAGGGGTGCGGGTGATATAAATATTTTATGGCTAAACTAGCCTTGATAAAATTTTGTATTGATTGAAACAGAAGGATACTTTGCTTTAATTAGCTTAAGTACCTCCTTTATCGATGGTTTATCCCATCCATAAAAAGGTACTTTGTGATTCACTTTCTGTTTATCTTGGAGAATTAGGTATGTGTCAGTTGTAGTAATAGGTTGCCACACTCCTTTATTTATATTTACGGTATGGGTATCGTAGGTATCGCTAATCGATGAAATATCAGTTAATTGTATTTGCCCGTGTGTTTTTGGTCGTGAAATTGACCACGAATGAAAAGTTAGTGTATTGTCATTTATTTGGACTGAATTTTTTGTGACCTCCATCAAGGCATAGATAATTGCAATTGAACAAATAAGTAAAACTGTCCCAAAATACTGTGACCATGTGGGAATCGGATTACCAAGAGCAGTCAGTTGTGATAGAGGGTGCATTTTATAGAAATAAGCAAATAGACACAAAATTAAAGCAAATAAAAAAATTCCTACCCGATTATGACCAAAGAAAGCAGGGTGGCGGCCGTATGAATTATTCATGTCTTAATAATACATTAGTCAGAGATATTGTATCAACTCAGGCCACTGGGGATTCGAACTCAAATTGCCTCAAAAAAGAGGGAGAAATTGCGTGTCAACAAATTTTAGCTTCATGTGAGCGCGCAGAGATTCGAACTCTGAACCGATTGCTTAAGAGGCAATTGCTCT
>CAYLQG010000110.1:0-3912 GCA_964385705.1 uncultured Gammaproteobacteria bacterium
ATGCGCCCGTCCTGACCTCTTTTTTACAGAATTTACCAACGTCGACGGCATCCAATCAGTAGGACACGATGTAGTTGCTACACGTTTGAAATATGAGGAAAGTGAGCACCCGATCGTCGCGCAGGTGTGGGGGAAAAAGCCGGAAAACTTCCTTCGGACCGCGCAGGAATTAGTGAACGCAGGATTTGACGGCATCGATATCAACATGGGCTGCCCGGAAAAGAAAGTGGTCGCTCACGGCGGATGCGCTGCGCTCATCAAAAACCCGGCGCTTGCGAAGGAAATTATACTGGCGACCAAAGAGGGTGCGAGCGGGAAAATTCCGGTGAGTGTGAAGACGAGAATCGGTTTTGGGTCGATTGTAACGGAAGAATGGATTTCATTTCTTCTGTCTCTTGATATCGCAGCTTTAACAGTTCACGGGCGGACGGCCGCTGAGATGTCAAAGGTTCCTGCCCACTGGGATGAAATCGGGAAAGCGGTTGCCATCCGCGACGGGATGAAGATTGACACGCTTATTATCGGGAACGGCGACGTTACCGATCGCACCGACGGACTTGCCAAAGTGAAGGAATATCATGTGGACGGCATTATGATCGGCCGGGGAATTTTTGAAAATCCATGGGCCTTTGACCGTATGCCTGGCAACTCTCACACGATTGCTGAGCATTTGGATCTTATGCGGCGCCATGTTGAGCTATTCGCCGAAGTCTGGGGCAGGAAGAAACCCTATGCGGTTCTCAAAAAGTTTTTCAAAATCTATATCAAAGGCTTTGACGGAGCATCCGATTGGCGGGTGCGCGTCATGGAAACAAAAACACCGGAGGAAGTCTACCCGATTATCGAAGAAATGCAGAAATTTGTGAGATGACCTATTTTTTCATCTTCTTTTTTGTGATACGATCTCTAAATTATGAATACAACATACAGTTCCACGAAACCCAGTACAGATGTGTGTCCGAAATGCGGGAGCCCGCTTGGCGAAGTCACGACCACTCCGAGCGGTAAGAGGCTTCAACGATGCAGCGCCGGCCGGTGGAATCCGGAAACCAAAAAAAATGAAGGTTGCGATTACGTCAAATGGCTTGAAGTTCCGCCGCAGACTTTAGATGAGAAATGCCCGAAGTGCGGTAACCCGCTTGTTCTCGTTGTTACCCGTTTCGGAAAAAAGATGAAAAAGTGCAGTACAGGCGGGTGGGATAAGGTTGAGAAGAAGGCGACAGGCTGCGACTATGTTGAATGGATTAATGGGACGACGGTGGCTTTGGATGAGGATTGTCCGGAGTGCGGCAAAAAGCTTGTTCTCTATACGACAGCAGCCGGGAAACGGATGAAAAAATGTTCGACCTCAGGCTGGGACCGCGAGAAACGGGTTGCAACCGGATGCACGTTCGTCCACTGGCTCAAACCAGGAGAACAGTTGGAACAGCCGGCTCCGCCTGAAGAATAAGGCATATGGATGCACTCGTTAATGATCTCTTCCGTTTTGTCGTTGCGTGGCGAAATACCATTGTCCGGCTTTTCCAGATATTTTACGTTCTTCAACTCGTATTCTTATATTTCGAGTACCGGGTGTTCGTCCAACTGCAGGGGAATTATGACCTATTTTATTCCCTCGGGAAAATGTGCGGAGAAGCAGCAATTATCCTTTTTATCGTAACGACGATTCCCGGTATGGCCCGTAGGTTCGGTATTTCCCATAAATTAATCGCGATTCTCATGATGTTCAGGCGGTACATCGGCATCGCCTCGTTCATGTTTGTCATCAATCATCTCAGCGCCGTCTGGCTGTTTTCTTCCATTGGTATGGGTGGATTTTTTCTCCCGACCCGCGGATTTGAAGTGTTTGGCCTTACCGCCGCAGTCTTACTCTTCCTCCTGTTTATTACCTCAAATGACGTTAGTGTGAAATGGCTGGGGGACTGGTGGAACAAAATCCATGCACTTACGTACGTTATCATGTGGGTCATACTTCTTCATGTGATGTTCCAGAGTCGCCTTGCGTGGAGCGCACTTATCGGAATTGCCAGTATTGCGGAAGTGGCCTCATTTATAGTTGCAAAAAAACGAAGAACGGCAAAATAGAAGACTATTACATATGGGTGATCGCTTCACTAAGAAAGATCTGATGCGAAAAAAGATTGCTCTCACGAATGGTCATTTTCCACAAGGTGATCGGCGAAGAGCAGATGAATCAATAGCCAAACGATTGTTGGGAATGCCCGGTGTAACCGGCGCGCGCGTCGTATGCAGTTACGTTTCGCTCCCCGATGAGGTCGATACGAAGAAGATAATTACTGTGTTACTCACGCAAAAGAAAACCGTCGTCGTGCCGAAAATTGTGAGAGAAGGTGCGATGGGCCTTTATTCTATTGGGTCGCTTGATGACCTGACGCCCGGGGTTTTTGATATTTTAGAACCGAAAGAAACTTGCACTGAAATATTACCGGCCGACGTAGATCTGTTCATTGTTCCCGGTATTGCCTTTGACCGGAACGGGAACCGGCTCGGGCGGGGTGGTGGATATTACGACCGGTTATTGAAAAACATTACCGTCCCAATAGTTGCACTTACGTATGATTTTCAGGTTATTGCACAAGTTCCGCACACATCGTATGATGTTCCGGTAACGACTATCGTAACTGAATTAAAAACAATAGAGATTTCGCGCGGTGAGTGATAAAATTTTCGATGAGCGCAATCGAGCTAAATACAAAAAAGTTGCTTATACCGATAGCCTGCGAGCTGCGATTCGAGAAAATTTCACCACGAACGAAAGCGCGTTAATAAAAGGAGGAATATGACGGCAAAAACCAATCACACCCACCCCGAATACCAATACCTTGACCTCATGGCTGACATCATGGACAACGGCAAATGGAAAATAAGCCATTCGACCGGCGTCAAGATTAAAAGCGTTTTCGGCCGCATGTGCCGCTACGATCTTTCAAAAGGTATTCCCGTTTTAACAACAAAAAAAGTTTTCACCCGCGGCATCATCCATGAGCTTATCTGGTTTCTCTCGGGTTCAAGCAACATCAAATATCTCGTTGATAATAACGTCCACATTTGGGACGAATGGGCCTACAAAAAATATGAGTGGGCAGTCAAAGAGAGAAAGGCAAAGCCCATGCCCTACGAGACCTTTATGCAGAATGCGCAAAGCGATCCGAAATTTCTCAAAAAGTGGGGAGAGCTTGGACCCGTCTACGGGGTCCAGTGGCGAAGGTGGCCGGTTGATCACAAGCGTACGGTTGACCAGCTTGGATGGGCTATCGAAAAGATCAAAAAATATCCGATGAAGAAGCATTATGTTATCTCGGCGTGGAACGCGGGGTGCATCTATGAGATGAGTGGGAGCCATAGCGCCTCCATGGTCATTGCACCGTGCCACACGATGTATCACATCAACATCACGGGTGACCGGTTGTCCTTACTCCTTTATCAACGGAGCGCCGACCTGTTTTTGGGCGTGCCGTTTAATATTGCGTCCTACGCACTCCTCACGATGATGCTTGCGCAGGTAACGGGCTATAAACCCGGTGATTTCGTCCATGTGTTTGGTGACGTCCACATCTACGAAAATCATTTTGACCAGTGTAAAGAACAGCTCTCAAGGACCCCGAGACCATTCCCGACGATGAAAATTAATCCGAAGGTGAAGAATATTGATGACTTCAAGTTTGAAGATTTCGAGCTCGTGGGCTACGACCCTCATCCGCCGATTAAGGGAGATATAACTGTAGTAGGCGGGTTTTAGTCCGTAGGGATGTCATTGCGAGGATCCGTCAGTTGACGGAGACGAAGCAATATTAAGAGATCGCCACGTCTCGGTGGCTCGACTCGCGATGACAAAGAAAGAATATGTTATCCATTATTGCGGTTATCGGAAAAAACAGGGAACTCGGGGAA
>CAYLQG010000111.1:0-3839 GCA_964385705.1 uncultured Gammaproteobacteria bacterium
TAGCCTGTCATAATATGGCCTCCTGTTATGTATCATAACAGGCTAAATCTCATATTGTTGTATGTCAGTTTACGGTAGCTACAAAATCCGCTTCACCCTTACCAACGAAATAGTCTATTCCGTCTTAGGAATATCAACTTTAACCTGGAAATCCCACGTTGAAAAATTTGATCCAATGTGAGCAATCACACCGCTTAATGTGGGTTTATGCGCCATGATATCAAACCAATCTCTTGCTTCATCAATATCTTCGGATAATTAGCCGTGTAATGCCATAAATGCACAATATGTCTCATTAAATGCGCTGATAAGAAGTTGATCTGAAAATGAAATAGTAAATTCAAATACTTTTCCCCCACCATAAATTTGTTCAAATACACCCGCAAGCTCGTCTCTCATAAGCGTAGCTTTTTCCCGATCCGGTGAAGGGACTGAAAGAATCCAGGGTTTTGTTGTATGTTCAATAAATTCTAAGTTTCCAGCCATAGGTGGATATTATAGGATAGAACATGAAGAAAAACAAACCGCTCCACTCCTACGCCGCCGTTAGGGAGGAACAAGCGTCTTCGTTCTCACCGCCGGATAGATAGCTTCCGCCTAACCCCATCCATAATTGTGCGTATTCCATAGGCCACAAGAATCGCAATAAAGGGGTATGCAATCATCGTATATCTGCCTTCAACCGCAGAAATGATCCCCTGAAGACCTAATAAGAGGCCGCAGTGAAATGCTATAAGAATTAATGGGAACGATCGTTTAACTAACCCTACGATCCCCCCAAAGCACATAAGGATAAATACCCCGATCATCACGAAGGGATAATATCCCTCATAGAGAGAGATGAGAGAAGCCCAAAGAGATGTCATGGTCGTATTGTGTATGGCAGGCTGACACATGGCGCCTTGTTCGGTATCGCTACACCCTTGCAGCGAGCAAAACCATGGGATTCTGCAGGCGGGTGCATTCCTCTGCGCACAGGCTGCATCGGGAACACCCAAATCCGACAATAGACACACATGATACGGAGGCGATGTAAAATTTCCATAGATACCGCGAAATATATCAAAGAAGAAAGAGGCTGGATGCTGTTTTGCTGCCGTGATGGCAAAATCGCGGAATACATCATCAATCTTCGGTTCCGTTATCTTCTTCTCATCAAACGGCGTCCGGAAATACCCCTCCATTTCATAGCCCATGATTCTCGGGATGGTCGACAATCCGGTCCAATGCTGAAACGTTTTCATCGCGGGAGAATCTGCCGAGGGCTGCAGCCCCGATTTCCAGACAATACCATGAAACAGCTCTCTTCCCGTCGTAACGGTCATCCCCCATCGCCCGTAATATGAGTGAACAAATCCCGCCCACATGCATACAAATACAATGCCGATAACGCCGGGCAACTGCCGGAATAGAACGAAATGAAACTTCTCCTTTTTGCGCATTTGAAATTCGAAATAGAGCGTTAAGATAATACTCACGGGGATAAAATATAAGAATACGAATTTCGTGAGCGTCAACAGGCACGCCACAAGAATAAGCACTGATGGAGGCACGCGGACCCGCTTCGCTATAAGACCAAGGGCGAGGTATAGGTAGACGGAAACGAGAAAAATCGTAAATACCTCGGACATCATGACCACGGCATAGGTGAGTAGGAACGGCAAAAGGAGGAACATGCCGGCTGCCAACCATCCAAGGCCCCGTTTAATATAATTTGCGGACTCATAGATGAGATATGCGCTTATTCCTACGAGTAACAGCTGACTGAAACTTATAAGCGTCATAGCCAGGTGTATGTCGGAGCCCAAGAGCCGGGCGACGATGCCGTAAAAGGGGGCATTTGTTGTACTGGGATAATACGAATTGAATGGAAATATGGAATAATATCGTTTAAAAAGAAGAAAATTGCCGAGGTTATAGAAATATAATGAATCCGGCAGATCAAAAAGTCCGAGGGTTAAGGCAACATACAACGAACCCAATATGAATCCAATTATTCCGAAGACTATAGCGAATTTTCGTACCATTTCTCTTTTGATAGTGTACCCTTTTCCGGCCTCAGAATAAACTATCCAACAAGAGAACTATGTGCTCTGTCGTACATCCTAACTAATTCAAGGCAAATTAACCTCTCTCACTTCAAATTTGCCTTCGGTGCTATAATTAGCCTGTCAGAATAATCTATATGGATCAAGAATTTTTACGAAAACTTCAAAGAAGACCAATTGACATTCAAGAGGAACGTCTAACTAGACTCTTACTGGAAGAGATTTCGAGAAATTCGGCCAAACAACAAGAAGAGGTGCTTGATCAACAACGAGTAGAGAAGCGTATCAGAGAGCTTGCCGTCATTCAACAAATATGGGAGTCCATTATTGGACCCAAAGTCGGAGCTTTAGCTCTTGCGGTGGGTGTTAAATCAACGGAGGAATATATTGATCTGTACGAAGGAAAAGTCGTGCATACTATTAATTACAATCCAAGAGTGGGAAGAGCGCTCGCTCAAACATCAGGTCATTTTACCCCAACGGACTTGAGTGGTGGCGGAGGATTTACAGAATATAGCGCGGGAGACAAAAAAAACCTCACTGACAAAATAACATTGGAATTTATCTGCGTAGAAAAATTGGCTGGAATTCCGGCCTACAAGTTCGACTTTGAATCGACTAATTCATATTGGAGTGAGGTTGTCGATAAGAGTAGAATGCCGACTATTTGGTTAAGTAAAAAGGAGTCTTATAAACCATGGGGAGAAGTATTCGAGGAGCATCGATATATTCCCCCAGCAATTTGCAAAGATTGTATATACCCTGACATTCTGAATCCAGAGCATTTACCTAATTTTGTTCAACAGATCGAATCTGGTTTAACAAAATTAAACGATTTTTATTTAACAACCTCTGGTGCAATATGACACCATCAAAAAACCGCTCCACAGTCCCCGCTTCAATCTTGATCTAGTTCAATAAAAAACTTGCCTCGAGTGATATAATGCAAGCTGTCAGAACAATCTATATGAATGATTTAGAAGATTTATCACGGCAACTTCAAGAAGATCCATACAAAGTAGATATAGGTCAAAAACCTATTATCCAACAACCGTCTGCTAGCCTTTCTACGGAAAATGCCACAAATAATGCACTGGATGAACTTATGCAATCATATCTTTTAAAACTCGACCAACTAGGCGCTTCTTTTCAAGTATTTGAGCGATTTAAAAAAATCGCTGATATAATCGGCAAACCAATAATCGAAACCGCTCCGACCAACAACAATTCTGAAAGTTTTCCTTCTGTTCAGTGGCAACTTATTCTACCGTATAGAACATGGAACGGAAAACCTCTTATACAAGTGGTTGACAACGTTACATTCCCTTCGAGTTCAGGCATGACCAGTGGTGGCGGAGTATCCTCTCACGAAGAAACAGGAAAATTGCAGACTTTATCAAACCGTTTACTGATGACACTGAGTTTTGGTGGAGCTCAGGGGTATGAATCATTTTACGTTAACTTTATACATAGTCATTGGTATGATGTAAGCAAATTTGATAATTATAAACGTTTTAGAAATACATTTAAATTATATGAAGAATCGATTGAAAACGTGCGATATCATGAAGACTCAACGGTAAGCGCATTATCAGACAGCGATCCTGTTCAATTTGGCGCAAAACTTAATGAAGCCATAATTAAACTGTATCGCTCTTACCAAAAACAGATCAAAAAGCCATTCTCAATATAAATTGGTCAAATATATATTCACTTCGGACGGGCACAGCAGTCCCTATTTTTCCATAAAAAAACCGCTCCACAGTCCCCCAGCCTTGACCTATCTTCACG
>CAYLQG010000112.1:0-3832 GCA_964385705.1 uncultured Gammaproteobacteria bacterium
CTCCCTGCGTCTGTGTAATCTCCTCAATGACAACGCCGACAGCGCTGGGTCCCGGATTCCCCCGCGCTCCCCCGTCTGTATGAATAATAAGTTTCATAAGATGTAATACATTACAATAAACTGATTTATTTCGCAACTCACGGAATTACTTATTTCTCTTTATGCAATAACGGAATGACTGCGATACCCGAAACCAAAAGAACAAACCCTTCCGATATAACCGTAATCCAGGCCGCAGCAACATATCCATATCGCGGGATAAACAACGCATTCAATACCACATTAAGAACCATCGAAATTCCATAAATAGCCGCGAGCGTTTTTTGCCTCTTGTAAGCAATAAGAGTCCACATCGTGAGGCTCGAAAGAAAGAAAAACGGAAGTCCGATGATCAATATCCGGAGTACCGCGATCGCCGGAACAAAATCATTCTTAATAAACCCGACAACCGGAGCACCTGCCCACACAATGATAAATACGACAATGGAAGTAAAAAATAAAAATGTCCCGGACTTTAAAATAACATCACGCAAAGACTGCTGGTCCCCGGATTTATTCTGCGTTATGCCAAGCATCATTGGGTAAAGAGCATTCATAAAAAATGTCGGAAGAACTAACGGGAGCTCAAATACTTTATACGCAAGCCCGTAAATACCAACCTCCGCCGTTGACCTCGTGATCGTCAGTATCACACTGTCGATCCGGAAATATACGAGATTAAAAAGGAGCGTCACTCCAAGCGGTAAACTTTCAATAAATAATGACCGGATGCGCACCCACGATACGCTTGAATACCAGGTTATCTGCAACCTCCGGGTAAGATAAAGCGAAATAAGTGCTGTTACCGCAGCGCCTACCAGGAGCGCGGTTGTTGAATAGAGTATTGTGTTTCCGGGAATTATTCCCTGGGTCACTAAGATGACCAGGACAAGAGAGACGAATGATCCTATCATCACTGCAATTGTCGAAAGATCATAGCGAAGATATTTTTGAAATAAGGCGTTAGCTGAAGTAATCATCGCCTGGAATAGGATGGACGGCGCAAACAACAGTATGCCCAACTGAACAAAATGCGTATATCCGCCACCGGCACCCCGGGGAAGGATGAACGCTGAAGCGCCTGCAATGACGACAAGTAAACAACCCACGAAGATCCTGAGTCCGAGCAAATCCTCCCATGGAGAATCGTGAATATTTTTATCGCTGCCGGCCGACAGGGGAGTCCGTTGAAGGTAGACCGCGTTAAATCCGAAATCCGCAAGAAGATAAAAAAAAGCGATATACGTCGTAATTTTAACAAAATCCCCGTATCCGTTAGCACCGAACCGTCGTGCTATAAAGATGGTCATAAGGAGGGTTGTCAGCGCGCTAATGCCACGGGCGACAATCTGGGCTGATGTGTTCCACGCAAGTTGTTTTGGGACAGAGTGATTACTTTGGGGCATCTGAGGCATAAAAGTATTGTATCACGCAGGCCGCGCTTTGCGAAAACTGACTATAATAACATGAGAAGTTAAACGCTCATCGAAATAAGAAGAGTAAGAAGTAATTGCCCTTGTTGTACCGTTACTGAATAATGATCAATAAGTCCCACAAAGAGCAGCCCTAGAAGAGATATCCTAATGGCAAAACGCTCGTTGGCCGTTTCACCTGCCTTGCAGAATTTTCTCAGATTTGTCATCAAGACGTAACAAATCAGAGTAAAGAGCATAACCCCGAAAAAACCCACCTCCGAAATGAAGAGAAGATAAATATTATGCACGGGCTGAAGAAAGTATATTTGCCGTGATGGAATAAAAGTGGGGAGTGCGACTAAAAAATTCCCCAAGCCAACACCGACAAGCGGGTGCGCTTGTATGATTGAGAGCGCGGCGTTATTCAATTGTTCGCGCACGACCAGAGACTCGTCGGAGAAATGAGCCGAGAAGATATAAAAAATCACAACGGCGAAAAATATGA
Source organism: uncultured Gammaproteobacteria bacterium (assembly GCA_964385705.1). Lineage (GTDB taxonomy): Bacteria > Patescibacteriota > Microgenomatia > UBA10105 > UBA927 > DATKGN01. The sequence continues at coordinate 1,960 of CAYLQG010000112.1, forward strand.
GTATCCCAATAAGTAATACCCGCACTTTCTGCTTATTCAAATGTCTTAATATCAAAACGGCAGCGGAGGCCAACAGAACCATCGCCCACGCGCTTCTGCTGAAAGTGAGAATGAGGGAAGCTGCGCCGACAATCAAAAGAATCCATTGCAGGAATAAAAATATCAGGTGGTCGATGTGTACTCTTCGGGGAATAATTTTTTTAAAAGCTTCAAAGTCCGTCGTCCCGACAAGGAGAAGCACGACCCCTAAAAACCCGCCGAGCACGTTCGGGTGGGGCAGCGTTGCATACGGCCGGAGAAAAATCGGACATGATAAACGGGTCAGGTTGCACAGGGCAATTTTGGCGATACCGGGTGTTTCTAGGGAAAATGTCCGTTCACCAATCCACCATAATACGCCGCCGACTGAATGTCGGAGAAAAAACTGTGATATTGCAATCACCGATGAATAGAACATTGCGGCTCCCAAACAGAGACTGACGATATTGACGGCTGGTTTTGTTTTTACGATATATAACCCGAGAACTGCATATTCAAAAAACTTTATCCAGGCATAGATCGCAACTGGCACGTTTACCGCGTGCATTATATTGTCAATAATAAAACAGATAAAAACGCCAAGGGTGAGAAATACGAGCGGACTGCGGTTTATAATAGTATGAATCTTTTTCTTGTTCCGAAAAACGCTCAATGAGTCAAAAAACCAACATATTAATAAGGCAACAACAATAATATCGGTTAAAAACAGAGTAGGGGAGAGGTAATCGACGCGCCTCCCTAATACAAACGACCACGACGGCCAAAAATGCAGACCAATCTGTGTAGGCAGGAGGATGAGAAGTATATAGAATAGAGTTCTATGGATTCGGGTCATACTATTCATAACCGGGATAACTCCTCATGATACGTCAGCAGGAGGAAAAATAAAAATCAGGGGAAACTGAAGGTTAGGAGGCTTTTGGTTTAACGAGAAGCACGCGGTGCGCCCCTTCCCCAACTGATTCCGTTTCAACCCGCTCATCGCCGCTTAAGGTGAGATGGATAACCCGCCGTTCAGAAGCGGAAAGCCGGGACAACTCAACCGGGCGCCCCATGGTGATTGCGCGATCGGCTGCCTGCTGCGCCATAAGCATAAGAGCTTCTTCACGTTTTTCCCGATAATCGCCGACATTCACATAGACTTTTGTCCATGCGCCCAGATCTTTTGAAACGATAAGGCCTAAAATAATCTGAAGACTTTCAAGTGTTTTTCCGTGAAATCCGATAAGAAGACCCGTTTCTTCCGTTTGGATGTTGACACGGTATGCTTCGGTTTCATCGATGTCAACCGTAACCGATCCCGTTACCCCAAGGCGGGAAAGTAAATCTTCTGTAACTGTTTGAACGGTCTTTTTGTTGTCCATGTTTAGATTAATAAAAAATAAATTTACTTCTCACGGTTAATTGCAAGTTGTTGCATGATACCAAAAAGTCCGAAAACATTCCAGTAAAGCGCCAGGCCCACCGGAAATTGAAAAGCAAAATACGCAAACATGATGGGAGTAATGATCGCCATTTGCTTCTGCATTTCCGCCGCCGTATCCTCGGGCTTTTTTTCTTCCTTAACCGCCAAGACTTTAGAATCCGCAGGCTTTTTCGCATCCGTCTTTACTTGTTGATCACCGGTCGGAGCCGTCATAGGGGACGAAGCCAACATGAGTTTACTCTGATACCACTGCAAAAGTGCCGTAACAAGCGGAATAGCAAGGAGCCACCACCCGAAATGCTGCCACTGGGAAGGCTTCACCGCGAGATTTAATCCGAAAAACGAGAGATCCAATGTTTTTAAGTGAAGCGTCGGAGAATAGACAACCTTGTTGATAATCGCAAGTTC
>CAYLQG010000113.1:0-3812 GCA_964385705.1 uncultured Gammaproteobacteria bacterium
AGCTTTTGAAAAACTTAGTTTTGCGGTATACCGACCTTTTTTTCGAGGACCGCGATCCGCTGATCGTGATCTTCGATCATATCGCGGTAACCGGTTACGATTGCGACGTCGTCGCGGAGATTTAAGATTTCTTTGAGGATGGCGTCTTTAAACGATAAAAGATCATCTTTTATTGATATGATATCGTCTTTGGTAGCAAATCGTTTCAGATCGTCTTTGGTAGCAAATCGTTTCAGATCGTCTTTGGTAGCAACATGTTTTTCGTCGATGACGTCATTAACGATTTTTTTAACATCGTCGGAAGTGAGCGATTTAGCCATAGCATGATTATGTTCAGTTACGGAAAAATTGCAAGATATCAATGTATATCATTTTGGCTTTGAGGATAGAAAAAAGAGCTTTTGAAGAACCTGAGGTTATTCACGAAATAACCATATAAAAAGATAATTTGATATAATATGGCTTTATGAATGTTGAATACAGCATAACAATTATCGAAGGACCAACACCGGGGTTTGCCGTGGTGCAAAGGAGCCACAGGGACGCCGGTATTATATTTAGTGCAGTGTCGGATCATGCGCACCAGATTTATGAACCGCGCATAAGCGAAGACGGAAAAGTAGATGTCACAAATATTCCGGAAGACGGCCGTATACTCGTCTCCACAGCGCTACAGTCGTTTAACGTTCCGGCTCTTGTCGAGCGCTGTCATAGGGCATGGAGTCATCACGAAACGATCTACTTACGGTATCGTGATCCACATTCAATGGAACTCGCAGTACCCATACAATATGCAAGAAATATTAAAACAGATGGGGGAGATGTGTTAGTGCTCGGCGTTTTCGTACCTCCAAGCGTGTTTGAGGACGAGTATCCGCCGCTTGAAGGGAGCATATAATAATATGACTGAAGTATTAAACATCTACGATAATCAATCGGGGAAAAAAGGTCCGATTGCGACCATTAATGGCCATGCCGGCGAGGTGGGGACATCGCTTGGGAGATTTAGGATTGGTATTGAACATGTACTACCGGCATACACTATAGTGGGTGTTAATTTGAGGGCAAAGGAAAAGGTGGATACACGTATCGCGCTCGGTGATCCTGATATTATGCTCATCGGATATACAGAAGAAGGTGACCTTATCCGCGTGGTCTTTTCATATGAAGAAGCGAAACGCGTGGAGGTTAACAAGGTAATTAGTGTATTAACCCAGGCAATCCTCGGGGCGCGATAATTCTTCAATAGAGCGATGTGTAGCTGATTCCCCGTGAGCACTCCAATTGGCCGTTTTCCGCCTGAATATGCGTTCTGCGGCCGTTACAGAGGCTCAAAACACTAGTTATAGGATAGTTTACTCCTTAGCAAAATCACTCGCAAATAGGCGTGAAACAGCCTCCCGGTCCTCCTGAGGGAAAAATACGCGTCCGGCAAGCGGTAATATGGTTGCTTCAAATTCACGTCGTCGTATCGTATCCGCCTGGTCTCCGGTGAACGGTATCGTTGCCACCTGCCGGAGGAACGGTACGTCGGGAATGAGGACCGGAAGATTGGTTCGCGCTCGGCCGTCTCTATATGGTTTCGGTTTGGTTAAAAATGCCGCCGCCGCCGGAAACGCGTCTTTGGGTAACACCCACGCATCAAGGAGCTCCGGTACGTGTTCCCGGAGAAACGACGCATCTTCATGTTCCCACGTTTTAAGAATAGAAATTTTGGCTTCGACATTTCTCACCGTTAATTGCGAAAGATAGACGCCGAGCGCCAGGAGGTGAAGCGGTGACATAAAATCGCGAGCGCGCCACTTATGATTTTCATGCCGGGTTTCGTGGTTGACGAGCTCAGGGAATTGATATTCAGCAGCCATAAGCAAAACCCGTGCGGCGAACCCGATATAGAGCGGATTATTTGTCCGTTCCGGGTGATTGAAAAGGTTCATTGCAACATGTTCGCTGTAAAACGGGGTGATACGGAGATCAAAATAATCTCCCATAAATTTTGTGAGTCCCTGCCGATTATGTACGTTAGTCCACCGTAATGGTTGTTCGTGCGACATGCGTATTTATTTTTCCGCCTCAGCCCTGTGTTTATTTCTCCGGTCAATATCGCGCGGTGTGGCGTGGAAGTGATAACTTGACGGATTCCGTTTCGTGGCGCCGCGTCTGTGTGGGCGGCCGCCATGATCCCGCCAAACACTCTCGTTACTCCACATCGTGGAATTCGGGATCTCCCGGAACGCGTCAGCTATCGATTCTTTGTTTCCGCCTGCCTTTTCAAGCATTTCCATAACCTTCCGATATGAAAGTTTTTTCAGCGATCCGGGATCCTGAGTTTCGGGAAGTTCATGAATAGGAATAAACCGGAATTCTCCCTGAAGCTCCGGTCCCTTTTGGGATACGACCACTGCCACGCGCTTACGCCGGTGAGCCAGGAGGCTGTGACCCAGTCGGTCGCTATGGAGTACAAACGATGAGTTGTCTTTTGAAGGCACTGGAAATGTGATCATGCCGATAATCTTACCGCGGCCCGCAAAATCAGGTCCTGCTAATAATTCCGCGAATGGTCGGGGAGTATAGTAATTGGCTGTGTTCTGTGCGTTTTGAGCTTCGGCGAGGAGTGCATCATCATCTGCGATAACAATCGGGCTTGACACATGTTCCTCTGTTAGCGATTCGGCAGGGGTGTAGTGGTTGGCAGGACTCTGGGCTTTGGCTACTTCTCCTGGTAACGCGGATTCGTCTTCATTTTCCAAACGTTGAAATTCCAAAAATTCCCCGTCCATGCGGGTAGAATGTGGTGTATTTCCGTCGGTTAAATCAGGTGATGTCATACTATATTATGTATTATATCTCACTAAATGAATTCGTACTGGTCATGAGATATTTTACGAACAGTGAAGATACATTATAGGATATGTTGTGATATAATACAACATATGAGCGTTGCCATCGCGGAGGCTCCATATAGACCGGAAATTGAATTGCCCGGGACAGTAGATGAGGCGCATCTGTTCGCACAAGCGTATAGTGGCGTGCGACCACCGAAAGGCCATCCTTTGAATTTTGATACATTGGGCGTTCATGAGGGGCTTGCTCCGTGGGGACACCTCAAAACATCTGAGGAAGTTGCAAAGATAGCCAATAACGATGAACCGTCGACTGCATTATGGGAGAGACTCTCAGTCCCCGCGATCCCTTTGAATTTTATCAACGTGTCTCATGATGAAGAACACCGTCATCTTCGCCGGCAGGCGGACAACTATTTTAACAGGGTGTTTAATGAGAGCGGAGTTACGACGAATATTACGCCTATGCTTTTTCGAAGATCCGACGGAGTATGGGTTGTTAAACCCGTCATAACCCGCGATTTAAACCGGTCAAATGACGAGTTAATCACCGATATTGTTGAACTTCTTAACCTCGGATCGAAAAGATCGGAATCAGAGAATATGCAATTAGATATGAAAAGCGACGTATTATATCTCTTTACTGGGAAACCATAATGGCGTATAACGTGAGTGGTGTTAGCTAGCTTACATATATAATATGAGTCACGCTAAAACGGAAGTGTCTCCTGCCCAGATGTATTTTAATGCCGGCATTATGGAGCATCCGTTGGCAACGATGGGTGTTGAGAGTGAAGTGATCGATCTGATCCTAAAAGACAAACATTGGTTGGAGATAACAACCGGACGGGCAGCAGTTGTCGATACCGCTTCTGGATTTGCCGCCTTTGTGCACCCCGCGACATTGGCAGTCGACAAAATGGCCACCCATATTACGCTTCCCGGAGAACAACGGTTAGGCGGCGTCGC
>CAYLQG010000114.1:0-3798 GCA_964385705.1 uncultured Gammaproteobacteria bacterium
GCTACCCGATTGCCCTTCGAAATGTATTCAGTCCCACGGACCCAAATTATAACCCTGCCTTTAGAGGCAACCAGATTGCTGTCGGCAAAGCAATTATTAGCCATTCCACAGCAATCGTCTCTAAACCGGGAGACCTCAACGGCGACGGCAACGTGGATATATTTGACTACAACCTCTTAGTGAGTAATTTCGGAAAGACGGGAGCAAATATTATTGGTGATATCGATAACAATGGGAAGGTGGATATATTTGATTACAATCAGTTGGTGCTGAATTTTGGAAAATAATATGCTAAAAAAAGTCGCGATTTCGGTATTTCTTGTACTTCTATTCCTTACCCACCCTCACGGTGCACTTGCCGCTGATTATTTCGTTTCTCCTTCGGGTAGTGATTCAAATCCAGGCACCCAAGATCAACCATTTCAAACGCTTTCAAAAGCCGTTTCAAAAAGCAGTGAATCGCAAAATTCCTCCGATGTAAACATATTCCTTCAGGGAGGCATATATTACCAAACCGATACGGTCACATTGAACCAATCGAACTGGAATGGTTCGCATAAACTGACTATTCAGGCAAAACCCGGCGATATTCCAACTCTCTCCGGAGGCAAAGTGGTATCTGGCACTTGGACCGATAAGGGAAATAATATCTGGGAAATTGACGCCACACCATATCTTGATTCAAAGGGAGATATCCGCCAACTGTTCGAAGGCGCGACCAGAATTCCAAAATCCCGTTTTCCTGCATATAGCACCACAGAGCTTTTGACTCCAGATCAATACAATGACACCGGTACTTCGGTCCATATAAAAAATTACAGTGGTACAATTCCTCAAAATCCGGGGGACCATGCAGAGCTTGTGATGCTTCATCAGTGGGTTCCGTCAATGGTCGGCATTTCCGGTATAAGTCAAAACTTAATTAGTCTCAAAGCCAGGCCGTGGTTCGAGTCTTCCTGGTCGGTTCAGCTTGACACGACGACGACATACTTTTACATCGAAAATCTTCCTTTAGAAGGCGCGACTGATCCGGGACCTTTGTGGGAATTTGATAAAACCAGAAAAATGCTCAGGGTTAAAATGCCCGCGAATTCTTCTCCACAAAATCTTTTTGCTGTTCCTGTCGTCAACAGTCTGCTTTCGTTTGATGGCACCGGCAACATTACCGTAAAAGGCATAACATTCGAACATGCTCGCGGCTGGGAAATGCCGACGCTAAAATCCGGTCAAAACGGTGGCATGACTATTAATTGTGATGGAAACTGTTATTACGATGTACAGGCTGGAAATTATGTACAGTACGATCCTTCCGCAAGCGCGGACGCATTATCTCATTTTTTCCCCGGAGCCGTAGTTATAAAAAATTCGCACGATATTAGCTTCGTCGACGGCGTCATTGCGCATTCCGGAGGCATAGGGGTATCGATTCTTGAAGGGAATAATAACCTCACTCTAGATAATAATACGATCACGGATATAGGAAGTAATTGTATAAATATCGGTACCCTGGCTCGTAACTCAAATTACACAAAAAACGTAAAAATAACCAATAATTCCATAAATGCCTGCGGCGCTATCAGTCCGAGTGGCGTGGGAATCTGGGAGGCATTTTCGAGATTTATTGAAGTTGCCAATAACGAAATTTCAAATATTTCATATACAGGTATTTCTTTTGGGTGGGACTGGGGGAACCGTACCGACGACGGATTAACAAATAATTCAAACTCTATCCATAATAATCTCATTCATGATTTTTGTAAGCGCTTAATGGATTGTGGAGGAATATATACCATAGGGGCCAATCAAGCATCTTCCATTACAAATAATGTCATCTATGACGCAAGGGTCCCTCCTGAGTTTCTTTCGCTTTCATTTAACGCCGTCGGACTCTATTTTGATAATGCTACGGCCGGATTTACCGTAAATAATAACATTGTCTATAACATGGTGCTGCCTAAGTATGCCTGGTATTTCCAAGCCCTCCACCCGTATGAGTCGCTCCAGTCGGATTTTGTACTTGGCACTAATTACCTTAATGTTGCACCCGGCCAAACCAGTTACCCGACAGCTATCGCCAATGCTGCCGGAATAAGTCAGACAAGTCAGGCGAATCCGCTAAAATCAGCGGTTATGAACGGAACAAATGTTACAGTAACGTTTGACACGACAAATGTAAATGCTAGCGACTGGATTGGGGTATACAAGGTTGGATCAGCTCATACTGCTTTCCTCTCCTGGAAGTGGATTAATGATGCAACGGGAACAACGCCGACCACTTTAACGACAAACGGGAAAGTGAATTTAACCGTTCCGAATACAATCGATGCGTATGACGTCCGATACTTTAATAAAAATGGCTATCAAATAATCGGTTCTTTAGCAGTCACGGCGGGTTCATCCTCAAAGTCCGGTGACCTCAATGGAGACGGGAAAGTGGATATATTTGACTACAATCTCCTTGTAACCAACTTCGGCAAAACCGGTACCGCAGGATTTTCCTCTGCTGATATCGATAAAAACGGGAAAGTGGATATATTTGACTACAACCAATTGGTGGCGAACTTCGGGAAATAAAATGAAAAATACATCTTATATTCGGGCATTACTCTCTGGTATAACCATCTATTTATGCGTATGTATCTTCTCACCAGCCACGGTTTATGCGACCGATGTTACTGTAGGAACTCCCACAACGGCCGTAATAACAAACCAAATCGTGCCCGTCGTTAATCCGTTCTCGGGTCAGTCTGCACCTTCCATTGACGCACCTCTCACAACGTTTATGAGCGGCGGGATACGATACTGGCTAAATTCAATTGGAGGGTATCAACAGGAATATCAGGGCACGCTCGATGCACCCTTTCAAACTCTCATTTGGTCCAAAGACACCAAAACCTTATTCTCTGATCCGTATAAACTAGGTATTGGCGGACCATGGGAAAAAATAGATGCAAAAAATTTTACCTACGGTGGGAGCGCCATCTGGGTCGTAAATAACTATCAAGTATCAGACAAGGAAATTTTAGCTTTTTTACATATAGAAATTCCTGTTCTCGTTAACGGCGTTTATAGTACAGGGAAAAGCAAAATGGGTTTGGCTTGGAGCAGTGATGGTGGCGCAAGCTTTACCTATTTGGGCGATATACTCGAGTACTCCGGAACCGCCGGGGAATATAACGTGCAGGGGGCACCATATATCGTAAAGGATGGCTATTTTTATCTTTATTATTGGGATTCATGCATAGGAGGAGACTCAACTACCGTAGCTCATGCAGAGGTTGCTGCTGTAATAGAAGCCGCCATAAACGGAAAGGTTACTACTTGGAACAAGTATTACAACGGCGGATGGTCAGGTGCCGGATTAGGTGGCCAGTGTTCTCCGGTAAATATACTGCGCGGAATAAACCATACTGATGCGGCATACAGCAGTTACACTGGGAAATATTATCTCTTGCTTAGCCAGGAATCGTATTTAGGTGCGAGAACATGGATAAAACTTTTTGAGTCTGCCGACGGCATTAACTGGACATTTCTAAAAGACATCGTTAACGAGCCATATTCTACCGATCTTGCGGGGTACCAATATGTAAACATCGTTGGCGCTGATGGCAATGATAATGGAGCGGTCGGACAAAGTTTTTATGTCTATTCGGCAAAAAATATTAATAATCCCACCGTATTTCGTTGGCTTGTTACACTAAATACTCCCGCACCCTCGCCTACCCCTACTCCCGCTTCAATTCCCGGCGATCTCAACGGTGATGGGAAGGTGGATATTTTTGATTACAATCTTCTGGT
>CAYLQG010000115.1:0-3768 GCA_964385705.1 uncultured Gammaproteobacteria bacterium
AAAAATTAAACCTATACCCAGGTTCGGTAATGATGGCATCCCAATACGGGATGAAATAGAACTTGCCATGACCCTGTAACCATCGGTAATATACCTCACAACTATTTGTTCAGGGTTTGCATATGATGAATATGGATTAATAGTTCCCTACATATGCGGCTTAACCTGACCCAGAAGTTTCTGCTACCGACGATTGTCGGGTTTGCGCTTATCGCAATTGTTCTTGGATATGTGGTAAATAGCGTTTTACGCACCGCGATGATCGATGGGGCTAAAACGTTCATCTCAGATATCATTACCCTCCAGGCAAACGAATATTTTCCTGATCCCTCATTCTTTATCCCGCAGAACGGTCAAATCTATTCAAATATATATAGTCATGTATATGAAGCCGTGAAAACAAAAGAGGTAGTGAGAATAAAGGTTTGGGCGGTAGATTCTACGATCGTTTATTCGGACGATAATACTATCATCGGAAAAAAATTTTCCGATGATGGGCCGCTACAGGAAGCGCTACAAGGGAATATAACGGCTGAAATAGTGAAACCAACCGGAAGCGAACGTGCCGATGTACGGGCGTATACGCAACTTATGGAACTTTATGTGCCTATTTATTATCAGATGTCTCCAAAGCCTGCAGGGGTAATCGAGATATATTATGGTTTAGATTCGTTAAATAGAAATATAGCTAGCGCTTCACTTTTGGTGTATGGTCTTATGGCAGGCACATTTATACTTCTAACGGCGTTGTTTTATGTTCTTTCGAATACCGTAATTATTTCTCCGCTTACATCCATCAATATAGGTATCAAAGAAATAGAGAAGGGGAATTTAGATAATAAAATCCCAGTCAAATCATCCGATGAGATAGGACGGCTCGCTAAGGCGTTAAATGACATGACAATTGGACTAAAGCGTTTGCAGGAATTAAAAAATGAGTTTGTATTTGTAGCCGCACATGAACTGCGGACGCCCGTAACGGCTATTAAAGGATATATTAGTCTCATAAGAGACTATCCTGGATTGAATTTACCGTCTGAGGTGAATGAAGATTTGGGTATAATCGCGCAAGCCGCCAAGGGGCTTAATCAATTGGTCGGTGATATTTTGGAAATAGCCAGGTCGGATGCGGGGAGGCTTGAAATTCAGCTATCTGAATGTGACATCAAGGACGTTGTCCAAACTACTATCGCTCAGTTAGCGCCGCTTGCGAAAGAAAAGAATCTTACGCTTACCTATAAAGATGTGCCTATGCCGTCTCACATCGCGGCAGATACGGTCCGATTGAAGGAAGTAATTACGAATCTTATATCCAACGCGATAAAATACAATATTATCGGTGGGTATATAACGATATCTCACACGCTTGAGGGCAACTTTATATGTACGTCAGTAGAAAACAATGGGATGGGAATACCCAAAGAAGAACAGTCGCATATATTTGAAAAATTCTATCGCGCTGAGGCCGCCAAACATTCTGAAATCGTCGGAACCGGTTTAGGACTATTTATTACCAAAGAGCTTATAGAACGGATGAAGGGAAATATTTCTTTTATATCGGAAGAAGGCAAACGGACGGTATTTACTGTCAAACTTCCTAAATGGGAAACTGATAAGACATAAACCGGTGGTATAACACGTACTGTGATGCACGAAAAAGCCCCGCTTATAGGCGGAGCTTTTTCTTGTGTTTAAAGTTAAAAATGAGCTTAGACAGCTCGTTTTACATTTTTCGCACTTGGGCCTTTCGGACCATCTACGACTTCAAATGTTACTTTTTCACCGACTTGTAGTTCGTCAAATGTGACGCCTACTAAATCTTTAGAATGAAAGAATAGGTCTTTCGTCTCGCCATCGCGAGCTATAAAACCAAATCCTCTATCTGTTTTCGTCTTAATTGTACCGTTCATAGTTTGTTTGTCTCCTTTCAGTCTCTAGAGTATAGCATGTTTCGAGAATAATTATCCGGTTTGAGGCTATTTTGGCCTATATTGATCTCTTGCGAGCCAAGCGGCGCGGCGCGGGTACAGATAGCCATTTGGGTATTGGGTGTATACTATAGGTGCGGGTTATATGGATAATCCTGTCGTTGTCGAAGCCAGGAAATACCTTGATAAGGTAGATTTTGTTATCGATTTGTATGATAAAAGCTTCGTGTGGGCCGCGGATAATGTGATCCGGGCAGCGAAGGCGCTCAAAGTCGAAATGATATCATAATTCGAGCTAAAATATCACGTAAAAAATATGAGACAATCTATAGAGAATGAACAATTAAATACTGCTAGCGCTTCACCTCAGGGGGCGAATGAAACAGATGGAAAAGCTAGAATCATCGGAGGTTTTGTGAGCCTCGCAGTTGCTGGTTATCTATGGTATCTTCACGGATCGGTAGACGGAGGATGGGCGACAGCGGATACCGTTGGAATCATTACGTTTACCATTGGGGCCTTTGGGATATGGCTTGGTGATGATTCAGATCCTTCGCAATACAAAGGATGGATGACGGAAGATCCAGATAGTGATCGAGTACAAAACTCAAACAACGGAGCACCATATCACTGATAAGTCGACATTTATATATCTCGTCTGGATAAGGTGGAATTTCCCCTCAAGAATCTTAAAGCACCCCAAGAAGTGTTAAAGCCAATCCAATAATAAGGACTACAACGATGACGTGAGATAACCCTACGACGGCGATAATCCCGAGAGTGGATAACAGCCAGATTATAAAAAGAACCCCGGCGATGACTCTGAGTGGCCCGGGCAGTGCTTCTATAGCCCAAAGAATAACCAAAAATATGAGGAGATCCCACAGACTAATTGAATGCCCGTTGAGCGTAAACAGAGGGATGTTCGGTACAGTGAATCCCTGGATATGAATGTACCCGAAAAACCATAGAACAATGAGGATGAGCAAGATTGCACCTAACATAACCAATATAATTATACCACGTATAAGCTAAGTTTAGGCGCTTATAAGCAGTAAGACTGTCAGGACGATGTTGAAGGATAATGTAGTCCTAAACTACTCGATTACAAATAGGATGTCTCACTTCTTACTAGCGCTCACTTAAGAAAGATGTGGATTCTTGCCTGTGTCAATTGGGCTGGGAACTGAAGTTGCGTTTTCATTTGTACCTGATATGTTTTCGAGCCTGTATCATATATAAGAGGGTCTGAAACGGTGTATGTATTATTTGTCGTCGTAAGCTCCGAATTCCAGACGGGATGTTTGTCAGTTACATTAAATATACGAACCGAGGCGGTCTCGTTTGCAGTCGGTATAGTGACGTTTACCTCAAAAACGATCTTTTGTATCGTACGATATCCGCCAAAGTCGACAGTGACCTGTGCGCCGGGTACATCCTCCCAATCACCCGATTGATTCGTTCCGGTTCCGAACGGGATAAAATATTCACGGATGGTTGGTGTCGCGTTAACCGGTGTCTGAGAAACAGATCCTAATGGCACCCCTAATTGCGCAGCGGTTGGGGTCGGGGTGTTTACCGTCGTCAGTGTGGCCGCCGGTGATGCTATCGCAGCCGGTACTTCGGTTTGAGCAGCAGTTGGTCCGGTATTTGTGCGCGTAGTTAAGAAGAGATACAACACGAGCGCGATGAGAATAACAATGATGGCAAAGAGTATGCTAACTAAGAGGGTAAACCGTTTTTCGTCCGACTGGATTTGATCCTCCTCACGCCTGAGCGCTGAAACTATGACGCTGTCCGGGTAATGCTGATCCACTCTTTAAGAGTAGTGAATAGGATC
>CAYLQG010000116.1:0-3648 GCA_964385705.1 uncultured Gammaproteobacteria bacterium
CAGCCCTACAGCACGATCAACGCTCGTGCGGAGACGATCCGCACGGCGCAGACCTATCGCGAACCTTTCGCCATGCGTCGCTGCCTGGTGCCCGTGACGGGGTGGTACGAATGGCAGGACGTGGGCGAGAAGAAGAAGCGGCCGATGCTCGTCGGGTTTTTAGGCATGATACCGGTTATTTCGACGATTTTCGGTTCCATAACAACCTGGACGTTCGCAGGGGCTGCCGGTGGATTATTATTATTCTTAAGTCTGGTCGGGTTTCTTCTCGGGTCAATCGGGAGTTTTGTGGCGTTAAGCCGCTATTTGAAATTTTGAGATGCATGCATGAAGAATACCAAATGGATTTTTATCCTCATTTTCCTTTCGTTTTGGCTACCGGTTAGAGTTGCCGCCCAAGGATCATGTCCGAGCACCGATCAGGATCCATGCGCCCACTTTGCAAACAACGATCCGCAAAAATCTAGCTGCTATCAGAATATTAGTGACGCATGTCGGAACCAAAGTGATACGCTTGCTTCAAAAGTAAGATACATGAATAGTCAAATACAGTTGACTACGCTCCGTATTGACGCCACTAAAACAAAAATAACCACACTCCTTAGTGAAATTAGCCAATTAGAAACTGAGGTTGCGCGGTTGGACAGCGTGTTAACTAGCCGGCTTGGCCTTCTTCTTCACAGGATTCCTGAAGCATATAAGCGGTCTTCCGTATCTCAATTCGGATTACTTCTATTCAGTAAAAATCTTGCGGAATTTGTTGAACGGGCAAAATATATTCAGACCGTGCAGCAGGAAGACGCGGCCCTCGTATTTCAAGTGAAAGCGACGCAAAATAGTTATAACGAAAGTAAACAAGTGCGTGAAGAGAAAAAAAGTCAGCTACAGGAGATACAAATCGAACTTCAGCAACAGAATGATGAGCTTGCTCAGCAAAAGCAAGAGGAAAATACATTACTGGAGCAAACTCAAGGCCAGGAGGCGGTCTATCAGCAACTTCTCGCTCAGGCGAAAGCCCAGCTAACCGGTTTTTCCGGTTTTGCATCAAGTCAGGGAGGTGCGACAATACTTACCAATCAAACCGTATGTGATGATTGGGGTTGTTATTATAATCAACGGGACAGCCAATGGGGTAACATCGCACTTAATAATACTCAATACAGCATTGCTTCTGATGGTTGTCTTTTGACCTCTATGGCAATGATTTATACCCATTTTGGACACAGAAGCGTTACGCCGCTTACCATAAATGCGAATCCGTTAAATTTTGCCGCTTATTATCCGGCATTTTTAAACAGAACGATTGTAGCTGACGGCACGACGAGTTCGAGAGTCTCTTCAGAAATTGATAGCGAACTTAGTTCTAATCGTCCGGTAGTTGTTGGGATTCGATATTCTAACGGCGATACCCATTTTGTTGTACTTATCAGCGGTTCGGGTGGAAACTATACGATGAATGATCCCTTTACTCCGAACGGTCATAGAATTTCTTTTCAGGATCATTATAGCTTAGGGAGCATATATGAGATCGACCGCGTGTCTATATAACGTATTTATTCTTCCAGAAGCCCCGGAACTATGGAGCCTTTACCCCATCTTTTAATATTCGTGAGTTATCGAACGGAAATCCTTTATCCGTTGATATATAAAAATAGTTAAGGCATTTATAGTTCTCAAATATTATTTATCCATATCGCGGGGTCGGTCATACGCGATACGGATGAACTAATTTGAGTTTGATGTGAAACACCTGTCCGTGTGGCTACTTTTTGTTTTTCCCATTTTGGGAATTTTTCTTATTGTTCCTCAGGTGTTTGCTGCAATCACGATTTCATTCAGTAACGCCCCGGCATCAGTCGATGAATCTCAGGAATTTGCAATAAATGTAACACTTGTCTGTCCGGGGTGTTCAAGCGATTCATATATCAGGGGAGTATTGTATCCAAGCGGGACAAGCTATTTCGGATTTACGCAAAATAACACAGGCGATTGGATTAATGCCCCTGGTGGTAGTTGTACGCAGTATTTTAAAGTGGCCGCCGAAGACTTATCCAAAGAGGGGACATGGAGCGGGATTTTAAAAATTAAACCGGATACCGGTAGTCCTTATTTTGCAAATCCCGGTGATTATCTCTTTAAAATCGGACGGTATACGACGAGCTGTAGTGCAACCTGGTCGCAGGAGACGACGATTACCATTACCGGACCTTCTCCTACGCCAACTCCTCTTCCTACTCCCGAACCTACAAAAACTCCGACACCGGTGCCGACCTCAACTGTAACACCGACTCAATCCCCGACGCCGACACCGACGCAACAAGTGAATTCAACATATTCGGATTCTATAACTCCGCTCTCGCGTATGTCGAGCGAGAGTGGGGAAGTCCCGATATTAGGAGATGAAATAGTCGCTTCTCCTGCATCAACGCTTATGGCAACTGGATCAGGAAACTTACTTCGCCCCCTCTTATTTTCATTCATATGTATCGGCTTGGGGATGGGCATATTATCGGGAGTTTTCGTCTGGGAACGATGGATTCATACGAAAGACCAATCCGAAACTTCGATCTGATGATATAATTGTTGCACTGCCTCAGCTTTATGGTTCATCAGATATTTACAACCTATACGTCATTTGAAACTGCAGAAATCGGTAGAAAACTTGCTATATCGTTGGCGAGGGGAGTGGGTGGAAAGACGTCGGCTACGGTTATTTGTCTGTACGGCGATCTGGGGGCCGGAAAGACGACGTTTACCCAGGGGTTTGCAAAGGGGCTGGGGATTGAAGATCGCCTACTCTCACCCACTTTCATTATTGTGCGACGTTACTCAACTGCGAAAAATTCCTTGTTGTACCACATGGATTTATACCGTCTGTCATCAATTGATGATATCAATGCGTTAGGGTTTTCAGAGATGGTCGCGGATCCTGAGGCGTTTATCATCATAGAATGGGCTGAGCGCTTAGGGCAGCTGTTACCGGCACATAGGATGGATATACATTTTTCCGCCCTCCCGGATGACTTACATCGCGTACAAATAGACGGGCTGCTGTAGTATATATAATGTATGGAGAACCATGTCAAAAGAGCTGTAGAGGCACTTAATACGGGGAGGATTATCATTTTTCCGACCGATACAGCCTTCGGTATAGGGTGCCGGATAGATAATCGCGATGCTGTAGATAAACTTTTTGAAATCCGCAAACGGCCGCTTGTTCAGGCAACTCCGGTATTAGTAGACTCTGTAGATATGGCACTTGCCTACTATCTTCAGCCAAATGATATTGTGCGACGTTTTATGCGCGATTATTGGCCCGGTGCGTTGACCATAGTTGCTCCGTGCAAAACGGATTTGGTCTACTCCCCTATCCGCGGCGGCGGAAAAACGATTGGTCTTAGGATGCCAAATAATCAGACAATAATACAGATCATAAAAGCAGCGGGGGTTCCGGTTTTAGGGCCGTCCGCAAATTTCCATGGGAGTTCCACCCCCTACGCCCTGACCGACCTTGATCCTCAGCTTATGAAGCTCGTTGATTATGTTGTGCCCGGCGTTTGCAGCGTCGGCCAGGCATCAACAGTTGTCGATTGTTCTGTGGAATCATATACCATTATCAGGCAGGGAGCAGTTCAGTTATCGATTATA
>CAYLQG010000117.1:0-3597 GCA_964385705.1 uncultured Gammaproteobacteria bacterium
GCTCATAGCGGGCGAAGCTATTATACATCCAGGAGAGCGGTAGGTCGGGTTTTTACCGAATATCCATAATGTTCTTTTTATAATATCCAACAATCGGGAGCGGCTGGCTCATATAAAACATGCAGTCTTCTTTCGCAAACTGAAACTGCTCACAGGAAGAAAGTATTTTATTGGCAAGCGACTGATTTCTTAAAGCGTAAAGCGTGTATGAGGCAAGCTCCAGGTGATAATAGGACCACGCCGGCTCCAGGAGGGCGGCCTCAGACAAAAGAGGGGGCACCGCGTCGGGCTGGGTTTTTATTAGTCTCAGCGCCAAAAGATAATACAATTTTGAAAAAAAGTGCCAGTCGACCGCAATCGGCTTTGACCCATGCATTATGTCAATAAACGCGTTCTCAAAAGGGCCTGATTGATAGCTGGGCGTCAATCTAGGTTGTTCCATAGTTATATGCAGCAGCAAGTCCACAAGGCTGGAAGCGTTTTGTCTGTTTACAAACCGCGGGTGCGCCGCCACAAATAGAAAATATTGCCTTTCGTCGTCTATGCTTGTTGGATCCAACTGCATCGACTCTAACAATAGCCTGTTGGCAAGCAACGGATTACAGTCTTCAACCGCACGTGCCAGAGCGGCCAACACGTCCGGGTCACGTTTATACATAAACATGATTGCGGGAGTTTGCCATGGAGGAGAAGCACAATCCCGGGGGGCCGAATCCAGATGGTCCCGCGTGTTTCTTTCATTTGGCAGCGCCGTAATGAGAGTGATCGCGCTGTGAGGCTCATAGAATTTTAATGCCGTATGCGCCCAGTATGTAACATAAAACAGCGCCAATAAAACCAAGAGCGCTACAACGAGGGGCGCGCGCCGCGGGTGATGCGACGCCGCCTGCGCATTGACGGCGTTTATTGTTCCCAGAACCGCCCAAAACAGCAACCACATGGTTAAGAAATCAAAAACAGCCTCATAGAAACTGTACAATAACAACAAAGCGGAACCACAAAACAACCCCCAAGCAATCGCATCTTCACCGAGCATTGCCCTAGGCCTTCTCCTGAGAACAACGAGCAGGTTTTCTCGGAAAACCAACCACATAAGCACAAAAAGCAACGCGGCCCCCACAAAACCCATTTCCGCAAGAATTTGTAAAGGGAAACTGTGGGCCCAAATTGATTTGTCCGTCCCGCTTGGCGCGTCTTTTGAGATAAGCGCAAATGTGCCGGGGCCGCTCCCAACGAAGGGGCTCCTCGTAAATCCGGCAATTGCGCTTTTCCAATAACCAAGCCTGCCATCTTCCCACGGAGGGCTTTTTATAACTTGTTCGTGAAGTCGCTCCGTTATTGACAGTCCCGGCGCGCGGAAAAATCCCACAGAAATACTAAAAACTGTAAGCCCCGCTAAAACAAAAATTAGTCCGCTTATGACAAAAGGAAGTGATCTCCTTCCGGCAAAGCGGTGATGCCAGATCAATAACAACAAAAAGCCAAGAGAGAGAAGCCATGCCCCGCGGGAAAACGTTAAGACAATAACGGCACACCAAGTAAAATAAGCGGCGATTCTCTGGGTGGTCGGTCGGCTGAGAACATGAAATGCAAATATCGGCAAAACAAAAAGGAGAAGGGCTGCGACATAATTGTGACCATACGTTGCATATAATAAATTTATCTGGGGCAGAAAACGGGAAAAGCCGGGGAATATCAAGAGCACAAGCGATACAAGCCCCGCAAAAACACCAACAAACACAAAAAACTTAACCGCGGAGTCGCTGCCCCAAGCGTCGCGCGAAATACTTCTAAATAATAAAAATGTCAAATACCCCTCCGCGAGGCGCACAACCCAGGATAAAGAAAGAGCAACGCTGTCGGAAACCGCTCCCCGCAGACAAGCGTAAACTATTAGGCCAATCCACGCAGTGGTAACAGCCTTGGACGGAGCAATTATGTCGATTTTGCCAACGAACAACAAGCCATATAACAAAACGAGGGTGATTGCAAAAAACACTTCCACGGCAGCCTGACTGCCGTCGCCCAAAAACAGTGAAACGCATAGGCTTAAAAAAAGAATTAGGACTGCTGCGCGTTTTATAAACCGGGGAGGCGACTTCTGCATATATACATTTTTACATCAATGGGCTCACTTTACCATGATGTGTTCACGACGCGCGATTCTTGACAGTAACGAGTTTCTCTATTACTATTGTGGACAACTTATCCCCATTCAGGATAGATACCCGTCTACTGCCTCATAAAATCTTATGGATACAGAAAAACTTTGGAAATCAGTATTAGCAGAACTTGAACTATCCGTCTCAAAGGCGACCTATCAAACGCATTTTGCTCATAGCTCGCTCGTTTCCTTAACAGACAATATTGCAACAATCGGCTTTGCAAATCCGCTCATGCGGACACTTGTTGAAACGCGGTATTATTCGCTCGTCAAAAGCATCCTCGATCACCATACTCACAATAACATCAGCTTGGTCTTTGTTATTACGCCAAAGAGAGAAACGCTCACTCGCAAGGATGCGGGGCCGCTCTTTGCTCAGGCGCAGGAGGACCGGGAAAGTGACGCCCCGATGCTTGCAAGGCGGCTCCACATCAGGCCAGACGCAACGTTTGAAAATTTTGCAGTTTCGACGACCAACCAGATGGCGTATGCGGCGGCCACCGCCGTTGCTAAAACCCCGGGAACCGCATATAACCCGCTCTTTATTTATGGCGGGGTTGGGGTGGGGAAGACTCACCTTATGCACGCGGTTGCCAATGCGCTCTTGGCCCGAAAGCCGAATACGCGCGTCGTGTATTGTATGGGCGAGGAGTTTCTGAACGAAATCATAGAAGCGATTCAAACAAAAACCGCCAGACAGTTTAAGCAAAAATACCGATCTGCGCAGCTTCTTATGGTTGATGATGTACAGTTTATTGCGGGGAAACAGACTGCGCAGGAAGAGTTTTTCCACACATTTAACGCGGTGCACCGCGAGGGGGGACAAATTATTCTTATTTCCGACCGGCCACCGGCGGAGATATCGAAACTCGAAGACCGCTTGAGGAGCCGGTTTGAGGGGGGATTGACGGTTGATATTGCGGCCCCTGATTTTGAACTTCGGGTGGCAATTATCAATATTAAATCTGCAGCCATGGGGTTGTCCGTTCCTTCGGACGCGGCACAGCTCATTGCGGCAAACCTTCTTGATACACGCGCAATTGAAGGCTTTTTGCGGCGCCTGACAACGGAAATTGCCGCCCGAGGTGGCTCTGTGACGCAGGAGCTTGTCTCATCTCTCTTGAGTATCAAGTCGGGACCCAAGGGGCCGGAAACGCAAAAAAGGAGAGTTCCGCCACAGGAGCTTTTAGATGTGATTGCGACATATTTTGGCATAAAACCAACCGCGATCAAGGGCCCAAAGAGGGATCGCCCGCTGGCCCGACCCCGTCAGGTTTTTATGTATCTATGCAGAACCGAGCTTGGACTAACGCTCAATGACATCGGCGGCGCTCTTGGTGGGCGCGACCACACAACCATCATGCACGGCGTTGAAACAATAACCCGTGAATTGTCCACAAACGAGCGGCTGCGTGAAGCGGTGGCGGGGATAA
>CAYLQG010000118.1:0-3584 GCA_964385705.1 uncultured Gammaproteobacteria bacterium
GATAATCGGAATGTCGCAATACCCAAAGCGATACTCCAAAACGTAGGTGTATTTTCCCCAACTATGAAGGCTGGTTCTGAAGATGTTGAATTGGGAATGAGATTGTTTCGCGCTGGAGTTCCTATTTTTTATGACCCACGGCTTGTGGCGTACCATCATGAGAGGTCGACGCTCAGGCAGTTTCTCGCTCAGCATGTTCGTATTGCCAAGAGTCACGCAGTTTTAGACAAGATGCTCCCAAAAGATCAAAAGATTTCTATGTTTAATACATATACATGGAAGCGACACGCGCGGTCGTTTTTTTCCCGGGAGATTGGATACGAGCGTGAAAAAAGATATAAGGAAGCACTCTATTTGCCTTTAATTTATCTATTGCTGGGGGCCGTGCGTATTTTTGGTTATCTCGGCATGTCAGGATGAGGCTCTATGAGTTTTAAAATACATGTTAGTAAGAGAAACATTCTTTTATTAATCATACTTGGGGTCGGCGCCTTTTTGAGATTTTACCGTTTAAGTGAAGCGATTGGCTGGTGGGGAGATGCTGCCCGGGATTATCTCGTTGCATATCATCTCGGAGTTCTCAATGAATCGCTTATTGTCGGGCATTTTGCCACAGGGATCCTGGGCGGATTTTATCATCCGCCGTATTATTATTATCTTCTCTCGCTGCTTGTCCGCATCCGCGAATCCCCAGTTTTTGTTACGGGGACTTTTACTTTACTTCACGTGTTGAGCATACTAACGATGTACAAAATAGGAAAAACGACGTATGACGACCGAACGGGACTTCTAAGTGCTGCTTTGTTTGCGGTTTCATCCAGCACGGTAAACATAAGCAGGGCGCTGATATCAGCTAATATAACGCTTCCGTTTGCCATGCTTGCTCTACTATTTTATCTGCGGAGTATCAAATACTTCGATAAAACGTATGCGTATGCGGCTTTTGCGTTATTATTGATTGCATTATATTTTTGGTACGGAATATTATTATTGATGCTGTACGTTTTTATTCATGTTTCTTGGAAATTTCGCGGACAATATCAATTTTTGATTACGCTGTTAATCTACATATTTATCGGACTGTGTATAACAGAATTTCCTCTCGTCTTGTTTTTCGGTATAGATCGGATCTTTTCAATATTTTTGCCTCAACACGTTATTCATTTTAGCCCGACTATTATTGCATCCGTTATTGCGATTATCGGTAGTTATTTTCAAACGGTTTTTGACCAAAATTATTATTTTGTCTGCATTGGTGTAGTTACTCTTATCTTGTTATTATTATTTCTCCTCTGGAAATCGAAAAAGTCGTTGTTGGCTCTTTCGCTGCCGGTCTTAGCGATTATATTTGTCGCAGTATTGTGTTCGTTGAAGAGCGGTGGGTTTCTTGCCCACTATATTACGGCGTTTGAACCGTTTGCATATCTCATTTTTGGATATATATTGATGAGCGCTATTCGTGCGGCGAGGGGCTCTGAATTGTGGCAAGCGTTTGTAGTATGTTGTTGTATTGTATTTGTTTTCAGTATTTCAAATAATTTTTCCTACATTAAATACATTCCCTCTGATTACGTCGAGACGCAAAAAGTCATCAATAATATGTTGTCCTATACAAAGGGGCTTCCGTTGCAAATAGCAGCAAGCGCTCCTGATACTCCGCCTGGATGGGAAAGTCCGGCGTTTTGGTATTTCCTAGAAAAGAAGACGGGGCGTCCACATGTCCACGTGGTAAACAGCGGGGAAAACCTTGCACCAGATAACCGGCAATACATATATCTAGCCATCGTTTGCAAAAATTTTGGATCTTCTCAGAGGAATTATGCTTGCTATAACGCGCTTCATGAAAAGTATCCGCAATATGCGTTAATTCAAACTTTAATCTATAAATGGCGCAATGCGTATGTTGTGTATATAGCAAAGATGCCTTCATGAATTAATCCGAAAGCGGACGATTTATCGTATATACCATCGTTGAATAGTATAAAAATTTAAGCCTAAGGTTAGAGTAAGTTGCTTAAAAGGCTTCAGAATAATCCATCTTAGTCTTTATGTATACCGTGTATTTGTTTTGTATAGCGTATGTTTAGCAGTGACCGGACAATCATAAACATAATAAAGTCTTTCATAGTACAATCATCAATTGTATGTAACAGTAGATTATCTATATACGTATTGTAAAAATATTATGCACGTAAGTGTAGTTATCATCACGCGTAACAGACACAGTCTGCTTACGAAGGCGCTTGATTCAATAGAGCATCAGTCTGTGAGACTGGATGAGGTAGTGATTATTGGCGGATCGGATATACCCTATCGTATATCCACAAAACAGGATCAACAGATTACTTTTCGGTATATCCCTGATACAGGGAGATCAATTCCATGTGCCCGCAATATAGGCGTAGAGCAAAGCAAGGGAGATATTGTATTTTTTGTGGACGATGATTGCATTCTTGATGCGGACGCCATTAAAGAGGTACACAAACAATTCCGTCATTCCCCCCGCACTCAGGCAGTGGTCGGTAGGACGCGTAACGGCGCGCCGGACAATATGTATGCAAGCGTGCAGCGCTATTATTACGAACGGTGGCTTCGGTCTTTCGGATTAACTTTTAACGTTGTTCAGAGGCTTCCTGACGGCTGTCTTATGGACTTCGAGATACTCGCAGCCAAAAAAAGTTTACTTCAAAAATACCCATTTAACCCGGAGCTTCCTTTTGGAAGAGATGAGGATGTGGAAATTGGCGTTCGGATCCATAGAGATACCCAGGATATATATTTTAATCCGTTTATCGAGGCAGATCATATTCCACGGCATACGCTTCTGTCTTTAATATATAGAAATTACGTGGTAGGCTATTGCGACGCATCTGTTAATCGGATTGCAGAGAAGGAAAATATCAATATGTCTCATATTACCTACATTGTCTATATCATCTTGAGGGCAATTTATCCGTTCTTTTCAAGGGTGGGCCGATGTGCATTTCTTGTCCAAGAAAGACTTCAAAAAATATGAATGCCATAAGCGCACTGTCTGAAGTCTTTATAGACTCTCTATTCTGGGGGCTTACATACATGTTTCCTTCCTACAAGAGTACAACCCACGCGGATGTAGGGATTGTCTCTTTACTGTGTCATAAACATGTTTCTTTTTTTATCTGGACTATCACGACATTTTTTTATACTTCACACGTATGTTTGCCTATTTATGTCGTCGATGACGGAACACTGACACGCAGTGACTATAGGCGTCTTCACGCTCATTTTAGCGTCACTGTCGCATCAGCAGCTTCCTGCAATCGTAAAGTTAGGAAACTCATCCGCCCATACAGTTTTTTGCGCAAATTTCGGTTTGATGACAATACCCATATGCCGAAGAAAAAGATTGACGCGCTTTTTCTGCATCCGTTTACAAAATATCTCTATATCGATAGCGATATATTATTTTTTCGTGAACCAACGGAAATCATCACCTGGCTTGATATGCGCCATGTGACATTTTTGTTTTCTCAGCACAAAGGATATGTGACAAATTTTGATAACGACCGCGTTGGCCTTATGTATTATTCTCATCGGAAATTACT
>CAYLQG010000119.1:0-787 GCA_964385705.1 uncultured Gammaproteobacteria bacterium
ATATCTGCGTCTTTTCGTAACCCCTGATCAGTAACCAAAAGCACCGCTCCACGGGGGCCGCGCATGGTTTTGTGGGTCGTGAACATGACAATATCTGCATACGGCACGGGCGTCGGATACGCGCCGACGGCCACCATGCCGGCAACGTGGGAAATGTCGGCAAAAAGAAAAGCGCCCACGGAATCAGCGATAGCTTTCCATTTTTTCCATTCGAGAACCCTCGGATATGCGGTTGTCCCTATCGCCATCATCTTCGGTTTTTCCTGTCGGACGATAGCTGCAACCTTATCCATATCAATCCAACCGTCCTCTTCAACATCAAATTGAGCTGAAGCGAAATATTTGCCTGAGAACGTCACGTTGGGGTGCCCGTGTGTCAGGTGTCCGCCAGCTGAAAGTTTAAGCCCCATGATTTTGTCACCGGGATTGAGAAGGGCGAAATAGACAGCTGCATTGGCTGGTGACCCTGAATACGGCTGCACATTGGCATGAGGCACACCGAACAACTTCTTTGTGCGCTCAATTGCGGTTAATTCAATCTCATCAACAAACCGGTTCCCCTGGTAGTAGCGTTTATTGGCATAGCCCTCTGAATATTTATTCGTGAGAATGCTTCCAAGCGCCTCACGGACTGCCGCGGACGCATAGTTTTCCGACGGGATCATCTCCAGAACATCCTTTTGCCTTTCACGTTCTTTTTCGATAAGGTCCGCGATTTGCGGGTCTGTTTGTTTTAATGTCTTCATAAATAGTCTCCTTTAATAAAAATGGGCAGAAATAATGGGCA
>CAYLQG010000119.1:797-3546 GCA_964385705.1 uncultured Gammaproteobacteria bacterium
GAAGAAGGATATTAGATCATAGAATTATACCCATAATAGTCGATCTATTTTACGTTTGCAAGAAAGAAATTTACGGGGTGTAATTAGCACCGGGATTATTGATAACGATGCTATGCGGATGGCTTTCGATAAGACTTGCAGGTGTGATTCGTACAAACCGCGCTTTCGCTTGGAATTCTGCCATGGTTTTGGCGCCTATATAATAAAATGAGGAGCGCAAAGATCCGGTCACCTGGTCAAAATAATCCGCAACATTTCCCTTATAAGGTACCATGCCTTCAACACCCTCGGAAATCAACTTTTTCTGCTCCGTATCTTTCGACTGTCCATACCGCTCAGCACTCCCCTTTTGCATGGCACCAATCGAACCCATTCCCCGATATTGTTTGTATTTAGCGCTATCAACTGTGGTAATCTCTCCCGGCGATTCATCATAACCCGCAAGAAGACTTCCCAACATGACGGCATGTGCACCCATTCCAAACGCTTTGGCCATATCACCTATCTGACGGATTCCGCCGTCTGCAACGACCGTAACACGCGTATCCTTGGTGGCTTTCACCGCTTCGGCGATAGCTGTCAATTGCGGTACTCCCATGCCCGTTATAATTCTCGTTGTACAGATGCTCCCCGGCCCCATCCCGACACGGAGAATATCCGCTCCTGCTTCAATCAACCGTTTAGCGCCATCATAGGTTGCAACGTTGCCCGCCATCACGATTATCCCGGGATAGCGCTTTTTAATCATGAGAACCGAATCAATGACAAACTTCGTATTTCCGTGACCGGAATCAACAGCCAAAACATCAGCATTTGCCTTCACCAGTGCTTCAACCCGCGCTTCCAGGTCTGCCCCGGCGCCAACTGCCGCGCCAACCTGGTAATCTTTCTCTTTCACATGAGAAACCTGAAGAGCCTGATCATCAATGGACAAATTTCTATGAATAATCCCGATGCCGCCGGCGTGGGCCAGTGCCAACGCCATCGGCTCTTCTGTCACGGTATCCATCGGCGAAGAGATAACCGGGAATTTCAATTCAAGCCGCTCGTGGAGTTTGGTCGAAAGATCAACTTCAGCGCGTTTAAATTCCGTGTAGCCCGGCAGGAGAAGTACGTCATCGAATGTAACTCCCTCCATAATTATTTTGCTATCCATATTTTTTCTTTTTTTGTCATCCTCGGGCTTGACCCGAGGATCCAATCATTCTCAACAGATTCCCGATCAGGTCGGGAATGACACACGATAATTATCGCACAAATGCCGCATCACGCGCTGTTTTCGTACACGCGGCGACGTCAGAGATGGTCATGATATGTTTCTCCAATAACAACTCAAATTCTTCCCGAACGCTTGTTCCCAATAGCTCAGGACCATCGGAATTGATGGTAAAAGGAACCTTGTATGCGATTAACGTTTGAATAACTGTTCTCATCTCGTCCCAAGTGGCAACCGCACTCGTTTGGAGGTTCGATAATGGACAAACTTCGAGAGTGATGCTCTTTTCCCGCAAGTAGTCCATAAGCTTCGGATCGTCGACGCAGCGGATACCATGCCCGATACGGTCTGGAGATACTTTTTTAATGACTTCCCACATTTCATCGGCCCCAGTCACTTCACCTGTATGAATAGTAATATGAACGCCTGCATCACGGGCAAGTTTAACGGCATCGATAATATCGTCTACACGAAACGAAGAAGTGATCGGCCCTGCGATATCAAGTCCGACGACGCCTTCTGAGGCAAATTTCGCGGCTTTTCCGGCAATTATCTCGTTTTGCTCCTTGGTAAACCGCCGGTCCATCATGAGGATGAGTCCCGCCCGCACGGGATATTCCATACATGCCCGCTTAATGCCGACGACCGCTCCGAAAATGATCTTATCAAGATCCTGCTCCCCGCTCCTATTCCGGAGCATCGGATTAAACCGGATTTCCATCGTCCTCACGTTTCCCTTCCGGTATGCACGACTCACGGCCTGATGCGCCGCCCGTTCAATGGCGTAGGTTGAAGACTGGATAAGCTCGGTGAGGTCAAAAAACTTCAGGTATTTGTCATACGTCGTCTGTTCTTTGATAGTAATGGAATCGATGAAGGTAAAATAGTCTTTTTCTTTAAGCCTGATCCCCTGTTCATGGGCAAGTTCCCAAAGAAAATGCGGCGTAGATGATGAACCTAGGTGCAGGTGAAGATCGACGAGATTTGTAAGGTATGGAGCTATTTGTTGACCCATGGACTATTTTATCAATTTACCCCCTAATTGGTCAAGTTATTAGGCATATGGCCTCAACATAATGGAAATGCGCAGGGAGCATACGTTTTTTGAGCACCGTCACTAGCGAGAGAAACAATGAACAGCTTAGGCGTTTGGTCGCCAACGAACATTGAGATCCGGGCTTCAGTTTCCCTCGTGAAATAAGGTTCTGGTGATGGTAAAGACATTCTCACTCGCAAAGTGAATCCGGACTCAATGTTGTTGGCTCCTCACGCCTAATCCAGCTAACGTCGCGAAATTTCTCAACGCTGTCGGGATCCCTTCCACCCGCGTCACCCGACAATTGGTTAAGTTATTTGCTATGAATAGCGACGCGGAATAAAATTTTTGAAGATCGCTTCCCGAGCTTAACAATATCCTTACAAATGGGGAGACGGACTGTTGCGAGCAGCGGATCAAAAAAATTTCGTTACGCGTCGCATTTTGTACTAAAATTCCAATTTTTCTACCTCAACCGGGCTGACGCCCTCAAATAC
>CAYLQG010000120.1:0-3428 GCA_964385705.1 uncultured Gammaproteobacteria bacterium
GTGAATCATTGCCGTTAGGATATATTTACGGCCAATACAGCAAAGGTAATTTTTGCGGCACAGAGAGGCCGTACAATGAAGACGGGGTCATTGTCCCGCTTCGTATTGAAATGGCCATATTTGAGGCTGCAGCAGATACCTTAAAAAAATCTGATACCGCTGTGGTTTTAGATCTTGGCGCGATGATGAGCATGGGATTGTGTGTCGTAGGTGCGTTAATGGAAGAAAAAGGATTAACAAAAAATGTTACGCTCGTCGCTACGAATGAGGACCCTCGTTTTACCGTTAAAAATGCGATTGCTGAGGCTGCATACCGTTTAGATCGACGAACCAAAGAGCAATTTGCTGTTTCGGGTCAACTGCTTAAACCATTATTAAACATGGAGGAGCTTCGATTCATGGCTCAAAATGTAAAAAATGTAGTATTTGAAAGTGGCATCGATACATTAGATCTAGGCTCTCTGAAGCAAAAACACGCTCCGAACGGATTTTCCATTATTCATGAACATTCAGGGGGACTGCAAAAACATGAAAACCCGATGAACGCATTAACCACGATTCTGGAAGTTCTTCACCCGCAAAATGGCATATTTATTACAACGTCGCCGATTGATGTATTGCCAGGGGCAATGGCTGATATCCAGAACCACGGTTTTACCCTTTATAGGGAGATAATTCCTCAACAACAATTATTTAAAGAAGCATATATTTGTGTGGGCCCCGAAGCTCCCGTAGATGCGTTTATAACGACACTTTTCGAGTACTAATTCTTAGAAAACACCTATACGATTGTTGTTTTCCCTATCCTGTAGTAAAATTACCTGTTACGACGCGCTAAAACTATGCTAAATGAGCTTGGAAGATCACTCATAGAATCTCAACAGGACCCTATCGGATTTACCGATATCTGTGCGTGGCATATTTGGGATATCCGGTCAAAGAATCACCATGACATTCCCGGGTATATCTACGATGAGAAAACCGGACTCTATGATAAAGAAAAGCAGGCCATTGAGGTGTTTTGGAACGCGTGTTCGTATCTAAACCAGGATCGAGAGGGAATAGAGAAAATCGGCAAATCGTTGTATCTTGCGCTTCTGGCTCATGCCGATCACTATCGCGATTCTGGTGAGCCGTATAGCATACACGTCCTCGCGGTGGGCACGGGATTGGCCAACGATATCGATAAGCCTAAAGCGAGTGTTATTGCGGAGGGGTTGGGGCATGACAACATTGAAGACACCCGATTTAATCGGTACATCCAAATAACGAAAGAGATAATCTCGGAGATTGTCGATCCTGAAGTCGGCGGAAAAATTGATAAACTCTCACAGAAAAAAACTACAATGGTGCGCAAAAAAATCGTGAAAGAAGAGGCCCGTCTTCAGATAATATATTCAATGTTTGAAGATTTGGATGTTCTTCTTGTCAAGCTTCAGGATCAGTTACATAACGCGAGCACATTAGACACGAAACAAGGGGGACAGGAATCGCGTTCTTTAATTGTGTATGCCATACGAGGAGTCTACATACCACTTGCTAATCGAATAGGGAGATCAGATATAGCTGAAAAATTGGATTTCTGGTGCATCAAGAATAGCGAAGGAGAAGACCCTGATCGGTTGCTAGCCATGCAACAACTCCATGATAAATTAGCCACCACTTTTAAGCCGAAAATGGTCGTATCTCGATTATCAAGAGATTTTGGGTTACAAAATGACATGCGCGCGCAACTTTCCGGCGCGACATCAATGTATCGTGAACACGATGGAAAGCCGCATGCTAATATAGAAATTTCGCTGGAGCAACGATCGGATGAAATAAATGACTGGATGAAGGCTGCACTGCGGCTTGCCGGCGAGTTTGCACTTGAAAACGCCCAATACTCGGTTCCTAAAATCCCCTCTATAACGGAATTACGTGACGAGGTTTTAGCCGGGCGCACCGACTCGCTCAATTTTTGGATGATGCGCTTGTCGGATGGCGCGAGGTTTCATATGCACATTTTTCCAAAAGACACCTATATTCTCGAACCCATCAGACTTTCCGTACTATCAACTTATGATCACCCGTTGATAGCGGAAGAGATGGAGTATCGTGAATTGGCCCAAATAAAACAAGATATATTTTTAAAGCGATTAAAGAAAACACTCGACGACTACGATCCACGTAAAGAAGATTCCCTTCAGATGATGCAACAGCTTGAACCGAGACCGCGTCCAGGATATATGACAGTAATAGGTGAGAAAGAAACGGGAACACAAGGGCCATGGGATGTAAAAGAAGAAGCAACAGTTATGGATTTTTGCCGGTCAATACGACCGTTTGGTTATGCGACTGTTGAATGGGCTAAGGTGAAAGGAAACATTGTGCCGTTTGATACTATTTTGCATCCAAAGGATGTTGTTCAACTCCATTTTGGTCACAATGCGAGCCATGATCCTGCAGGGATTCATTGGTTTCATACAGATGAGCAGGGAAAAAATGAGGTAAGGGCGTATGTTGCACAATTATTGCAAGAGCCTGTGGGTGAAAAATTCTATACAGTATATCAACGCGTTCTTGAGACGGGTAAAGAAATTCTAAATCAGCGTATTCCGGAAAAGGAAAGGCCTTTTGTATATGGACTTATGAGCGATAAGGTAAAGCAATTAGTAATGCTAAATGATGTAAAGCTTAAGAATTTTTTAGATCAACATGAATTAACAAATGTTTTGACGCTCATGCAATTGGGCGATACAGACGGCTTTATGGAAGAGTTATTCTATTTCGGTGTGGGCATGGACTTACTTCCAAACGATACGATTAATGAAATTATGAGACGAGCGCAACCGGAAAATGCAAAAGTGCCAGTTGTTACAGTGGCTTTTACAAATAACATGAAAGGACAGATTGAGGGTGTATCGAAGATCACAAAAGAATTAGGAATCAATATAATATCCCAAGACAGCCCGACGTATGGGAGTTTTGCCGTGATACGATTATTTCTAAATCCTCATGATGCTCGACACATTCCAATACTTACAAAAAAGCTTATGGAAAGTACGGACTTAGGGAAGCTTCAGAGAAATCTCGTTTCAGCGAATGTTCGTGGACAAAATCAATATTTTGAATTAGATAAGAATAGCCGTTGGAAATTATGACCGGCGAATTAACCCTTGCCGAGATGCTATACTGAGTGATAAAGTAGTAAATCCTAATATAAATACGTGCCCTCCTTCGCATTAGGCTTCGGAGGGTTAAGAAGCTCTAATGCTCGTAAACTTGCAAAGAGCTTCTAAAGAAAGGAAAGTATATGGCAGATGTAACCATCACCGACAGCAATTTTGACGCAGAAGTCTTAAAATCGGATAAACCGGTGTTAGTGGACTTTTGGGCGGTGTGGTGCGGTCCATGCCAGGTGCAGGGGCCGATTGTTGAGGACGTTG
>CAYLQG010000121.1:0-3384 GCA_964385705.1 uncultured Gammaproteobacteria bacterium
TTTCCGTCTTTGTCCCGAATAAATACTTGGCAATCATTTCGGGATTGGTAAGCGCGTCCCAGACCTTGAAAACCGGAGCCTTAATCGTAATGGAACTCGTGGCCACTAATGTATTCTGCATTACAAACGATTATACCAGAATCATGCCGCTTACATGTCTTTCATCTTTAGATATACCCAGCCCGCGAGGAGCCCCCCGGCAAGCGGGCCCGCCGTGTAGAGAAGCATGCTCCCGAGGTGATGGGTTATATCCCCGATATCGAAAAGTAACGGCGATACGCCGACAGCCGGATTAAATGCCCCGCCCGAAATCGGACCGCCTGCGGATGCCGCGGCAAGCAGTGTCATGCCGATCGCCAGTCCGTAATAATCATTTCCCTTTGTCTTCTCTGTCGCTGCCGTATGGTGGACGACGGTCACGAGAGCGAAGGTGAAGAGAAGTTCAACAACAAATGCAGTGAGGAAGTTTACTCCCGCGCCGGGAGCCGGTAGAAAAAAGTTTTTACTGATAAACGTATAGACGCCCGCCGCCGCAAATCCGCCGGCCATCTGGGTAACAATATATTTCACCGCGTCACGTCCCCCGATTTTCTTTGACACCCACAGGCCCGCCGTGACTGCCGGATTATAATGGGCGCCGGAGATGTACCCGCCCATATACACCATCGCCATAAGAATAAATCCGATCGCGACCGGATTGCCGGAAAGCGAAACGACAAGAACAAGGAAAAAGGTTCCGATAAATTCAACAAGAAGTTTTTTTGTCATATACCGTTATACTAACCTAATACCCTCCAAAGTACCACTCTACAGGATCCAAACCCACAAAACTATCTTTTGCAGGGCGAAGGTCTATAATACGATCCATGGCAATTACGCTCCTTGAACGATTCATTGGATCACACCAAATACCATTACCTCTGCCTTTCATCGAACCTGCGACTGAAGATGACATACTCGAATTTATAGATTTTGAACTGGAACAATCAAATACCGAGCGTGCCGAGAACATTGCAAAACGTATTACTCATGAAATCGGCGTTGACAGACTCCATTCAAATTGGTTTGAATGGACCGGAACCCTGCCGCCCGCTGACGGTAGAAAAATCCTATTACAGGCTTCACCCGATTCTTTGGTAATTAATTATTATCCGACACAGGAGCACCCGATCTCAGAAAGCCTCCACATCGACCGCGTGAATAAAAGGGTTATTTCAGCTGATACGTGGGATACGAAACAAAATCAGCCGGTTATGGTATACAGCTTCCCCGTGGCTATAGAAAATGTTCCTCCGGCACTCACCCGTATACAGGTTTCCCGGAATGTCGCTTCTGTTTTGGATCAGGTCGAACAGGCAATTGCCTAACACATGATCACCCTTAAGGTAAAACTCCTGAAGACCGATTGGGAAAAGTCAGTGGGGCTTATCGGTGCCAAGAAAATCTATCCCGTCTTCTTCACCACCCGATGGGGCATTCACACGTTCGGTGTTTTGTTCCCGATTGATGTGTTAATTCTGGATAACGATAACCGCGTCGTGAAACTGACGAAAAATCTTCCCCCCAACCGTCTATTTTTCTGGAATCCGAAATATGAGAGGGTCGTCGAACTGCCGACGGGAACTATTGAGGAAAAACAAATCACCGTCGGGGATAACATTGTTCTCCAATAGAAATTAATTTAGATATGTTTGAGGAAATCGGAGACAAGCGCTGCCGCTTCCGCTTCATGACCGTGTAGCCCATGATCACATTGTTTTAATTGATGGATGGCGACCTGCGGGTTTTCCGACCGGATAAGATTGAATGCTTCTTCAAACGGCACGAAGAGATATTCTTTCTGGGGGTCGTCCCCGAGAATCCATAATAAAGGAACGGCGATGAGATGCCGGTATCCGCCATCCTCTTTCGTCGCCATCATTGTCGACTTGAACATTTCGCTTGCCACACGGAAGAAGTTGATATACGTCCCTGCGCTTGCCGGATAATAGCCGCAAAGGGCCGTCGGGTCGGCAAGAATAGCAGTAGGCTTTCCCATCGCCATGAATTTATCCGCCTCGGCGAGATATACTTCTGGCGGCACACCTTTCTTTGCAAGATATTGCTGCTGCGTCTGAAACACCCCGTTTGTCCCAAGGTATATTACCGCTTTTACCGTATCTTTATATTTCCCTTTCGCCATGTAATACGTCACTTTTCCGGTACCGAAACTGTGGCCTTCAAGTATGATGGACGTCGCACCACGGGCCAGTAAAAATTCTATCCATGCGTCGATATCCAGGAGGCAATTTTCAAATACTTCAAGAGAGATTCCTGAGAGCGGCGTCCCCACTTCAAATTCATAGACGCCTGATCCGTGATTATTGGTGGCAAGATATGATATGCCCGCCTCGTTAACTGTTTTGGCTATGTCTGCATAAAAATCGTTCCCATAAAAATTGCCGCCTGACCCGTGCATATGGAGAACCGCCGTTTTACCTCCGGTAGCCGCGCAGTAATTCCCATGGAGAATATACCCGTCCGATGTTGTGACTTTCACCACTGTTCCTGCTGTTGTATCCATAGAAAATGAGTTACGGTTCGCGTAGTTCAATAAGAATCCCGTTACAATCTCTGAAAAATATATATCGTCCGCCGAAGGCCGCCGTATCAATATCGGTCGTAAACTCCACCCCTTTGTTTTTTAATTGGGTAATACTATCTTCGAGATCCGCTACTTCAAGACACATGTGCTTGGTCCCGACGACATGGATGTCACTCATCACATCTATCCGATACTCAGGCAATGGTTTTGTATTATCTCCAAAGGAAAGTAATTCGAGGTGCATGCCGGCGCCCTCCATAAGCACGATCTCCATCCCGTTTTTGCTGTATGAATGTGCCGTGGTAAAACCTAATTTTTCTTCATACCATGAGGCGGATTCCTTGATATCGCCGACCGTGAGGGCCACATGGTGCATGTGCATTTCCATGATCTCATTCTACAATAAATGGGTTACACAAACGAATATATGTCCGTCTTGTTATAATGCGGTCAATGGAAACAATCGATCATCCGCTCAACATCCTTTTCGTCTACCTGGCCCGCCCGCGCATCAGCCGTGCGGAAATGGAGGCGGACGTTACCGAGCTCTGGCAGCTCGTCGCAACGCTTGGGAATGCTCAGGTCGTCGATGTCATACAGCAGAAGGGCGATGAATTTGCGGCGACCTACATCGGGCCGGGGAAAGTCGACGAAGTGAATTTTTACCTCAAAGAGCACGCGGTCGATATCATCGTATTTAATGGCCGGATGAAACAGAGCCAGAAATTTAATCTCATGAAACTCTTTTGGGCCGTCCGCCCCAATATCGCTATCTGGGACCGGGTCGACCTTATCCTCGC
>CAYLQG010000122.1:0-3361 GCA_964385705.1 uncultured Gammaproteobacteria bacterium
CCGACGAGCATCGGCCGCAGCCATAACATAATTCCCATGATAATGATCCAGGAAGCCACCGCTCCAAGGGCGCCGTATAATCCACCCTCAACAATAAATGGAGTCCGTATGTACCACGGCGATGCACCGACCAACTTTAATATTTCAATCTCATCCTTCTTGAGCGCAATTTTCATACCGATGATGGTCATAACAATAAGAATCGAATTGAGGGATAATAATCCCACAAGTATCCCGCCAACCCACCGGATGGCATGCGTCCACCGAAGGAGTGAGTCGACGACATCTTTTTGGAATACCACCTCCTCGACTCCCTGTGCTTTTCTGATAATAGGATCGAGATCACGCAGGTAATTCGGATCGGTAGCCGAAACCTCAAGTGACGCGGGTAAAATATCGGCCGTAACCATCTCAAGAAGGAGCGGATCGTTTTTATTCTGCTGACGGTAGATCGCGAGCGCATCATCTTTGGAAACATACTTAAGTGATGCTACCTTCCCTGTCGATTCCAGTGTCTTTTTCAGCGTGTCAGCATCCGTCGCGGTCGCTTTGTCCGCAAAGAAGACAGTTATCTGTGGCTTGCCCTCAAAATACTGCAAGACAAGAGACGAAAAAATTGTTGCAAGGAAAAATAATCCTGCAAGAAGCATCGTCAGAAACATGGTGACGACCGCCGCGAGTGTTTGATACGGCGACCGGCGCATATGGGTCCATGTGCTAAGAATCCGCATGTTCTTTTTTTCCTTTCTCATGGATCGTAACGTGATATTTTCCTTTTTCTTCATCCCGCACAATCCGCCCCTTATTAAGGGTAATGGTTCGATGCTTCAACTCGTTAACGATACTCACGTTATGGGTTGCCATAATTATCGTCGTACCGATTTTTTGGATTTCCTTTAAGATATCAAGAATATCCCATGATGTCTGCGGATCAAGATTACCGGTCGGCTCATCAGCCAATAAGATACTGGGTCCTCCGACAATTGCCCGCGCAATACTCGTCCGCTGCATCTCACCGGCGGAAAGCTGCAGAGGAAAGCTGTTTCGCTTATCCGCAAGACCTACAAGATCAATGACATCAAGGACCCGTGTCGATATATCTTTGGAATTTTTTCCGAGAATTTCCAGACCCAACGCGACATTTTCAAAAACCGTTCGGTCAGTGAGCAATTTAAAATCCTGGAATACCGTCCCGACTTTACGGCGTAACAAATAAACTTTGCTTGAAGGAAGCGTGCTGATATTCCAGTCATCGACGTGAATGACGCCCTTTGTTGACACCGTATCACGGATAAGTAAACGCAGGAATGTGGTTTTGCCGGCTCCTGAAGGACCAATGAGGAAAACAAATTCGCCGTCTTTAATCTCAACGGTTATGTCGGACAGGGCGCTTGTATGCCCGGAAAAATGCTTTGAGACATTGTCAAATCGTATCATTCCTATTGAAGTTCTACTTTACCTACATCCATAAGCCACGCCACATTTTTTGCCGCCATTGTTTGCCCCCACACTTTTACTTTCTTTCCTGCAAATTGATCGAGGTCGACAACGGAAGAGATGAGATAAACAGTTTGTGAAGGCCCGCCGTCCCTTATCAATTGATGAGACCCTTCGCCGTCTGATGCGCCGCCTTTTTGAACGACACCGACTGCTGAATCTTTAAATGTTGAAGAATCCGTGCTCCCAACGACTGTAGCGGTCTTAATAGTACCCGCAGCAGAGTTAGCGTTACTTCCTCCTCCGGTTCCGACTTTCTTCGACAACAGATAACCTGTTCCGATTCCTAAGAGTACTAAAACGCCGTAAACGACAAAAACAATTTTTGAGTTATTTTTCATAGTCATATCATTTAATTTCCCTTCGGTTGATTCCACTGAACCGCTTTGTACGTGAGGATTGGTTTTCACGGGCGGCCGCACTACCTTTTCATTTAGTCGTTGCATACACTTCCCTCCTCGTGCACTCCATTATCACCTCTTACGATATTTTTTTCAAGTATGCGATAATAAAATCCTCAAGATCACCATCCAATACTCGGTCGGTATTGCCCGTTTCATGCTGCGTACGTAAATCCTTCACCATGTGATACGGATGTAATACATATGACCGTATCTGGTTTCCCCAACCCGGCGTTTTATATTCTCCTTTCACTTTACTCTGCTCATCGCGAACCTTTTCCTGTTGCATCGCCCACAATTTCGCCTGAAGAATCTTCAGTGCATACTCTCTGTTTTGTCCCTGGTACCGCTGCGCCTGACTGGAAACGATAATGCCGGTCGGTTTATGGTGAAGCCGTACGGCCGTTGAAACTTTATTGACATTCTGGCCACCCTTTCCTCCCGCGCGGTAAAAATCCCATTCCAGATCTTCCTCTTTCAGTTCCACAGCCATCTCTTCATCAAAAACCGGCCAGACTTCCGCCATAGCAAACGATGTCTGTCGGAGATTATCCGCATTAAAAGGCGACTGCCGCACCAAACGGTGAACTCCTGCTTCTGCCTTTAAAAAACCGTATGCGTAACTCCCTGTAACGGTGATCGTCACGCTTTTAATACCAGCTTCGTCTCCCGGCGTAAAATCAATTTCCTCATAATCCCACCCTTTTCTCTCCACATACCGCGTATACATCCGGTAAAGCATTGATGTCCAATCCATCGCTTCCGTACCGCCCTGGCCTGCATGGAGCGCGAGAATAGCATCATTCCGGTCATATGGACCTGATAAATACAATGCAAATTCCAGCCGATCCACTTCTTTTAATAACTCGGTTGTGTTTCCGTCTGAAATAAGAAGCTCAAGCATCTCTCCCTGTTCCAGTTCCTTCTGAAGGATGGCCATCCTCTTCATCTTTTTGGCTGCAGCTTTTGAATCACCCCAAAAATTCTGATGGGTGCTCTCGGCTTCAATTTCCCGGATGGCCTTACGTTTCCCGTCCAAATCGAGTTTAGTAAGAACATGGGTAGCTCTGGTCTTTAAATCTTCATCCATGAGGCCCATTGTAGCAGAATAAACGGGAGAATTCCTATTTTTTAACAGGTGCTTTGCAGATAGCCTGTTGAATTTCCTGTTTTTGATCGAGAGGCAATTTATCAAACTCGCTGGTTAATTCATTGACCGCGTTTTTCACAATAATCGTTTGAATTCTTGATTGTACAGCGCCTTCCGCAGCACCGACAATGCCCGCAACAACCTCTCCGGCATTTAACGGTTTTACATGAGCTTCATCTGAGACTCCAAGAACGTTGGCTGACTGTTCCCCAATCGGTGTTTTAAGAACCGCGTCATGAACTTGTTGGATTATTGGCGGTCGCTTTTGTGTGGTAAGTCTCGGCCATAATAAACTCCCGCCTGCGACGGTGAC
>CAYLQG010000123.1:0-3262 GCA_964385705.1 uncultured Gammaproteobacteria bacterium
TGATTTTTGATGAAGTGCAGTTTTTTGATAAACGGAAAGTGATGAAAGTTATCGAGGTTATTCGGAACCAGGGGATTCATGTCATCGCTGCGGGACTTCTCTATGATTATCAGCGGAAGCCGTTCGGGAGTACGCCCGATCTCATGGGTCTTGCCGATGAACGACTTGAATTATTTGCTATTTGCCAGAAATGCGGAAGCCTTGCCCGGCATACACAGAGGAACAAAGGCGGTAAAGGTCAGATCGTGGTCGGGGCATCGGAAATGTATACCGCCGCCTGTGAAAACTGTCATAGGATATACAAATAAAGGAGGAATTATATGGGTGCTACAATTATCACAGAATATTTTGTTTGGCTTCCTGATGGACGTGGGAAATACAGTATTATAG
Organism: uncultured Gammaproteobacteria bacterium; assembly: GCA_964385705.1. Classification (GTDB taxonomy): domain Bacteria; phylum Patescibacteriota; class Microgenomatia; order UBA10105; family UBA927; genus DATKGN01. The sequence goes on from CAYLQG010000123.1 coordinate 391, forward strand.
AAACCAAAGAAGAATTGAAAGTACACCGCGGCCTGAAAGAACAGGGCGGCGGAGATGAATTGGTTACATCAACTCATTGGGCAATTGGAGGAAATGTTGAACATCAAATCTCTCCAAAAGACGGTGCGGCGAGGCAAGAAATCATTACTGTTCAGGGCGAACCGCATATACGGTGGGTATCCGAAGTACAAGATGAAGAAGAAATCTTGTCGGTTCCAATTGCCAGTATACTTTCTTACGGCGAACAACTTGATCCGTTGCTGCGAATTCCCCCAAATGGTTCCATCCATTTCGCACAAGAAGGCCACATACTTCCGGCCTTCGTTGAGGATATTACTGCTGCTCAAGCGGCTTAAATCTCTATGAAAAAAATCTCCGCTACTGCGCCGGTCATCGGCGGAAAACAATATCATATCGCCCTTGGCCCCGGTGATGTCTCACGTTACGTCGTTACTCCCGGTGATCCCGCACGTGTCAGTAAAATCGCATCCCTCTGGGACAGCGCCCGTGAGGTAGCTTACCATCGCGAATACCATACGATGCGGGGGGAGTATAAAGGGGTTGACCTCTCCTGTGTCTCAGGTGGCATCGGCGCACCGTCACTTACGATCGCCATTGATGAACTTTCCCGGATCGGTGCTGATACGTTTATACGGACCGGGACGTGCGGCGGGATTCAGAAAGATCAGAAAATCGGAGATCTCGTTATCTCAACGGGAGCTGTACGATTTGAGGGCGCTAGCCGCGATCTCGTTGCCGTGGAATATCCGGCAGTTGCCAATTATGAAGTCGTTATGGCGCTTATACAGGCGGCGGAGGAATTGAAGGTCCGCTATCATGTCGGTGTCACCGCCTCGTTTGACACGTTTTATACCGGACAGGGGAGACCGACATTGAATGGTTACTTACCAAGTAACAAAAAACATGTTCTTGAAGATATGGTGGCGGCTGGGGTTAAGAATTTCGAGATGGAAGTGGGGTCGCTTTTCACGTTCGCTAGTATTTTCGGAAAACGTGCGGGAGCGGTGTGTCTCATCATCGCTAACCGTGTAACGGATGAATTCCGCCTTACCGATGAAATGGAGAAGAGGGCAGGCGCTGTGGCTTCACTTGCTGTCACGATTTTAGCCGGGTGGGACAAAAAGAAGAAAAAAACCGATAAGCGGTTTTTATATCCCGGTATGCTAAAATGAGTCTAGTTTGTCTTTGCGAGGATCCGTCGGCTGACGGAGACGAAGCAATCTCAATGTAATTATTTGGATTGATGCCGGATTGCCGCGTCTGTCGACTCGACTCGCAATGACATCGCTAATTATGAAGACGACTGTTTACCTCGTACGCCACGGAGATGTGCATAATCCCGACCAGATCATGTATGAACGGTTGCCGGGATTTAAGCTGAGTGAACTCGGGAAAAAACAGGCCAATGCGCTCGGAAAATTCCTCTCTGATAAAAAAATCACGACAATTTACGCAAGCCCGCTTGACCGAACCCGGGAAACAGCTGAGATCATTGCCTCATATCATAATTCCGTCCCGATCGCCCATGATGAGCGGTTACTTGAGGTATCAACTTCCGCCCGCGGGAAAAAAGTTGTGGATCTCGCTGCCGAGCACTGGAATTTCTATACGCCGAAGTATTTGAAGAACGGCGGAGAAAGACTTCGCGATATCTGGAAACGGATGAATGAATTTATCAAACAGGCAGTTGCCAAACATGAAGGAGAGGAAATCGTGATTGTATCTCATGGTGATCCCGTGATGGTTGCGTATACAAAACATAGCGGTAAACGATTAACTCTTGCTGCGATCCGCGGGGAAATGTACGTGCAGACGGCAAAGGGGTTCCGGATGGTATTTGAAGGCGTCAGCCCGGTTGAGGTAGAAAAATTGGAATTTTAGTAGACTATCAGTCGACCTGATCGCGCTTAGATCGGCATGCGTTTTGTGCGTCCTTAGATCCCGGATCTCAGGATCAGGGACATCCGTCAATGCTGAGACACTTCGTCAAGTTAGTTAGACTCACGCGTGAGGAGCCAACAACATTGAGTCCGGATTCACTTTGCGAGTGAGGGTTTATCGTGATAGCAAAAAAGACTCATTTCACGAGGGAAACTGAAGCCCGGATCTCAATGTTCGTTGGCGACGAAACGCCTAAGCTGTTCATTGTTTCTCTCGCTAGTGACGGTGCTCAAAAAACGTATGCTCCCTGCGCATTTCCATTATGTTGAGGCCATATGCCTAATAACTTGACCAATTAGGGGGTAAATTGATAAAATAGTCCATGGGTCAACAAATAGCTCCATATCTTACAAATCTTGTCGATCTTCACCTGCACCTAGGTTCATCATCTACGCCGCATTTTCTCTGGGAACTTGCCCATGAACAGGGAATTCGGCTTAAGGAAAAAGACTATTTTACCTTCATTGATTCCATCACAATCAAAAAGCAGACGACCTACGACAAATATCTCAAGTTTTTCGATCTTACTGAGCTCATCCAATCCTCGACATACGCGATTGAACGGGCGGCCCATCAGGCCGTGAGTCGTGCGTACCGGAAAGGAAATGTCAGGACAATGGAAATCCGGTTTAATCCGATGCTCCGGAATAGGAGCGGGGAGCAGGATCTCGATAAGATCATTTTCGGGGCTGTTGTCGGACTGAAGCGGGCGTGCATGGAATATCCCGTCCGTGCGGGGCTCATCCTCATGATGGACCGCCGGTTTACGAAAGAACAGAACGAAATAATCGCCGGGAAAGCCGCAAAATTCGCCTCGGAAGGCGTCGTCGGACTTGATATCGCAGGACCGATTACTTCTTCATTTCGTGTGGACGATATTATTGACGCCGTTAAAATTGCCCGTGATGCA
>CAYLQG010000124.1:0-3153 GCA_964385705.1 uncultured Gammaproteobacteria bacterium
TCAATAAGTAATATAAGTGTTTGCGGGCCTTTACATCAATCCATTTGTGATATATATTACAAAATAAATTTACCGGATCTCACCTGTTATAATCGCCCTATGATTATCGCGCGCGCCATCAGTGAACTAATAAAATACCGCAAGCGGTCGCCCGCCGAGACGTGGGGCTTTGTCCCGACGATGGGCGCCCTTCATAAAGGACACCTGTCATTGGTCAGAAGAGCGATGAAAGAAAACGACAAAACGGCGGTGAGTATATTCGTCAACCCAACCCAGTTTAACAACCCTGAGGATCTCAAAAAATATCCGCGAACCATGAAAAGCGATCTCGCGCTTCTTAGGAAAGCTGGTGTTGATCTGGTATTTGCACCAGAGGCGGGTGAAGTGTATCCTCCGGGTTTTCAATCGTATATCGATGTCACAGAGGTGACGAAGCCATTGGAAGGAGCTGCACGGCCCGGACATTTCCGCGGTATGGCGACCGTTGTCACAAAATTATTTAATATCGTGGAACCGACGCGCGCGTATTTCGGCCAGAAAGATGCCCAACAGGTCATCGTGGTCAGACAATTTGTAAGGGATTTAAATATCCCGGTTGAAATCATTGTCTGTCCGACCCTCCGGGAAAAAGACGGGCTTGCGATGAGCAGCCGTAACGTCCGCCTTAATTCCAAGGAACGAAGAGCGGCTCGGGTCCTTTTCCGGAGTCTCAGTGATGCGGAAAAGGCCTGGAAGTCAGGAACCCGCGATGCGGATAAACTACGTAAGAATTTAATTTCTGTACTCAATAGCGAACCGTTAGCCCGTGTAGAATACATTTCTATCGCCGACCCTGTGACGCTTTCGGAACTCAATGGGAAAGTAAAACAAGCGCTCGTCTCTATGGCCGTTTTTTTCGGGGACGTACGCCTCATTGATAACGTTGTTCTGAAATAGTCACTCTTTCGCCGGTCAGGTAGTCTTATGTTTCTGTTTTTTGGCGGCTTCCAGCTTTTTCCCCTCCTCCACGTAGTCTTTGGCGATATCCCAGAATTTCCAGAAAATCTGCTTTGACATGGCAGCAAATGATGGATTGGTGATCTCAACGCCCACTTTATTCCCGTCCGCCCAGCTTAATATGGAAATCGTGTCGTTATAGAGCACCTGATACTGCTTCATGGTTAATATCTTGGGCGGGATATACCGGGAACGGTAGAATTTTCCCCAGTTGGGAACGGCTGTGTACCAATAATCCCCCTGATCCGTCGCGTTTTCAATCTCAATTTTGGTTATATGCCGCGCCACCTGCTCATAACGGATCGTCTCGGCAAACGCCTTCCCTGCGATATCGTTTCTGTTTTCGTACCCGAATACGAGGATTTCTTTTTTGGCCGATAAATGGTTCCAGAGCATCTGTTTAAGCCCTTCCGTCCCATGGTAATGTTTGACTTCAAACACGGTTTTGGCATCCGTGGGCATGGCCGTGAGCTCTTTGAGAAGGTCCGGTAGAAGTTCTTTTTGGTTCTTCAGCTGCTGTTCCTTCTCTAAGATAAGAAGCTGAAGGCTATCCGGATTGGCGGCTTTGAGCGTCAATCCCCTGCCTTTGTCGGATTCCTCAATAAGGCGTTTAGCCTGCAGGCGTTCAATATACCGGTAAATTTTTGATCGATTGATGTTTGTTTCACGGGAAAGATCAAGTGGTGTTTTTGCTCCTTTTTCGAGCAAACTGAGGTATATTTGAACCTCAATTTCATCCAATCCGAACTGTGCAAGCTGGGTAGTAATTATTTGTTTGTTCATATGAACGAACAGATGTTTGCACCTATCATATCACTCTAGTACAATCTGTGTCAAGTCAGTCAAAGGAGGTGAATAGTATGAGCCAATCAACAAGTAGAGAACGACAACCAGGCGAATTCAGTCCGACGTTCGCGGATGACCTGGAGCAAAGGGCAGTTATCGATCGATTTCACGCTGAAGTAGATAGTGGCAACGTAAGCGATCAAACAGCTTTAGAGTTAGCAGAACTCGCGGTGTATCGGCTGGGATTTAGCGGACCTTTAATACCTGCGGCTATCGACGCCGTTGTACGAGGAATACCCTTATATAAACAGGCAGTTGAGAAAGCCAAAGCGGATAAGGCGGCAACAGCATAATCGGAACGCTGTTTAGATCCTGAGAAGTGACAACAGCCTATTTATTTTAACCTTCTATGAGTAATCTAGAGCTTGGTAATGTTGATACCGGACTGCGAATACTGGCAAATCATCGTCCCCTCTTTCGGGGAGAACACAACGCAGGTAGTCTTGCCGATCTCGGAATGGGAAAAAATGAGCTATATAACAAATCCGTATGCGAGATTGGATTGGGTGCAGGCATTTCATTATATGAAATAGATGCACACAATAGAAATAATCCTACTCAGGCAATACGATACGTAGGAGTCGACATACTGCTACAAATCCCGGACGATCGTCTTTCGGAAAGAAATCTATTCATAAAATCTGAATTAGAACGTGCTGTACAAGCGTTTCCTTCGTTATTTCAAAGTTCTAACGTTTTGTATGGTATAGACCAGCCAACTGACTCTTTTGACTATGTCATATCGCATTATGGTATGCCGGAATACGCCAATGACCAGACGGAAGTCGTTAACATCATATTTGAAATGATTCGGGTGGCAAAAGAACAGGTTATATTCACCGGCGGCTGGCTGGATGAGGATTTTGAAGGATTAAAAGCAGGAGCATATAGATTCGGAGGCACAGCCGGAGATTTTGAATCGTTTCCATTCAAACTAAAAAAATGTATTGAAGAACTCGAACAAGTGGGGGTTACACATACACACAGAGCCCTTACCAGCGTTCGACTGGACACAAAAAATAAAGATATGAAAAAGCTGGAACAATTACGTGCGGATATTCTCGGGAAGATTGGAGAATTTAGTTAATTCGTGTATTAGAAATACAAATATCGAATCTGAAGTATTGTTTATCCGGTAGATTCAATAAGGGCGCCAAGAACGGTCGCAACGCCGGCAAATCGTGGATTTTGAAGCAAATCGACAAGTAATTCACTCATTCGTTCTCTGAACGGAAGCCGCCACTCATCGTAACCTTTCTCGCGAGGGTCTGCTATTTTAATTTCCATAAAATTTTCGAGCGACATACCGGC
>CAYLQG010000125.1:0-3076 GCA_964385705.1 uncultured Gammaproteobacteria bacterium
CCAGCGGATCTACGGGGAGCGTTGGTTTCTGACACGAAAGCATTGGCACTATGGGAGGGTTTAACATCGCTCGCACGCAATGAATGGATCTGCTGGGTTACCTATGTTAAAAAAGAAGAGACCAGAAAAGAACATGTTAAAAGGACGGTGAGTGAGCTCAAGGAAGGGATGCGTCGGCCATGTTGCTGGATTGGCTGCATTCATCGCAACGATAAGAAGATAAGCCCTTCTGTTCAATACGTCCTCAGTAAAAGACGTAGGTAAACACCGCCTCATTTCTTCCGATGGAAGCAATTTAGCCTTAAAATTGATATCTCCCTGGATTGAGAGGACAATGTACTTGAAAGGAGATGTTTTATGAAACTCACAACAAGTCTTATCGTTTTCGTTGCAATCGTGATATCCGTGAATAATGCTGTGTTGTATTATGCTATCCAGCATAAAGAGATGCATTCACGAATACATTCGGTTGGTTTGATGATATTTTTGATTAGTCTTATTGAAATTGTAGCAATTGGAATTTGGGGTTATATACACTTAAGAACATAAATCCGACCAACTTGTCCTGAGCCTATCGAAGATTTTTACCCATCGGAGCTGATTTTAGTTTTCATACCCCAAATACCCTTACTTATGATCCGTTCTCTTTTAATTGGTGGCACTCTTTCAATTATTTAAAGTTAATCGTTATAATTAAGATAACAATTAATGTATACTCCCAAAATATGCAGGACTTATTAAGACTCATCTTTAGCGGTCTTACCGTAATAAGCGCGTTGTCGTTCTTGGGATTGATTATTTTGCTTCATTTTTTACCGAACAAATTCAATCCGGTAAAAAATACAGTTAGTGATTACGTTGCCCGATTATCTGGGAAATATAATTTCGTGAAGGCTGTCCCATTGGCAGGTGCGGTATCAAGCTTTAGTTTGGCAATTGCATTAGCAACCAATATTAACATAGCGTCAATGTCTATTGTTATATTCCTTGTTATCTCAAGTGCCTGCCGTTTTCTTCTCATATTCTTTCCTACAGATATTACGGGTCAACCCGCTACAAAAATTGGGAAAATGCACCTTATATTTGCTATGATTTCTTTCGGGGGAATTGCGTTTGCCGCTGCTAACTTTCACACAACGCTGGCGGACTTTATCATCGGTAAGACAGTTGTCTTTACCGCAGTTTTACTACTCTTAGGATTTTTACCGCAACTTAAAAGAATATTCGGCTTATTAGAACGGATTTTTCTATTCTCCTCAATTGTTTGGCTCATTGTTGTGGGATCTGAGTTATTTTTAAAGGGGTAAGGTGGAACCAAAATGAATCAGGCTAAGAATATAATAAATCAGGACATCTTGTTCTGAATCTGCCGAAGTATCCTCAACCGACCGGAGCAAAATAGTTTAGAATCTTCTGATAACCCAATTATATAATAGCTGACTCGCGATTGGATAAGCGTTGTAATCTATCGTACAAATATAATTGAAGTGTGTTACGATGCTCTCGTGGAAGAAAAAATGAAAGTAAATAAACAAATTGTCACACCCATGGCCTCATCGAGAGCAGTCTCGTTGTCGGCGGGCATTCTCTATCTGCTCACATTTGTCTCGATCCCGACTCTTGCTATCTACGGCCCGGTTAAGAGTGCAAACTACATTCTCGGCGACGGCCCGGACACGTCCGCCATCATTGGCGGAATCCTGGAGATCATCGTGGCTCTGGCCGGCATCGGCACCGCCGTCACGCTGTTTCCGGTCCTTAAGAAGCAGAATGAACGTCTTGCATTGGGTCTCGTTGCCTCCCGTATTCTGGAATCCGGTACCATTTTCGTCGGCGTCGCGTTCCTTTTGTCGATTGTGAGCTTACGGCAGGCTGGAACCGGGGCAGATGCGTTGGTCGTCAGCCATGTCCTTGCCATCCTTTATGACCGCATCTTCCTTCTCGGACAAAGCTTCATGCCGGCTATATGCGACTTGTTGCTGGGATTCATGCTATACCGATCGCACCTGGTGCCCAGAGGCCTTTCCCTGATCGGAATCGTCGGAGGACCTATGCTCCTCGTTGGCTACATTGCCGTATTATCCGGTGTCGTCGGGCAACATGCCCCCTTGGCAGGGTTGTCCGCACTTCCGGTCGCGCTATTTGAGTTTTCACTGGGAGTCTGGCTCGTCGTTAAAGGATTCAATCCATCTGCATTAATTCTTCAGTCTGACAAAACCAATTATTAATTGTGAAATCGGATAGTCCGACCAACTTGTCCTGAGCGAGCCGAAGAATTCTGTGCCGCGTGGAGCGAAAATTGTATTTGGAGATTCTGACAACCTATTTACATAATCATAGGTGAAATATCGAATTAGATCGTCTCGATGTTAGATTCGATCAATGTACTAGTAGGGTGTAGAATGTGCCCATGCAAAAATACGATGTGATACTTACCTTGGGCAATGGCTTAACTGGTAATTGGGGTTTGCCCAAAATTGTTACCTCCCGTTTACTCTACATAAGTAAATTGTATAATCAAAAACTCTCAGATACGATTTTAGTATCTGGAGGGTACAGTATTAGTTGGGACTTAAAAGGGATAAAGCCTTTAACGACTGAGGCTGAAGAAATGGAAAGGACGCTCATTCATTTTGGAGTTCCTCAAAAGGCTATTCTTAAAGAAGAAGAATCCAGGGATACCATCGGAAACTTTTATTTTTCTAAAGTAAAATTCTTTATTCCTAATAAATGGCGGCATGTATTAATCGTATGTGAAGATTTTCATCTTAAAAGAGTTAAATTTTTAGCGAAGAAAATATTCGGAGACGGATATAGAGTCTCATATCAAACTACAATTTCTGAAAGTATTAACAATGTTAGTTTTATGAAGACTCAGGACGATATATTAAAGAAACAGCGTCTATTTCTAAAAGACATGCAAGTGGGTGATAATAGATTTTTAGCTTCAAGACTTTATGATAACCCCTACTACCACGTAAAACGGTCAAAGCAAGTTGCGCAAGTGTCGATGAAAGGTACTACGTAAGTTGCTAGCAAGTGGAGGAGAAAGTCCGAACAATTTGTCCTAAGCCTG
>CAYLQG010000126.1:0-3055 GCA_964385705.1 uncultured Gammaproteobacteria bacterium
CAAACTTACACTGGCTAATAACGATAAAGGTTGAAATAACGCTAAATATATAAATTTACGTAGAGTTTCTCTTTGCATCGTGAAAACGATGCAGCGCGGATCTACTACCTGGTATGGCAGAAACGATTGATGAGGCAGTTTCAGTAGATTTACTCTCCAATCCGGCAAAACGGCAGGCGTATCCATGGGTCATCCATTGGCGGGGCAACCGCTATCTCATCACGAAAGTCGGACTTCACCATGCTGTGAGGGATGGCAGGACGCTATTTCACATCTTTTCCGTGACCGACGGGAACAATTTTTTCAAGCTCCAGTTTAATACGGACATATTGCAATGGAAACTATTGGAAATTGATGACAACAATTGAATTGTATGATGGATGTATTTAATCCGAAGCCTCCCGATGTCATGCATATTGACCTTAACTCCTGTTTTGCGACGGTAGAGCAGCAGGCAAATCCGCGCCTGCGGGGGAAACCGGTTGCTGTAGCGGCGTATGTAGAAAGCCGCGGCTGTATATTGGCAGCATCCGTCGAGGCCAAGCGTCTGGGGATAAAAACAGGTATGCGGGTGGGAGAGAGTCGGAGTATTTGCCCGGGCCTTGTCGTTTTACCGCCTGATCCGGACAAATATCGTTTCATAAACCGCGAGCTTTTAGCGCTTCTCGAGTCCTATTCTTCCGATATCAGGGTTGAATCCATTGATGAGATGGTTATGTCTCTTGCCGAAACGCCGGCTCTTGAGCGATGCCTTCACGAATTGTCATTCCCGCGTAGGCGGGAATCGGTTTTACCTTTAAAAAATACGAAGGATCCTCGGGTCCTTCGGCCCGAGGATGACATAACAAGCGCAATGATCTTGTTGGCAAAAGAGATCAAGCGCAGGATCAAAAAGGAAATAGGAGACTGGCTCACCGTCTCAATCGGTATTGCACCGAATAGATATCTGGCCAAAATTGCCTCGGGGTTACATAAACCGGATGGCCTGGATGTCATCAGTAAGGACTCCATAGAAAACATTTTCGCGACAATGACGCTTGAAGATTTATGCGGCATCAAAGACGGCAACGGGAATCGCCTTCGATATGCCGGCATTACAACGCCCACCCAGATGTGCCATGCTTCGGCCTCCGATTTAGCACGGGCGTTTCATTCGATTAATGGGCACCACTGGTGGAGCCGCCTGCACGGCTACGAGGACGGATCTATGTATAAAGCATTCGGGAGCCCTGAAGACGAGGCCTCCTCCGCCGAAGGCTCCAGCGGGCCACAGCAGAAAAGCTTCGGTCAATCGTATGCATTCGGCAAATCGTACGCGCCTCAGGATAATAAAATCCATCAGATTATGTCGCAGCTTGTCCTGAAAATGGGAAAAAGACTAAGGGAGGCTGGTTGTATGGCCCATGGCGTCGGCGTATCTACACTATTCACCGACTTTTCCCATTGGGGGAAACGGGAAATGCATGTGAGCCCCCTTTATTCTGACGGGGATTTTTATCAGCGGATGAAATCATTACTCATTCAGGCACCGGAGCGTCCGGTCCGGATACTTGCTGTCTATACGTACCGGTTGGAGCGTACATTATATACACAGCAGAGTCTCCTTTCGGAGGATACGAAGAAAACGGAACTGACAAAAGCATTAGACAATCTCTCCGACCGGTGGGGAGAATTTACCGTTACTCCGGCCCGGATGCTTGCCATGGATGAGCGCGTACTGGATAGGATTGCCTTCGGGAAAGTCCGAAGTCTTCCGAGAATAGTTTCACATTGACCGTTTGGAGTACAATGACACCAATGAATGAGCCAAAACCGCTTGCAGAAATACTACGGCCCAATAAATTGGATGACGTCATAGGTCAGTCGCATCTGGCCGGACCAGACGGCATTATCCGGAAACTCATGGCAACCGGATTCCTGCCCTCCATGATATTCTGGGGCCCTCCGGGATGCGGAAAAACGACACTCGCGCAGCTGTTGGCAACGCTCACCGATGCGCATTTCGAATCCCATTCGGCTGTCACTTCGAGCCTTGCCGATGTCCGACGGATTGTGAAGGAAGCCGAGGAGCGGCTAAAAACAGGCAAAAAGACCGTGTTTTTCCTGGATGAAATTCACCGCTTTAACAAAGCCCAGCAGGACGCGCTACTCCCACACGTCGAGCACGGGACCATCATTTTTATCGGTGCCACGACGGAAAATCCCTCGTTTGAGGTGATTGCTCCGCTTCTATCGCGATGCCGCGTGCTTGTGCTTGAACGATTGACAGAGGAAGAACTGAACCAGATTACTGACCGTGGTACGTCGTATTTGAAGGTAAAAATTGAACCGGAAGCGAGAAAATTCCTTCAGGAGGTCGCAAACGGGGACGCCAGAAGCCTACTGAATATTTTAGAAATAGCAGTCCAGCTGGCGGGAAAGTCAAGCGAAGCGCGATCCGGCTCCGCCGGAAAGAAAATTACCACTTCCTCTATTGAAGAAGCGGCGCAGAAGAAAATGCTGCAATACGATCAGGTCGGAGAGGAACACTACAATACGATATCCGCCTTCATTAAATCCATGCGGGCAAGTGACGTGGATGCCGCGCTGTATTATTTAGCACGCATGGTCGCCTCAGGAGAGGATCCTCTGTTTATTGCCCGCCGGATGGTGGTGTTTGCGTCCGAGGATATAGGCGTCGCCCAGCCCACCGCCTTGGTTGTTGCCAATACCGTGTTTGATGCGTGTAATAAAATCGGATATCCGGAATGCCAGGAAAATCTGGCGCACGGCGTTGTCTATCTGTGCCTCGCAAAAAAGGACAGGAGTGCGTATAACGCCTACATGGCCGCGCTTGTAGATGCCAAAAAATACGGAAATTTGCCCATTCCGTTAAACATTAGAAATGCTCCGACGAAACTTATGCAATCTTTGGGATATGGGGCCGGGTATGACAAATATACGAAGGAAAGTTTATTGCCCGATAAATTGAAGGGGAAAACATATTATAATAGGAGCTCATCATGAAAACAGAAGTATCAGCGGGTGGCGTTGTTATCAGAAAAAGCAGGAACAA
>CAYLQG010000127.1:0-3009 GCA_964385705.1 uncultured Gammaproteobacteria bacterium
GCCTCTCCATGGCTCATTGTTTTTAAATAAACCCAAATCCCGGGCGAAAATTGTTAGCGTTGTCGTCAGATTGCTCTCGGCGATAACAGCTGTATCTTCGAGTGCTCTTTTATAAGTACGGTCGAATGATGCCTCTACCTCCCACGCAACTTCAGGATATTCTCCGAACATGCGGAATTCCGGAGCTATAGTATTCTGTTGAATATCCAACATCTGAGGCCAACCGTGCTCAAATGCAAAACTTTCTGCTATACGGTATGGTGCCTGAAGTTTTGCTTCGGTAAACGACATGCTGTCGTGTTTTTGAGCGTTTTCCAGAGGTGCTGTCGACATAGGAGTTTAGCTTCAATTAAATCGATTGTCCCGGATCCTGGAGCAGGCTCGCAAATATTAGAAGCCGCTGTGTCGTACTTCCCGGAGGCCAACAGGTTTCAAGGATGAGGTTGTGGACGCCCGCCGTCGGGTAAAGATAGTTGTTGTTTGACGGTGAAACGATCTTTTTATCCGTGACAAGATACGTATACTGCCTTCCCTTATAGTATATGACGATCGTATCGCCCTTACCCACGTTCTTTAAGAGGTAAAATACAGCATTGAGATCCTTCACAAACCAGTCGTAGTTCGTCGAATGGGAGAAGAGGTAAACCGTGCCATTCTGATCGGGTAAAAATGAGGTTGACGCGTGGGCGACCCCTTTGAGGAGCGCATCATCATAGGATTTAGGATCACTAGGATCGACATTTGCGACCACAGGTGCATTGACGCCGATTTTCGGAATGATGAGGCTAAAGTCCGTATTTACCGGAGCAATTGAGGCGCCATCAGGCGTGGTAAGGGGAGTGAATATAACTGGGGCGGATTTCGGTAGATTCGAATTGCGGGGGGCCATTGCGCCGTCGAAGGCGATATTCGCCTGAGCTGCATAGTAGGCGGTTTCCATACGAAGCTCCGGGATTAAAGGTCCGAAGATTCCGCCTAAGCCAAGGGCTAGAAGCATAAGGCCGATAAACTGGCTAAGCGAGACCGGGGAGCGGACAACAACCTCTTTAGCCTTGGTAATTCGCGTGATACCGGATAGAAGGTTAATTGAGGGCACCTCAGGAATTGCGGTAACAAACGCGGTGCCGACGCACGCGCAGTCAGCGCCGTCGTGGTCATTGCAGTATTCGTAGATAACTTGCCATTGGTTCATACCAGGTAGTGAAATTTCGACCGTTGTCTTTTACGCTTTCAAAATTTACGGTGTCTTCTTTTATTTAACTTGAAACTTTAGCCAGAGCTAGCCTTGAAAATCGGACAACGCGGGAAAGCGTGTCGAAATTCTACTACCTGGCATAAGTTGTGGAATTATACACTATAGGACTGAAAAATGCAAGCTGAAACTTGCAATTTACCTTACTTTTGTGGTATATCCAACAGTTATCTCAATATTATGCCGCAATCACCTGATTCCGATAGACCGCCGATGGGCGATGTCGTAAAACTGGCCCGCTACTACCGCCAGGCTCCGCTTGAGAATGACTATCTCGAGAGCACAAAGACCGAACTTTATGCGTTGACATCGCTTTTCGTTGATAAAGTTGTTCCCGCGTTTTTGTTCAATCGCGAGCCCGTAATCCGCCCGACGGATGGACCGACGGACATGAGCCGCCTTTATGCTCATTTTTGGAATACGACATTTTTCCGGTTCCAGGATGTTGTTTTCAATTATGTGAGTAACACTCTCATGGAATCAGGCAGCCGGGATTATGTGATGCTTGAACGGCTCTGGCAGGTGGGGCAGAGGTTGTACCGGCAGAAATTAACCGACGATATCACAACAGTAGGAAACTATATCATGGGAGGTGTCGGGACGGCTGAGTCGATCATGATTCCCGTCCTTCAGGCGATCCCCCACATATGGAAAACGGATAAAAAAAGTATGCCAACCGCTCGCGAAGCGCTATCTGTCGCAAAGCAGTCGTTTGCGTTTATCAATGAGTTGGCGGGTACGAATGTCCGGAACTTGAATGTTCTCCCGGAGCTTTACTATGCCGTTGGGGAGTATGATTATTTAGCGCCGTCGTTATTTTACCTGAAGCCGCAAGGCGGGTCCTATTCGATTGCCGTTAAACCGGATGTGATTGACGGCATCCGGAAAAAAACCGGCTATTGGCTCGATGATTTACCCGCAAACGATCTCACGATCGGGTGTCCTGCATTACCGAATGGAAATATCCGTAAATTGTGGGACTGGCACGTGGAACAGGCGGAAATGCTATATACTCTGCAGTTGAGTCCGGAAAACGTAAAAAATGCTACAGTTACGCTCTGATATCTATGATACTACGTGAATTTGCACCAATAGCCGGTCCGGAAGGGATCATAAAAAAGGATTCATGGGTGTTCCGGCGCGAAGAGGTCTTTGAAGCGTACGTGGGCGGAGAAAATCCGACAAAACTCACAAGGCTCTATGCTGAGCACCCGAAACGGGATATCTACAATACAGCACTTCTCACGGTCGGTGATGAATTTGCATTTTACCAGCCGAACATCATTGAACCACCGGATAATTTCCGCTTCAAAATCGCGGTTGATGATTTGGATCGCGGTACGTCATTTCAATCGGGATTTGCCATTCACACGCTGACGATGGTGAAGGCGATGTTGATGCACAAAGAAGTGTTTCGCGGGGTGACAGCCGTTGAATATGGCGCGGGTATCGGCACCCTCGGTCTTACTGCCATACTGTTCGGAGCCCGACGGGTCGTGCTTTATGAGCTCGATCGTGATATACTCTCCCGTGCCCAACATTTCTATATGACAAACGGAGTAGACCCTTCACGAATAGTCCTCATTAATGACGACCTGCATACCTATTGGGACCACGCACGCGAACTTTCAGATGTAACGGTCGGAATGTCCAATATCGGCAACTACGATAACTATCGTAATGCGGAGGGTCATGCCGCCGATGTCGCCGCAATAGCAGCCACGCATATGAGCCCAGATTTTTCGCATTTATTCATT
>CAYLQG010000128.1:0-2973 GCA_964385705.1 uncultured Gammaproteobacteria bacterium
ACCGATAAGGAGTGAAAAAAACATAATTTTTTGGGCTTTTTCCTTATCTTTTTGCCTGAATTCCGCTTTTTCAACCGTTTCAGTTTGGCCCGCCGGTTTCATGAGGTTATAGACTCCTTTAAATCCGAATCCTGCACAGAAATGGAGATAGGCCTGCAAAAATCCGGAAGCGGCAAGCGCCGCAGGCAGAAAAATGATCAGGCGATAAACCGACGGTATATGAAATAGAAGAAAAAGCAGCACTAGGATGGCGCTCATCGTTACCCCGACCCATCCCGCACTCTTTCTTCGGACAATCTCGGCGGGCCCAATATTACAAACTCCGGGTATATACTCTGCCATGGTAATTACTTTCGTGCCGCGACTAAGGCTTTTGTGGTCCAGATAAGATCGGTGAAAAAGGCTTCGACGCGGTCGACAGGTCCTTTCCGTAACGGAGCAAAGAGTTCAGGGTTTACCGGGACTGTTTCATTTCGGACCGCCATATAGACGTCGAAGGGGATTTGGATTGCCGTACGGATCGGGATCATGTCCAATTCGATTACCACCTGCCGCAGCTGTTCGACTGAGCGGGCACCGCCCGAATTTCCGTAACTCACAAATCCGACTGATTTTTTGATCCATTCCTTATATCCGAAGTCAATCGCATTTTTGAGGACCGCAGGATAGCCGTGGTTATATTCAGCAGTGACGATAATATATCCGTCTGCCTCTGAAATTTTGGCCAGCCACTTTTTCACCACCTCATTCGTGTATGCGTGGTGGGTCATGTCAAACATTTTGGGGGAAACCGGCTCGTCGAAAAACGGCATCGGGTAATCGCGTAGATCTACAAGCTCCGTTTCAAATTCATGCCGGTTTTTGGCTTCCTGAAGTATATACGACGCGGCTTTTTCGGAAAATCTGTTTTGTCGTGTCGTGCCTAAGATAATCTGAATTTTCATATAAAGATATCTTTCGGATTTACAGCCTCTAGGCGAAAAATCCGATTAGATTGATTTATACTCAATAACTCAAGTTACAAATCTGAGTTATTGCGGTATTGTCACAACAACCTTTCCCTGCGGGTGGCCCGTTTCCTGATACGTGAAGGCGTCTTTGGTTTCCAACAGCGGAAACGTTTTATCTATATGGACTTTAATAACTCCAGATTCGACTAATTCAGTTAGGCGGTTGAGGTGTGTAGTATCTGTGACGGTCATCTGTCCGAATGCATTAATACTTAACTGCTTCGCAGTGTCGGCGTTAACCTGCCCCATAGAGACGAGGATTCCGCCCTTTTTCAGGACACTGTAGGATTTGGCGAGCGTATCTCCGCCTACGGTATCAAATACTGCATCAAAGTCTTTGATGACCTCTTCAAATTTTTGGGTTTTATAATCAATAACTTCATCCGCTCCAAGACTTTTTACAAAACTCACGTCTTTAGTGCCTGCTGTTGCGGCAACATACGCTCCCAGTGACTTTGCATACTGAATCGCCATATGACCGATTCCGCCGGCTCCGCCATGGATAAGAATTTTCTGACCTTTTTGTAATTTGATATGTTCTTCCACGGCCTGTACAGCGCTCACGCCGGCTAGGGGGAGTGCGCCCGCTTCTTCAAAGTTGGTATTTTTTGGTTTTAACGCGGTATTGGCGGCGTTTGCAGCGACGGACTCGGCCATCGTGCCGGAGCCCCCGTTTAATACAATTGCCTGCCCGTATACTTCGTCACCGACTTTAAATCCGGTGACGCTTTTTTCAACTTCAACCACAACGCCTGCAAAATCCCCTCCGATGGTGGCGGGGAAGGTAATGGGCATAAATTTCTGAAGGTATCCGGCGCGCACTTTCCAGTCGATTGCATTGATGCTTGCGGATTTATTCTCGACGAGAACCTGCCCGGGTTTGAGTGTAGGTTGAGCGTCTTCGTGAAATTCTAAAACTTCGGGGCCACCATATGCGTTAAATTGTATTGTTTTCATAATGTTTTGGTATATAGATCCCATCTTACTCAGATTTGGAGTCGCCTCGACGAAAAATGTGATTAGATGGGTCTATACTCAGAAACGCCTTTACTTTATAATCGGTTCTGTAGTAATATACTGCTACATAAATTATAGTACTACAATATTTATAGTACTGTCAATATGCCAAACAAAGTTCACAAAACATGTTCCAATAAAGAGCTCAAGATGCTCGGCGATTTTTGGACCCTGGCTATCATTCAGGCGCTGCATAACGGAGACAAACGGTTTGCCCAACTTCAACGTGATATTTCCAAGGTTAACCCGACCACGCTCACCAGCAGATTGAAAAGACTTGAAAAGCAGGGGATTATCAAACGGGAAGAAGAAACAGTTGATAAATTGTCCGTGGTCTATTCATTAACCCCGAAAGGCACCGGAATTCTTCCGATCCTCAAAGAGATCCGCGTATTTGCGGATAAGTTCCTGTAAATGCCCCCGCACGCGCAATTGACACAGCCATACACAAATTAGTGTGAAAAGTTAAAATCCCTTTACGGAGTTGGAGTGGGTGTTAAGGAAGGAGAGGGAGAAGACGACATGGTCGGCGTGGGAGTCGGACTGTTTGTTGTGGTAGGCGTTGGCGTTAACGTGACGGTTGGCGTGGGAGTTAAGGTCATAGTGGGTGTGAGTGTTTCTGTCACCGTGTCTGACGGTATGGCTTGTGTGGTCGTTTGAACCTGATTAGTTTGTGCCGTTTGTTTGCCGGAAAAGAACGCTACGTATGCAACGACTCCAAGAAGAACTAAACCCCCGATAACCATAACAACTTTTTTACTGTCCATATGTAACAATACAAGTGTACGCTATATTACAATATATAGCAAGCCTAGAGTTATTTATATAAGATTTATCCTGGCAATACAACGAGATGTGCCCATTCAGCGGTCTTTCGGGATTATCTTCAAATGCCAGGACGATAGCTTTATTCAAATATTTTCGTAATCTCGTCTTTGGCGGAGTA
>CAYLQG010000129.1:0-2945 GCA_964385705.1 uncultured Gammaproteobacteria bacterium
TGCGTCAATTCAGAGTATCTGAAATGAATGTGGTGCAGCAAGCGTTGATAAGGCGGTGAGACCGCTTACCTCAGTTAGCCACCGGACATCGTGTGTGGTGAAGAGATTCTTTTCCGTTCGGGGGCTCCGCGTCATAATATTCCTGTGTCTCGCGTTAAGAGCAAGTGCGAGAGCAGGCAACCCATCGGTTATCAGGTTTATATAGAGGATCTGAATAGGAAGGAGAATAAACGGCCATCCGAGAAGTGCGCCTCCCAGGATTGAAAGGATTTCCCCGATGTTGCTCCCTATAAGATATTTGATCGAGGCCTTCATGTTGTCATAGATAATACGGCCTTCTTCTACCGCGGAAACGATCGTGGCATAATTATCATCCGTTATGACCATATCGGCAGCCTCTTTGGCCACGTCAGTACCCGTAATCCCCATGGCAATGCCGACATCAGCCTGTTTGAGGGCGAGCGCGTCATTGACACCGTCTCCTGTTGATGCGACGACGTGGCCGGCCTGTTGGAACAGTGAAACGATCTCGAGTTTTTGTTCGGGCGTGGTACGCGCAAAAACGCGAATTGATGCGAGTTTTGCGCGCTTCTCCTGACCGGATAACGATGCAAATTGGATTCCTGTAATCACCTCATCGCCGGAGTGCATGAGGCCGATTTTTTTGGCTATCGCATGGGCTGTGACGGCATTGTCTCCTGTGATCATGACCGTTTCAATTCCAGCGTTCCGGGCGGTTTGTATGGCGTCTTTCACTTCTTCGCGTGGCGGATCGGAGATGCCGACAAATCCTAAGAAGGTAAGATCGGATTCGATCTGATGGCGGCTCTGACGGCTCCATGTAATGGTTTTCGTTGCAAGAGCGATAAGCCTCAGACCATCCTTCGCCATATCGTTAAAAGAAGAGAGTATGGATTTCTTTTCTTTTTCCGAGAGCGCACGGTCGCCGTCTGCCGTTAATATCCGAGATGAACGCGACAAAATCATCTCCGGAGCGCCCTTCGCGTGAACTTTATACGACGCACCCGTTTTCCAAATAACGGACATGGTTTTCGTTGTCGCATCGAACGCAAATTCTTCAATGAGCTCGCCTTCCTGTCTTAGCTCCCGGGTCTCTACACCCAAGTGTTCGGCAAGAAGGAGGAGAGCTCCTTCCGTTTTATCACCAATGACATCAAATTTTTGTGATTCCTCTTTGGGTGCGAGGCTTGCGTTATTACAAAGAATCCCCGTGGTGATTATGTGTGCAAGCGCCCCTTTCGGTTTCGGCAGCGCGTCTATTTCAAACGCCTTATTATCTATCCAAACCCGTGTCACATGCATTTCATTTTTCGTAAGCGTCCCTGTCTTATCCGTCGCGATAAGAGTAATGCCTCCTAGCGCTTCTATCGCGCTAAGTTTCCGCAAAATTGCCTTCTTCTTTGCCATCCGCTGCGTGCCGACTGCCAGTGTGATCGTTATGACCGCCGGCAAACCCTCCGGCACTGCCGCAACAGCGAGGCTAATTGCCGTAAGAACGATTGTAAGGATCGGAATCCCTTTTACGATTCCGATAATTCCTATGATGACGCCGACTGCGAGTGCCGCAAATCCGATTTGTCTCGCCACCACTTTCAGTTTTTTTTCAAGCTGCGTTTCCTCTTTTTGCATGGTTGATAGTTTGGCTGCAATTGCACCGAATTTCGTTTTCATTCCCGTCGTCCGTATAAGCGCGGTTGCTCTCCCGCGGACGACCGTGGTGCCTAAATAGATGAACTTATTTGCTTCTTCAGTTGCGTCTTTCTCAATAGCGATCGGCTCACCGGTTAGTGAAGATTCATCTACCTCAAAATGAAGGCTATGTATGAGCTCGGCATCTGCGGGTACTTTGTTTCCTTCTTCCAGAAAAATAATATCGCCGGGAACGAGTTCCTTACTGTCGATTTCTTTTTCTTTTCCGTCTCTGGTGATTCTCACTGTTGTAACGGTCATTTGTCGAAGGGAGAGGAGCGCTTTTTCCGCTCTGTATTCCTGGATAAATCCTAAAGCAGCATTAAGAACAACGATAATAAGGATGAGAATTCCCTCAAGCGTATCACCCAGGGCGAGGGAAAGAACCGTTGCAAGACACAGGATGATGACGAGCGGACTGTTAAACTGATTCAGCGCGAGATGAAGTGGCGTTTGCGCTGACTGATGGGAAATTTCGTTAGGGCCGTATGTTGTCAGTAATTCATCGGCCTGCTGTTGGGTTAGCCCCTGCTGCGTCGTCATACAGCTATTATATACGGATTAATGGACACAGAGTACACTGCCGACCGGCGCAATTTCTGAAAGAGTCCGGTTCGGAGAGGAGAAAGCCGATGCAGTACCACCATCCAGGTTGATCGCATCCAAAATACTCACCGACTCTTTGGTCGCTATAGCCCCGATGATTCCGGGAAGATCGGCAAGAAGGGGTCCGTTAAATACAGCATCCTGTGTAAAAATCGTCATGAATATGAGTGTTTGATCAGATGTGATCCCAAGAATCATACGACGTGCATACGTATCGTTGTTTATCGACAAATCTACAGGGTGGCCGCCTATGCGCAGCATCGGTCCGCTTTGGAGTGCGATAACCGGGCTACTGGGTTTGGTTTGGCTGATTTGAGCCGCGCCCGCAGGGTCTATTGAAAAATATCCGTTTAATAAGGCGCTTGTGATCGCATCGCTTTGTACGTCGTCATCGACAACAAGATAACCAAGCGGATGAAAATCGGTATCGTAAAATCCCCCGTTTATAGCGGATTTGCAGCTTGCAGTTTTCATGATCGCCATGAATTCTTGCTTTATTGAATAGTTGGGGACAAGCGATACATTTTTTGGATTTGCCACGATCATTTCGTAGGCGTAGGATTTGTTGCCGTAGGATACCGTATGATTTAGCGGGAGGGTGACGGTAGCGGTTGGTGTTATTGACATTG
>CAYLQG010000130.1:0-2921 GCA_964385705.1 uncultured Gammaproteobacteria bacterium
GATTCTTGTTAAATTTATTTCAAAGGGTCATAAATACAATACCAACCTAACATTCCACAATTATTACGTCGTTGCATTCTTATTTACCGGATGCGTCATCGCCTATATATATGATTGGCGGTTTTGGGTTATCCTGTTGGGCGCAATGCTTACACACTACGTATATGACATCTTTGAGGATGTCCTCCTTTTAGGGCATGTTAATCCGAATTGGAAGCGGTTAGGGAGAGGGAAAAAAACCGTTGTTGTCGGTCCTCCGATAGACGATATTATCCAATAACCCACTGTGACCACGCACTTCATATCGAACCAAATAAAGGGAAAAGGTAGGGGAAAGTTTTTAGGGTATCCTACGGTCAATATGGCGATCCCTGAAGGGTTTGATCTCGGTGAGGGTATATATGCCGCTTGGGTTACGATAAGCGGCACGAAGTTCCGCGGAGCCATGCATTGGGGTCCGATACCCACATTCGATGACACGAGCCGCAACCTGGAGGTTTTCCTATTGGGCCTGGACGGCATGGATTTAACCAATAGTGATACGACAAAGATTTTAGTTGAACCGGTAAAAAAAATCCGGGATGTTATAAACTTTCCGTCTGTTGATGCACTCACGCGTCAGATGGAAGAGGATGTCAGGACTGTTCGCTCTATACTCCGTTAATCGGTATGTCATTTGCCAGAGGAATTTTAGGCGGAGGATTTTTGCGCCTCAGGATAAGGATGAGAGCGACGACAACTGCAATGACCCCGCCGATTACCCACCACAATCTACCTGATCCGTTAGATTCAGATCCTGATGCGGGAGTCGGTGTCGGAGTAAGTTCAAATGTTGGCTCCGGAGTCTCTGAAATGATCGAAACAACAGCGGGAGTCGGCGACGGAGTTATCTGGTCTGTTGAGTAGCCGCTTAAGTAGGTTATCGACTGCCGTGATGTAGGCGACGGTGTTGGCTGAATCGTAATAACGGTTTTACAGCTATTGACGCTATTTGACCAGGCACCGGGATTATCCTGTACGATACATGAAGCGCCAAGCGAACCGATAGTTGTATATGTATGTGTGGTGGATATGGAACCCGGGCTGCCTACGTTTTGGGTTATGATCTGGCTTGTGCCGTCACCGAACGTAAATTGTGCTCCATTAATATAGCCGTCGGGGTCAGTGCCGCTGCAGGTGAATGTTACGGCAAGCGGGGTTCCGACAGACGAGGTGACATTGGCACTTAGCCCTGAACAGGTCGGGATGACATCGTTATATGGAGGCGCACTCGTCGGTGTCGGAGTAGTTGTCGGTGTAGCCGTGACGCCGGGTGCTGTTGTTGCTGTGGGAGTCAGAGTAGGTGAATTACCTCCACCTGAAGAGTAACTTATACCGGAATTATTAAGCTGCGAGCAGGTGAGGATGTTTTGTCCTGCTGTCGTAAGTATATCGGTATCCGTGCCTGAACCGGTGCAGGTAAATGAGATATTGCTGCTGCCGCTGTTTTTTAACGATTTCAATGTGATGGTCGCAAACGTCCCTGTACCGGTTCTGCTGTCATTCTGGCCGGTGAATCCGTGGATTTCTATTTTACCCGCGGTGTCCGTCGCTTTTGTAAATTGCGGGAAAAATCCTCCGTTTGAAACATCGGTCACCTGCAGGTCGGCCGCGGCGTAGTTTACCACGGCGTCGCTGCCCATCACCGCATTTGCATCAACATTGATATTAATTTTTAATGTAAAAGTGGCATTTTGGACGGCTGTTACGGATGTCTGATCAAATTGCAGGTTTGACGCTGCATACGCTTTCGCCACAGGGAAGCTAAACGCCAGGATGGCGAGTATGAAAGCGGGCACGTATGTCGGCAGTTTAATTTGCATCGCAGCGTGTTTGTAACGTTTTATACATCAGGAATAAATCGTTGATATTGATAACACCGTCGTAATTGAGGTCTCCGACGAGTTTATCGTTGTCCGTCAGATTAGCTGTAGACTTGCCCATGAGCGCGACGATGCGATCGATATCGGTTTGATTGACCTGATTATCCTGCGGATTCGTATCACCTGCAGGAAGAGGCACTCCGGTAAAGTCAAATGTCAGTCCGCTCGGTACGGGATTGGGCATCGTGATATATTGCCCGTCGGAACATTCATTCGCTTGGCTCGATTGATGCGTAAATACGATTGCTGCATGTTTTTCACCCTTTATGGAAATGGTATAGTTTGTACCGGCTGGGAACGGATTGGTGATTGTCGCCGTCGTTTTATATACACCGTTCCCGATGTGGCTAAGTGTGAGAGGGGATGATAATTGGAGCGTCGATCCGCCCTGTACATTAAACTTAACGGTTATCTTTGCTCCTTCTGCCTGTCCGCCGGTAACGCCGGCGAGCTTCACCAGGAATTCCAAATTCTGCGGCATCGGCGTCGGGGTCGGAGTCGGCGTCGGGCTATTGGTCGGCGTCGGAGTAACTGTCGGTGTCGGTGTGGGCGAGGGTGTTGGCGTCGGGGTCGGCGTCGGGGTTGGAACGACGGTGTACGATGTGGTGTTGAGCTGTGTATACAATCCTGAACTGTTATTCGTTACGGTAACAATAATCGGAACAGTTGTAGGTGATGAAAAACCTAATGTTGCGGACGTCACATTCATGTCATCACCGGGAGTATTCTGAGGATACACATTAGATATGGTTGTATTTGTTAACAAAGACGTCAGACCCGTGCCCGGCTGTGCAGTTATGGAAAATTGAGCCGGTGCACACGCAACGCTGTCTGTATCGGTAAATAATATTTTATAAAATAGGTTATCGCCCGGGTGGCCGGATTGATTTGACGGATTAATCGTTATTGTCGGATTGTTTCTGACACAGGCGGGTGTCGGCGTAGGCGTTGGGGCAAGAGGCTGACATTGATTATTCGAGCACGTTCCGGGAGTAGCGG
>CAYLQG010000131.1:0-2899 GCA_964385705.1 uncultured Gammaproteobacteria bacterium
CCTCAACGTCAATAAGGGGGATGGATTGCTGTAATGCAATTTCCTGAGTAAGCATATTGTACGGCCTTACGTTAAACTGGGTCACACGATCATCGAGATACGGACGTGTGAGAAGCACGAGGCGGATATGATTCACCCTCGACTCACTTATGATGTCAGACAGAATTTTCCTGTATTCGGAGAGCGATACGCGCGGAACCAGAAGGTAGTTTTTGGCGGATTTTCGGGCGAAGACATATTTATCGACCACAGATTGTAATAGTCTGGCAATTCTCGTGTGAAGGAGTAATTGAATTTTTTCTATCTGCAGGTACGAGTAATGCTCGTCGGAAATCGTAACTTCATGTCCGTCATTTCCCGAAGGACCGAATAGTATCATCGAGGGCTTATAGGGAAGTACGGTGAAAAGGCGATGATAACTCTGATACGATGAATAACCCCATGCGCCGCCGTTTATCACCTGGTACTTTCTCCCGAGAATATACTCCAGATAGCCGGGCCAACTCATCTCGCGGCCGGTAACACTGTCGTAGTCTCTGATGCCCAACGTGTTTGAATCGCCAATTGCCGCAATGCGGTATGCGTTAGTAGTATTCGTGAGGGATATAAGTTTACCCGGAAATCCCAGTGAATTAAAGAACTTAATCAACTTGCCGTTTTTTGCGATTGTATAGGCGGGATTTGGCCGCCAAATGAGAGATGGGTCATATTCAAATGCCTGATCCTCAAACATGTGAAAGAATCGCCAGTCATTTTTGAGATCAGGGTTATCGCCGTAGGGTGACGTTGCAAGTACCTGTATGTGCATCGGATAGTAGTTATAATGAATAGCGCGAAGGAATAATTCGATCACAATGAGCCCGACAGCGATTGAACAGATGACGAGTATCATCCTCCGAATAATGTTCATAGCGTATAGTATATCCTCTTTCTTGTTCAGTTCAAAAATGATTGTTATAATCCGTTTAGCACCAGGAGATGTATAGAACATTGCGGTAGTAGCTCAGCTGGTAGAGCATCAGTTTTCCAAACTGAGGGTCGCGAGTTCAAATCTCGTCTACCGCTCAAGACAGGGGTAATAGTAAGCGTTATGAATATATTTGACCATGGCCTCTTAATCGCATGGGTGTTTATCTTTTTGATCATCTTTCCGATCATCGTTGGGATCATTGTCCTTCCATTCACTCCGTATCTTATTAAACGGAAATGGTTCAATAGCACAAAATCTATGCCCTCGCTTATTCCGTTTTGGGGGAGCGTGATCCCACTCGTTTTAGTCGTAAATGCAATTTGGACGAATTATATAAACGGCAATATTTTTTATGAGTGGGATAACTGGTTTACTCAATACAGCCTTGTGTCTTATCAAAGCCCGCTCCTTGACGGAAAAGGTACTTGGATTGACCCTGGGTGGCACCTGTGGAGTCTCTATTTACTCTGGCTGACCATCACCGCTTGTATTTATTTACTCAGCTCGGTGATAGCCTTGTATTTCGCACGAAAATCGAAGTATTTTAAAGTGTACAAACAATTACTCGTTAAGAGTTGTTTAATCATGCTAGCCGTGGGAGCCGTAATTGCATTACTTTTTAGCAATCTTTTATAAGGCAGCTTTAGAAGTAAATAAGTTTTTAAGCCCAATTTAAAATGAGAGTTGTGATTTCAAACTACTCTACAGCTTCAAATAAGATACGAAGGCTATACTTTATGAGGTCCTGTATATTCTCTTAACGCTTTTGCAAAAGCGGTGAGTGAGTTGAGTCTGGCAGCGCCCGCAAGCTCATATTCTTCATCTCTCTGCCCGTGATGAATAAATTGACGTTTAATCGTTCGGATTACTAACTTCCCATTTTTTTTGGTGTCTAGCCAGATAATATCTCGTAGCATATCACTATTCTCTTCTTCATCATCTTTAGTTGCCTCGTCATGGCCATACATCGATATTTCTAATCCGCTATCTCTCTGTTTGTCAGGAGTTTTACCGGAGTCTAGGACTTCAGTATAGTGGCGATCAGTGTAAAGCGTATTACCGTCTTCCGAAGGGCTAAGTAGCGTATTGACTGTCAATTCTGGGTGCTTAGAGATATATGCGGCAAAAGGCCGCCATTGAAGTAGAACTTCAGTCTCTGCTGTTTTTATGGCCTCATATGCTGTTTGCTCGTGATTAGTCATAGGCCTGTAATATGTCATACAACGGTTGATTTGTCAATATTATATAAGTCAATTAGTCTATATTTATATGTAAAGTGTTAATAGGTCCTATGATACAGCACTATTCGGTCAAAGCCTGATAGGCGCCTATAGTCAATCGACTTCTTAACGCCGAGAACTATCTCCGACGGCTAGAAGCTTACAGCTTTACGACCTGTCTAAGCGCGCAAGAACGCCTCTATCGTTGTATAATATAGATATGCTCCCATAGTTCAACGGATAGAACGCGTCCCTTCTAAGGATGTGATGCAAGTTCGATTCTTGCTGGGAGCGCCATCTAAATGAATTAACCATATGGTAAAAGGCTATCGTTTCAAAGTCATTATATTTCTTCTTTTGCTATTTCTTTTTGTCGGTGCGCGTCATGTGTTTGCCATTTCTGACCCCACAGGCGTCGCGAATAATAAATACGGCATTCATATAGCCGACTTCAATGACATCCCGGATGTACCCTCTCTTATTAATAGTTCGGGAGGCGACTGGGGCTATGTAACGCTAGTATCGGCCGACTCGGACCGGGACCGGGGAGCGTGGCAGCGGTTATTTGATGAAATGCGGCGGCTTCATATAATCCCGATTGTGCGACTCGGAACGCACGTTGAGGGCGCCTCCTGGGTAAAACCAGATGCGGGTTCGTTTGATGGCATCGTTTCATTCTTTAATTCCTTAAACTGGCCCGTCGAAAACC
>CAYLQG010000132.1:0-2870 GCA_964385705.1 uncultured Gammaproteobacteria bacterium
CTTATCGGTCCCCGTCCTCTTCCTGTTGGAGAAGCGTATAAATTAACAAAATGGCAAAAGGAACGGCAAAACGGGAAACCCGGTATCATTTCCCCATGGATTCTTGAGGGATATCATAAACAATCGTTTGATAATTGGATGAAAAGCGATATTGTATATATACAAAAGAAGTCACTCCCCACTGATTTCATTATCGTGTGCCGGATGTGCTATTTTCTTATTGGGCTCATTATCCACGAGATTACCCTGAAGAGCGCGGGTTGACAAATCAATAATACTATTTGCATACTATAGATGTGAAGAAGAATACATATTTGGCTGTTCGTTTTAAGAAATCTAATTTAGATTGTTCTAATCCTCCAAATTAAATATGATAATATTGAAAACTGATGCACTTGACAGAAAAACCGTAGTAATGTTACTATAGGTTATAGTATGAATGATATGGGTGGTTTAGAGAGAGACGGAGCAGTGAGATATGGTCGGGCGGATGTTCGTGTAAAGGGCCCCGAGCGTAGTTCACGCGAGCTAAGGATCACAGATCCCACGCAGTTATACGACGCGCTTTCTTCACAACTGGAAATACGGGCTTTTCAGCAAATTAGTGTTCCTCTTCAAAGAGACGGCCCCCGCATAACGATGAGACTGAAGGATGTGAGTACTACTGTCGTCCTCGTGGCTCAATGGAAAAAGGATGCTCCCCGTGTTATCTATTCTCCTCCCATGGCGTATGTCCCTAGCTCATTAGGGATAAGTCCACGGGATAAAGGAGTTTTAGATGCTGTCCGGGATGGAAATAAAGCTGTCGTCGACTATGTGACGAAATCCGTTATTTTAGATGCAAAAGCGGATTTTCTTCGGAAACAGGGTTCTCTTAGGGATAAAATGATAGCGGAAAAATTAGCGCTTCAGGCACATCAGGCATTTATTCAAGCAAATCTGGCCCAATTCGGACTCAGGATGAATTCGGCGTCATTATCATGGGATGAGCGGGTCGGTGCGGAAAAAGCGCATCTTTTCTGGGAATCTCTTATTTTTGAACTGGAACAGCGGGTGCATGATAGAAGGCCGGTGACATCCGAAGATGTAAACGCTCTCATCTCTCAGCTGCGTGAAGAACTAAATATCGGCCGGGAAAAATCAGCGTTAGTGGAAGGTAGTAATACCGATGACAAGCCGAACAAGCGACAAGGTCCTCGCCTCGGTGTGCCGGTGATAACACCGCTTATCCCCAATAGCGTGGATGCGGCGCAAAAAGTCGCATACTCTCAACATAAACTCGGTCAGACGGTAGTGGATTATTCTCTCCTCCTTCTTACACTTGTATCTGGTGCCTCTGGTGTTGTCGCGTGTAGTACGCAAAAGCAGCCGGAGACGCCTCCAACCGGGGCCATTGATGTTACCGATGCAGCAACAGCGGTATCTACCTTGACGGCAACGTCCGAGCCATTAGTCGGAATCATAAGTACGCCAACCGACGTCGCACCTGCAAGATCGACATCGACTCCGGAAGTCGGTAAGTCAACCGTATGGGTTCCCCCGACGCTTGAACAGGATAAGGCGGGATTGGGCGGAGCGGTTCCCGCTGATGTGCAGGCTGAGATGAATGACTACGAAACAAAAGCCAACGGTAAAATACCGGGAGCCGCGAAATTGGAAAGTCGATGGAACGAGGGGGACGGGAATGATTCGCGTATCGTCACGTTCGCGCGGGACAAGGACGGGAATATTTTATGGTCAACGAGTTCCAATGGCGGCACAACCAGCTTTAATGAGTACCCGATTTATTGGACGTATGATGCGCAGAAAAATAAAAAGATTGTAGATAATCAGACGTTTGATGTCATTCCGGATTCAAAAGATGCGTTTGTCGTATTCACAGGCGCGACCGGCGCGACAGGAAATGGTGAGAAGCCCGCTCTCGTAAAGGATGTCGTGGCGCTACCCGACGGGACACAGGTATTTATGCATTATTGGAATCGTCTTACCGGCAAATGGGAAGTGAATCCAAACTTACCGGATGAGATAAAAAATATGCCCGACGGTGCGACGGGGAGGGACGCGGACGGAAACTGGACAAGAACCGTGACAGAAAACGGAGGACCGGTTGTTGAGACGTGGAGGACGATTCCAACGGGCGATAACGGAGAAACGATGACCGGTTGGTTCGGCGATCATGTTATTGGTGCTCAATATAACGGCGGAATGCCCGCTATTGACCAAGAGGCGGACGGATACGGTCAGAGAATTTCCATCCATTTTGAAGTGAAGGATGGTATTGATGCTCCGTTCATACACCATACCAGTAGCCTTGGATCGTCGACAAGTTTAGACTTTACGAGACTACTTTTTACCAGATTGTTGGAGCGATATTATAAGAAACCGTTTACGAATATTACTGACAGTGAATATACGCAATTTCGTGCTGATTTGTATGATTCCACGAGTCAGAATTACGGAAAACTGTCCATTCCGGTTACTGATGCAAATGGCAATACGTTCAATCTAATGATTAACGATAACACAAGGATAAACATATATCTTGTGAATCCGGAGGATATCACTCCCGATCTTAAGGCAGCTGATATGAGATCAGTAACAACAGGTGATAATCAGGAAACTCTTACAATAATTATTGCTGATACAAAGCAGGTTGCATCGCTTTCTGATCCTGATTTTGCTGATCTGATTTTATTCTCGGCCATGAAAGCCATAGTATATCAAGATCAATCGCAGAAAGCTTATGAGAACAACATTGGGCTTGATGGTGTGGTTGAACAATTAGTTCAAACGGCAATTAAGCCGCCAAATCCGCTGTTTGAAATCGTCCGTCCGTAACACGTGTTGTTTTTTTTCCCGGTTTCCTCTAC
>CAYLQG010000133.1:0-2852 GCA_964385705.1 uncultured Gammaproteobacteria bacterium
CGTTTGGATTTGGTGCGGGATTGTTAGTGCGCAAACGCGTCCATGACTCCATTGGTGGCTTTGATGAAACCATATTGATGGGGGAAGATCATGTATATTGTCTTACAGTCGCGAAACGTAAATTCCATTATAATCTCATAAGATCAACGTACATACTATTTTCAACGCGCCGGTTTGAAAAAGAAGGATTCCTAAAAGTCGCATTAAAATGGTATTATTTCGGTTTTTATTATGTATTTCGCGGACCGATCAGAAAATTAACCGTTCCGTATGAATTCGGGAAATATTAACTATGAATATCACCATACGTAAAGCAAACCCCGATGATTGGACTATTGTTCAGAAACTGAATAATGAAGTTTTCATAAGTGATGCACCCCATGATCCGCATCTTGATCTTTCCTGGCCGTTTTCTGAAGAAGGTATACAGCATTATAAAAAATACGTCAGCGATCCTGCATATATTACGTTCATTGCGTTTGAGGGCGAATATGCGGTCGGGCATATCGTCGGTGGTCCGAAAGAGATTACATACCGAGCCGTCAAAATGGCGGAAATTATGGAGGTCGGAGTCACTCCAACTCACCGCTCATCGGGAATCGGCGCAAAACTCGTTGGGAAGCTAAGAGAATGGTGCCGTGAGAATGGATACCGGAAGCTATTTGTGAACGCGTACTATAATAATACAAAGGCGATAGAATTTTACAAACGGCAGGGATTAGAGCCATTCGTTATGAGTTTTGAGATGGAGCCGTAAATCAACGAATTTAGCATTCCTCCACTTAGAGCGCCAGAGAGGCCTCTCTAATCAAATGTTCCTGACTGTGCGATAATAGGTGTATGACTCTCAAACATCGGTTTACCGTAACTGCCGGTAAATTCGTTTCGTGGACGAGTAAAACATTCCGTCTTGGCGCGGGCGCCACATGGCCCGGAGAGATCGCCCTCATGATGTCTCCGCACATTCTCGGTGAGTTCGGAACGCATATCACGAACGGGATAATTCTCGTTGCCGGTACAAATGGTAAGACGACAACATCCCTCATGATAAAAACTATTTTGGAAAAAGATGGGAAGTCTGTTGTTCATAATAAAAGCGGGGCCAACCTCTTAAATGGTGTTGTATCAGCCTGTATTGAGCATACGAGCCGGGGCGGACGAGTGAACGGGGACTACGGTGTGTTTGAGATCGATGAAAATTCGCTCCCCATTGTGATGCGCTACATTGTCCCGAAATTCATCGTTATCCTTAACCTGTTTCGTGATCAGCTAGACCGTTATGGTGAGGTCGACGTGATTGCCGAAAAGTGGCAAAAAGCCCTTCGCACAGTAGACGAGAG
This sequence comes from uncultured Gammaproteobacteria bacterium, assembly GCA_964385705.1. GTDB lineage: Bacteria > Patescibacteriota > Microgenomatia > UBA10105 > UBA927 > DATKGN01. Next base: position 1,341 of record CAYLQG010000133.1, read on the forward strand.
GACCACACTTATTCTGAATGCAGATGACCCGCTTGTTGCTTCGTTTGCGAACAATGTGAAGGCGAACGTGAAATATTTTGGCCTTAACGATCCGGCTCTTGCATCCCCTAAAATGGAACACGCGACGGATTCGATATTTTGCCTATTCTGCGGCGCACGACTTTCCTACAAAGTGAATTATTTTTCCCATATCGGCGAGTGGTTTTGTAGTGTGTGTGGGGAGGCAAGGCCGAAATTGGATCTTTCCGACTGGTCGTCCCCGCTCCCGGGGCTCTACAATCGTTACAATACGCTTGCAGCAGTTTTAACTGCCAAAGAATGCCATATACCCGACGATCACATTACGAATGCGTTAACAGGATTTGCGCCGGCCTTCGGGCGTCAGGAAGAATTTGTCGTCACCGATAAAAAAATAAAGGTTTTCCTTTCCAAAAACCCGGCGGGGTTTAATGCATCGCTCCGGACGGTACTGGAAAGTAAACCCGCCGCATTACTCCTGGCCCTTAACGACAGAATTCCTGATGGGCGCGATGTGAGCTGGATTTGGGATGTGGATTTTGAGACAGTACCGAAAAACGTAGGAGTAGTCGTAACGGGCGACCGCGTGTACGATATGGCCATAAGAATGCAATATTCAGGAGGTGAAATGCGCAAGCCTCAAATAGAACCGGATCTTTCTCACGCGATAAAAGAAGGCTTGGCGCTCACGCCGCAGGGCGGCATCCTGTATGTTTTATCAACCTATTCGGCGATGCTCGAAGTCAGGAAAATTGTTGGCGGGAGGAAGATATTATAGTTAATGGTTATTGGTTCATGGTTCATAGTAAAAAACTATGAACTATAAACTATGAACTATAAACTGAATGTCGCCTGGCTCTATCCGGATCTCATGAGTACGTATGGAGACCGGGGAAATATCATTGTCCTTGAACGGCGGTGCCAGTGGCGGAGTATTGATGTGACCATTGTACCGGTAACACTCGAGACGAAGATTAATAAACTTAAATCATGCGACCTTCTGTTCATGGGCGGGGCGCAGGATCGGCAACAGAAATTGGCTTCTGAAGATTTCCTGGGTAATAAAGGTCCGGTCGTCGCGAAGATGGTCGAAAGCGGTATTCCAGCGCTATTTGTCTGCGCTGCCTACCAGTTTGTTGGTCATTATTACCGTCCATATCAAGGAAAAGATATTCCCGGCGCCGGTATTTTTGATCTTGTAACCATACATCCGGGCGATCAGGCCAAACGCTGTATCGGCAATGTGGCAGCCGTGATCATTAATTTACCCGGATTTGAGGGGAAGACCATCGTCGGGTTTGAAAATCACGGGGGACGAACGACGCTCGGGCCTAAAATGAAGCCGCTTGCGAAAATTACCCGCGGGTACGGTAATAACGGTGAAGATGGATTTGAGGGAGCCGTATATAAGAATTCCGTAGGGTAATATTTTCACGGACCACTCCTTCCTAAAAACCCGATGATTGCCGACTGGCTTATCGGAAAGGCGCTTGA
>CAYLQG010000134.1:0-2849 GCA_964385705.1 uncultured Gammaproteobacteria bacterium
CGGATGTGGGAGAGAAATTTATTGCCAAGCCCCTGCCCTTCCGATGCGCCTTTCACCAATCCCGCAATGTCGACGAATTCGACAACCGCCGGCACCAATGGCGGCAATTTATCCATCTTTTCTTCCTCTTTGGTGATTTCGGCGAGCTTCGCGAGCCGGTCATCCGGCACCGGAACGACGCCGATGTTCGGCTCAATCGTGGCAAACGGATAGTTGGCGGCAAGTGCGACCTGCTTTTTCAGAAGCGCATTAAATAATGTGGATTTCCCCACATTCGCAAGACCCACGATGCCGATTTTTAGATTCATGAGGCTAATTGTATCATGATATTCTTAATATTTTGAATAATTTACAAAAAAGACCTATAATTCACACTTATGAGCACGCTGGAGTCAAACATTGATAACTTCCCAAACCATGAGGAGGTCTATAACACCGGTCACATGGGTGAATTATCGGTACGCGTAACCAGGCTTGGAAGCGACCAAATCTGGACGGTTCACACGCCAAGACTCGCACATAAACTCCAAAACGGTACCCTTGAACTTGCAGATATCATGAATACACGGGCGGTATATTTTGGGCAGCAGCCTGTGGCAGCTTCAATGTTTCAGGGACGGGCCGAATTCGGAGACTTTACCTCTGTCTATCCGTCATATGTATATAGTTCACACGATGGATCATTAATTGATAATGTTGGGGGGGACCAAAATCCGTGAAACAAATGTTGTGGCAGGAGAATCGTTTATTCACCCGCACTGGAAAGATCTTCCGGGTCTCGGAGACAAAATTGTTGAACAGATGAATAAGCTTACTAAAATTTCTAAAACGCTACCAGATGACCAAATTGATTTACTCATACATAAATTTTATCTACTATTCAGTACGATTCATCTTCCGACAGACGGCAGCGGAAGACTAAACGGAGACGTCAACACAATCCTTCAAAAGAGCGTTCAAATAGCATTAAAACGAAACGGCCGAACTATCGTGCCAAAGTTAATATCCCACACGGGTTATCGGATGAGCGGCGCGGAAGACTGGGCCATGACCGAACAAACGCTCTATAGAACACGTCTTATCTGCGATGTGATGAAACTGATGACGGATAAAAATTTCTTTTTCAGGTTACTCGGTATACCCAATAATGAGCACGGAATCGACCACCCCAAAAAAGCTGAACAGATGTTAGAAACATATAAACATGAATTCGATAACGAGCTAATCTCGAGCGGCTATTATAAGGCACTAAACATCGTCCTGTGCCAACAAATAGAATCTATGTTTGATTTATCGCCAACGTCTTGGATAAATCATTTGAGTAAATCGGCTTTGCACAGACGCCGACACGCGTACACGAGTGATACATATATTCCGACAGCAGCGTTAAATCCCGACCATGTTCCTATATTGGATACGATCGTAAGCCTTCATGAGTATGAGGAGAACCACCAGCTCGCTCTGCTCCTTGCCTCACAGCGAATAACGTCCCATCGACTTACCGCTCATCCGATTACCCGACGGATCATTGCTGAAGTGTACCAGGGGCTTAAAAGAAGGAATCACCGATTAGCTCGTCTTATTGTTAATGAAAATCCGAATTTGCCAGTCGCAAACGGCTAATTGCGGCCAAAGCCCCCTGCTTTTTCAAAAGTGCATTAAACAGCGAAATTCACTCTCCGTCATCAGACCGGCCACTTCACTGCACTTTCAAAGGAGCATAGAAACCCATAGATTCAACAATTTTTATGCCCTCTTTCCGTAATGACAATAGGCCTGAATGAGTTGTTTCCGCAGTAATATTCGGTTTTAATTTCACGGAACAGGACACCTTTTCATCAGGATTTAATTCTCCGTTCATACCACCTATCGCAGGATCATACGCAAGTGTATGTTTGCCTACATTTACCATAAATTCTAACGTAGCCTCCTGATCTTTTGAATTCAGCGTAAGCGTAGGAATCCAAACAATCCTATCAGTAATCGGTACCCGGACTTTAGCTTTATCTTGTTTGGACAGCGACTTATAGACAACAGGCAACAACTCTTCCTTGCGCTTATAAAAATCACTGTAATTGTCCAAATGCCGTTTAATGCCAAGAGGCTTTAGGGCAGCATCAATGGCGTCGACACCTATACGGTCCAAAAACGCCTGATATAAAAAATGGTTTTTTATTTTTTTGTCAATATCTTCTTTTGACCCAAAAGCAAAGCCGCTAAAACGCTCCAGCATATCACGATATGGTGTTACGTTTGGCCAACCCAATTGGGCGCTGCGTTCAATTAACAGTGTCGGAAATCCACGGCGTTTCCCTATAGAATCAATCGGGGCGATCATGAGTAAGGTCCCTGGATCTTCGTGCATCCGCGTTAACCAAACGTATACGGTAGCAGACCCGTTCCAAAACGAAGAGCCATGGAACGGTGTATCTTCAATGAAATTTGCTTTTGCCGCAGCTCTACCCTCTTTGACAGCTTCGGACGTTTCCTCAGGAAATGCTTTGGCAAGTTTCCCGGATAAAATATCTTCACTTGATAACGCTGCAATTTGCGCCCCTCTTTTCGGGGTGCTCATAAATTCGCCAAGTTGCGCTTGAACGAGATCCCTGGAAGTTAACGTTTTAAATACGGCCGCCGTCACCCAGAAACTGACCTCTTCAGGATTGGCCGGCACTAAATATGCGCTCTGCGGTGATTCTATTTCGGGCCACAAAATGTTTTTCCACTCTACATTTGCATCAACATGTTGTTCTACGGGCCTAGACATATATGAGGATTATACAATATTAGCACGTTCCATGCAACTACTATAAGCCACCCGTGCTTAAGTAGGAAGATGTGGAGCCGCC
>CAYLQG010000135.1:0-2847 GCA_964385705.1 uncultured Gammaproteobacteria bacterium
CCCATGCGTACCTGAAGCGTGGATCTGTCGATAACCGCGCCCTTCTTGATCGTTTCGGAACGCCGGAAAATCTGTTCGCGGCAATTATACGGCTGCGTAGCCAGGTGACGGCGTATACCCAGGAATGGACCGTAGACAGAACTGATCTTGTCCATCACCACCTGGGTCGGACGCGGCTTACACACCTCCAGTAATACCTTTACCTTGACCGTATTTGTAATCTATATTACAATCTCAGACGTATATTTGAGCGTGTGTATGAGTACTCAAACGGCAGAATCATCAGCAGGCCACTACGGAGACCCGGAAACGGTCTCCAAACTCAACGAGGCTCTCCGTCCATATCGTTTCACCGAACTCCCCGAAACCGATCTTCTGACGCTTGCCGCGACGGAAAAATCGCTCCGGTTGCTTTGGAAAATTCCTTCCCTTGAAGAGATTGAGCGCGCGAATACGGAGCTTTTGGCGAAGGATGGATTGTTAAGGATCGGGGTTTTCGGGTTCGGCGTTGCCGGGAAAACGGCTGCCGAAGTGACGGCGAAAAACGGGGGGATAGCGATTGTGTTTGGTGAACGGATCGGCGGACAGGCACAGAATAGCATCTCAGAATACATCCATACCGATACGCGTCATGACGGAGGCGGGCGAGAGGTGATGAAAGGATTAACCCGGCCGGGCGTTTTTTGCGTCCCCGGCGTTGTCGATTTGGACCGTCTCAATGAGTATATCGAGCAGTTCAAATTAGATGGCGTTGTGATAGCAACCGGCGGGGCGGAGCGGAAGAGCAACCACTTGGATTATTCTATGCCGGGCGTTGCCCTGTCGCGGCATTTCATTGATGCCATCCACCGGCCTCTCGACTATGGTGAACCGATACACGCTCTACACCTCAGCTCCCGCGGAGGCATCCCAAGGCGGGTGATGATTGAGGGCGGCGGGCGAATTGTCCAGGATCTTGTAGCGGGCGTGCGTAGCCTCCAGGCGATCGATGTATTCCGGCACGTTGGCGCCGACGTTGATTCCATAGACCCGAGGCTGTTACTGAAGCTCGTGAAACGGCCGGGAGATCCTCAGAATATGAAAATGACCCAGGGGTTGGAGAGGAATCTTGCATCTCTGGGTTATAACATCGACAGAACGGGCACCGTCATGGTCGCGTACCGCAATACAAAACGCGATATGCGGTTTCTCGATCCTGTCGGGCCGTATTTCAAAGAAGCACAGGATCGTTTTAACCACAACGATGAAGCGGTTGTTGCGTTCGTTGAGAGGCGCAGGGAAGAAGCCAGGCAAAAAAACAGCGTCATCACGGATGCCGAAGCGATCCAGGAATTCATCCGTATGAAAGACGAGAAATACCGGGATGCCGTTGAGGCTGAAGTGAATAAGTGGCTTGACCCGTACGGCGCGAAGTTACTGGAAAAGACGACGATCGTCGGAGTTGAGGAGCGTGCTGACGGGGATTTAAATGTGATCACCGAAACGCCCCAGGGGGAGAGGATTGATATCGTTGATTGTGTTATTACGTCCATTGGCACCGTGCCGGTGGAAATTCCGACCGGATTGACCCGCCCTGTCCGCGTGGAAGGTATCGCAAAGGGCCGTGGGAAAATTACCGACAGCGTCATCTCTACAAAGGCGGCGACCGAATCGCTTATTGCGGATATCCGGGCGAATAACGGCCACGTGAGCCCGGCCTCTGATAACGAGGCCGTTATGAACAGGATTCACAGAGCCTGGGAACAAACAAGCTTTGACGGTAATATCCTGAAGAAATTTCTCAATGAAGCTCCGCCGGGATACATCCATGAATGGCGGGTAAAGGGTCATCCCGTGGGCGCGGAGGCCGTCCAATAGAACGTTACTTCGTAAGTTTTACGATAAACCCTTCATGTACTATGAGGTGATTTCCCAAGTCCGTAATCTATGTTTTGGTTAATACAAAGCCCATGTGCTGTCTGCTAAACGGCCAGGGGCCCGAGAAGGCGTCAAGAATCATGTGAGATTGGATCGTTACGTACGCGCTCTCTGCGAGCGGCTCAAGAGCCAAACTGTCGCCGGTGACGACGCACACACCCTTTCGCTTCAACAATGTGCCGATTGCCTGGTCCAATCCAAAATGCCAGGCCTGTTGACTTAACCTGCCAACCCGCAGCATTAATATCATGTCAAACAAACCGTTTTTCCGGTAATGATCTGCATATTCGTGAAGGGATACATCAAGGAATTCGGCGTTTTGTGCTTTGCGGATGGCGGGCCAGCACGTTGAGGGCACTTTATCAATGCCCGTCAGTTTTGTTATCCCGTCTCTCAATTTCACTTCGCCATTTGGCCCGTAATCATAGACCAGCGGTTCTTCGATAAAATGTTCGGCACACCCGACGACCATGACACTGCCCTTTATAGCGTCCGGGGTTATTTGCATGTACTCAAGCATCGACGCCAACATCCGGTATTGCTCCTGTTGTGTATGGAGTAATGATGGATGGCGTTGGATAGCGAATTCAATGGAAGCTAGCATATTTAGATATATTCTATTATATATAGATATAGATGTATATTGTTGAATTTGGAGCATCTGGGGCGGTATTTGGCGTTCATAAATGACCGGATATGTTACTCTTCTTCCGCTCTTGGCGTGAGTTTTGCGATAAATCCGGCGCTTGGCGTCCACCGGTTCTCCCGTGCGAGAGGATCCGTTTTGGCATAGTGGAGGATACGCATAAATTCGTATCCGTTTTCTTCGGCTGTATGACGGGCATCTTCCGGGGTGCTCAGATAATGAATTGTCTCCAGGCCTTCATTGGCCTGGATAAGACTGGCCCCTGCCCGCCATGATGCATAATC
>CAYLQG010000136.1:0-2793 GCA_964385705.1 uncultured Gammaproteobacteria bacterium
AATCCCGTCAGAGTGCAATAATTTACCGATTTGCCGGACGAGTTTCCTTGACAGCTATTACACAACCTGCAATAATCCGCACTAATCCGCCCCAAACATATGTCTACCCAATCAACCGAAGCCGAAGCACTCCTTCATCCGCACAACATGGCGGAGGTTCATGCTACTCCTTCATTTTTCTTTCTCAGTAGCGCGTTTGACAGACTCTATGAAGCAACCCACATATTAGGCAACCGTGTTGATTCCTCACTAAACTACACGGGCATCAAACTGACGAGAGAAGAAACCGATTCGTTGCTAAGAACGCTAGCTCCCTATGAGACTGTGATGAAGGATGCAAAAGACTTCAAAGCCGCCATGAACGAATATGCAACAAAATCGTATCACGAGGGCCATATTTTCCGGATGTACGAACAGGAAGCAAATACCTGGCGCATCGGTGTTTTCATAGGGTCATCGAAGAGCGGAGGCCTTATAGCCGCACGGGTGACGAAAAACGCTGAAGGATCTTCGTTTTCTATCGATTCAGGTGATTCATCCGAACCATTCTTCAAAAGTCCGGCGAACAGATATAGGGAAAGCCCCTTTGTTAGTGCATTCCGGGCAATCGCGGACTCGCGCCGCACGGAGGTTGTGTACCGTGAACGGAGTACTGCCGAACCTGAATAATGGGATCGGAGCGTTCTGTTTAATACAATTCTTCCGGTGTAAACAACAGCCCAATCTCTTTTTTCGCAGCTTCGGGGCTGTCTGACCGATGGACTACATTGTGGGGCTTATCGACGCCGAAATCACGGCGGATCGTGCCGGGCGCAGCCTCTTTGGGGTCAGTCGGACCGCAGATATCAAATACTTTCTGTATCGCACCATCTCCTTCTAATACAAAAGCTACCACCGGTGTACTCATCATTTGTTTGGAAAGCTCGGGGAAAAACGGCTTATCTTTGTGATGCGCGTACCAAACATCAAGAATCGGCTGTGTAAGCTGCACGAGTTTAAGAGCAACGACTTTAAGACCTTTTGACTCAAAACGGTCAATGACTTTTCCGATAATATGTTTCTCTACTCCATCTGGTTTGATAAGGACAACAGTTTGTTGGATCATAATGGAATAATATTACTACAAATCCTACAGATATCACAAGGAGGCTAAAAATCAGGAATTTCGTCAATAGGATCGGATACTCCATCCTTGTTCTTTGACCATCGAGGCCATTCCCCTGTTATTAATGCATGCGCAAATTCCAGGGCATCGGTTGGCTGCTTATCAATTCGCGCGTCATCTGCGTCATTGGCTAAATTTATCTGATCTTTTTGTAAATCCATGACCCATACTTTGCCATAAAGACCGGTAAGAGTCTGAGGTTCCCCCCGGAGGCAAAAAAACAATACACGCAGGGTCGCTTCCTCCTTTTCTCTCAACTTAGAGTCTTCCTGAACAAGGAACACAGCCGGCGTATTAATCTTTTTAAGCAGACGTGGTGTGAGCACATCCTGTATTTTTGCAATCACAAGACCCTTCGGCACTCCCCACTCATCCATTTTAGCAATCCGCTGACCGCTCAGACGATCGGCGAAACCAACAACATTTAATTGTTCAGTCATAACGTCATCCCTCCAACCGACTGCACTATAGCAAGATTAGCCCGCGTGATCAATATGTGGTCGACGTGAGCCGGGTGAAGAAGTACGCCGCAATCATTATAAACGGACCGGGAAATTGGCGGCAAAGGTTCAAATTAAGCCGCAGTGGGCGGTAGTCGGCCGTCTTCCCGTTGATAACCGCTTAAAACACGAAGCCACACGGTTAAGCCGTTCCCATCGGTCAATTCATCAAATGGTGCTATCGCTAAAACGAGGGCTTCGCAGGTCTCTCTTGTATCTGCATCCAAATACCGGAGAATCACGGGTACGCAGTTGTCCCGTGCTTTGGTAATTCGTTGCAATATTTTTTTCGTTTCCCCCGGACTGGTGGTTAACAGATACGTTCCGCCAAAGAAATTCTTATCCAATGCATTCCCTTCGCGACCATCCTCATAATATCGCGTGTCCGCAACACCCATCACCCAATTTTGCGGATCATATCCCAGCCAAGCCTCATTCACTTCGTCCCCCTGTTCAACGAAACCGACTTCAAGCGGCTCTGGGTGTTCGATAATTTCTCGCTTAGATTCAATCATAATGGTTTACGGTCTCTCATATGAACCCATGCACCCTGAAAAAACTGACTATTTACCTTCGGAGCCGCTTTGCACAGCCCGGCAAAGAGAGTATCCATATCTTCCACCGTGACTGATTCATCTAATTCGACGCTGCAGCCTAATATAATAGAACGATACTGCCCCTGAAGCAATGGATACAGCTCAAACGTTTCCGTGCCGGGGATATCCCGATGCATGCGCATCGTCATCATGGGAAGCGCGTCATCGGAGAGCTTACTATTGGTCCGCATGATCATCGAAAGCATTACCTGTTCGGGACGCTCTTCATCTCCAAGAAGATATTGGATAGTAAAGAAATATCTGTCTTCCGTTTCCCCGGTGAGTTGTATTTTTCCGAGTAACGGGTTAAATGATTTTTCAACGATCGTCTTCACTTTCGGATGGCGCTCATTTAAATCCCTCATCGCAACGGTAAATGATTCTACAGTAAGCGGCGTCCCACCCCGAAGCTCTCCCACAAATGCCATATGACCGCGTATTGTACCATAACGATAGACTTCTATATGATTTGTTTCACATCCGTAACGTGATTACCGGATTTCTCCATACATTGATCCGGCAACAATAGATC
>CAYLQG010000137.1:0-2768 GCA_964385705.1 uncultured Gammaproteobacteria bacterium
ATCATTAAATTTGAAGAGGCGCGATTAGTGGAAATTGACGTATCTTCTAATTCTCTAGACGGAACACAGCAGGCATTTGTCTTCAATAAATTATTTCAGACGGTCTCCGTTCATTCTAATGATCCAATAGAAATAGTAAGTTTGCCGGTTTCATAAAAGTTGAAAACATCATGATTGCAAAGGTCGGCGAAAATATCACCATCGCACGCTTTACGCGTATGGCGCTTGGGGAATAAAAATTAACTCCGTCTTCTTTTCCTTTTAACTTCAATGTGTTACTCTCAGATTTAAATTTGTGGGTAATTCTATGGGAGTAGTATTAAAGAAGGATCTGAAACATTGGAAAGATGTTATATTGTTTATTGCTGTCACCGCTGTTTCCTTACTGTTAGTATTTCATGATTTTTCCCATCACGTTTGGTACAGCGGTGATACGTTTCGAGATATCGCAGTTGGATATCATATCGCCGTTTTTCATGAGTACCCGATCGTTGGTCACAAAGCAGGTGGACTAAATTTCTATTATCCTCCGTATTATTACTATCTTGTGGCCTTGGTAACACGTATAAATTCCAATATTTGGTTCGTTACCGGCGTATTTGCTTTTAGCGCCGCGTTATTTCCTGGAATTATTTATTTATTAACTACTCACGTGTTTGATCGTCTCGTGGGAGTTACGGCAGCAATTTTATATTTAATGCTTATGTTGCGAATAGGATCCATGAACTTATGGAGTGTTTTCGTTGCGATGCATTTTTCGTATTTTGCTCTTATTCTTATATCTTTCGATAAACATAAAAAATTAAAATATTGCGGATATTTTCTTTTTGCTTTAGCTCTTGCCATGAATTATGCGGACATCGTGATATTACCGTTTATAGTTTTATATGAATATATTTCGTCTTCAACAAAATATAATATTATTACTTCGTTAGGTTTTTTGCTCTTAAGTTCTGTTTTGCTTCAGGTGCCAATAATAATACATTTTGGATTGGTAAATGTTTTGATACACATATTGCCATCGGCACATTTATTACTCAGTGAAGCGTATGTTAGTGCAATAGGTAAATCGTGGCTATATATTGGACGTGAATTATTTCATCATAGTTCATTATTTTCACTGACTGGCGGCATAGCAAGTGTAACCCTTTCTTTGACAACACTCGTATATCATAAAAATATGCTTAAGAGAGTTGTTTTTGTAGCGGCTTTTTTTGTCGGTGCTGTTTTCGTTGGGTCGTTTTATCAACGTGGAGCGGAGTATTGGTATTATTACCCATTATTTCCATTATTTATTATCTGTATTTCTTTTTTATCGATCAAATTATGGAGAACTCAAAATATGGTGGCAAAATATATCTCATGCATATGTATGATAGTTTTCATCCTGAGTGTGACGGGAGAATTTACGTTCCCAGGCGGATCAGATACCCATGATAAAGTTAATTCGATAATTCGAACAATATATACTAAAGCGCCGTCATTAGGAATTAAAAATGATGCGTTTGTTCTTTCTGGATCGTTGGGGGACGGTATTTACGACAGTCCAACTTTTTGGTACATGGCCGAAATAATGCGTCATCGTAAACTAAGTTATCTGACCAATAGTGAAGAAGGAATACTCGCATATCATCTTGGAGAGTATCCGGTTTTTTTAGTCTGTAAAAATGAAGGAGCAGCCGCTACAGAGCAGTGTCTCGATCCGTTTCTTGCTGAATATAAAAAATATTCGTTATCGAAAATACTTCCGTATTCGTCCGATGAATACAGAATTTATTTATTAGTACCTAATTGACAATAAATTGTTTTAATCTTATATCTTGACTTTCATACTAGAGGTTCGTAAGATACCTACAGCAATGGTTGACACAATACTTCAAAAAACCCGTGACCACATGAAGAAAGCCCTCGAGGTCACGAATCAGGATTTAAGTACTATCCGTTCCGGACGCGCGACTCCGGCACTTGTTGAAAACATCATGATTGCATCCTATGGCGGAAGCCAGCACCTTCGCCTCATGGAGATGGCGACGATTACGACTATGGACGCCAAAACGATTGTGATTGCACCCTACGACCCATCCCAGCTTGCAGAGATTGAAAAGGGCATTTTAGCCGGAAGTAGCGGCTTAACCCCGGTTATAGATCGCGACATTATCAGGATTTCGCTTCCGCCATTATCCGAAGAACGGCGTATAGAATATATAAAGCTAGCAAAAACAAAACTTGAAGGCGGGCGTATCATGATCCGACAGATACGGCATGAGGCGATGAAGAACCTCAAGAAGGAAGCCGACGAAAAAACCATTTCCGAGGATCAACAGGAGCATGGGGATAAACTCGTCCAGGAGATGACGGATGAAATGATAGCGGAGATTGACGCAATCGGGGCAAAGAAAGAGGCGGAGCTTCTGCAGGTGTAAGCGTTTTATAAATCCCTATTTACTTCTACCTCTGAATCATTGGATAATAGCTTCATAAGGCCATTGTACGGTTTCTATGATATCGACTCTTATCACCATCCTTGTTTTTTTCCTAATCCTCAGCATCCTCGTGTTTGTTCATGAGTTTGGACATTACATAGTAGCGCGGCTTATCGGGGTCCATGTGGAAGAATTCGGATTCGGGCTGCCGCCCCGTATTTGGGGGAAGAAGATCGGGAAAACCGTATACTCCATTAATTGGCTCCCGATAGGAGGGTTCGTCAGGCTTGCGGGGGAAGATGACGAGGACGAAAAACTAGCAAAGGGGCTCAATAAGAAGCAATA
>CAYLQG010000138.1:0-2748 GCA_964385705.1 uncultured Gammaproteobacteria bacterium
TCTCAGATGTTTAATGCCGTTCATCTTATCCTGCGGCGTACACTCCGTTTTTATATCGATCTCTAATCCGAGCGTTTTGAGCACCTCCATTGCGGCTTCTTTTTTGTCTCCGGTGTATATGGATAAATGAAGTCCCCATGCATGAAGTTTTGAGAGAATTTTACGTGATTCCGCTTTGACGCGGTCCTCAAACCGGATCGTCGCAATGAGCCTCCGCCCCTCCCGAAGCTCAATCCCAAATCCGGTCACTCCCGTCACTTTTGAGAGTACATATTGGCGACTGGCTATAGAGCCGACTATTCCGTATCCGATCTTTTCTGATACATGTGTCGCGATAAGATGCTTCACCCCGCGACTTCGCGCCTCAACGACGATTGCTTTGGCAAACGGATGGAGACTGTTTCGTTCTATTGCTTCACTCATGGCCAAGACCTGACTCTCGGTAAATTTTTTATCCTTGATGACGATGGCGGATATCTGCGGTTTACCCAGCGTAATCGTGCCCGTCTTATCAAACATGATGTCCGTAACGCGCGAAAGCGTCTCTATGCTTGCGAGCGTTTTGACAATGACTTTCCTTCGCGCGAGCGCATTCATGCCGCCGATAAGGGCAATCGGAGTTGCAAGAATAAGCGGACACGGCGTTGCGATGACGAGAACTGCAAGTACGTGGTGGATGTTTCCGGACACAAGATAGGCAAAACCGGCAAGAAAGAGCGTGACGATGGTAAAAATACTGCTGTAGCGGTCTGCAATACGAACAAGCGGCGACTCCGCTTCCTGGGCCTGACGCACCATGTCGATAATTTTACGGTACGTGGAATCTTTATCAGATTGGGTGACGCGAATAATCATAGGTTTGCCGATATTGATAGTGCCGCTTCGTATCTGATCATCAAGAAGCTTTTCCATTTCGTAGGGTTCTCCCGTCAGTGATGATTCATCTGCCACGCCGTCATCACTGACAAGAACGCCGTCAAGCGGAATGACTTCCCCCTTCCGGACAAAAATATGCTCTCCGATAGCAACATCGCTGATTTTTACTTTTTTCCCTATATCATTATCTTTCCACAGGAGCACACTGTCAGGAATCCGGCTTGTGAGAGCGGTCAGCGATTTTTTGGCACGGGCAACAGCATACTTCTCGAGCGCTTCCCCGCTTGTTAACATAAGGACGATGACGCCCGCGACCAAAAATTCACCCGAGATAATACCGGTCGTTATTGCAAGAAGTGCAATATAATCAAGTGCAAACTGCCGGTGTAAAAGCGCGACAACGGCATCACGCACCTGATCAACACACCCAACAAGAATGGCTGCCACAATGAGCACATTCGCGAATAGTCCGTTATGAAAACCGTAGAGAAGAATAAGATAAAAAACGATACCCAACACCTCAATCGCGGGCAATAAAAACAGGCTGATAAGTTGCCGGTATCGTTTCATCGAAATCTCCCCCTAGTATAGAATCGGCACGATATATTGTCTATACATATAGGTTACGAATACCCGTTACGGTGACTTTGGGAAATAAAGATATTGCAAATGAAGAAATTGTGGCTATATCGTATTGACAAATTACCATTTATGTTGCACTCTATAGTGAGACAGCGCTGATCGAATTTATGAAACCAAAAAAGAATTTATTGCTGATGTTGCTTTCTTTCGGACTTCTTGGCTTCATGGCTCTTTTCATTACATTTGTCACACAAAAAAACGGTCTTTTTGACATCCGGAACCGCGCAAGCTCTGCTACCGGCCCGGCCAGCCTGACCCTTACCCCAAATACGCCTCCGAATCAATATTACGTGAATGATGACTTTACGGTCGATGTTCTTCTGGCAACCGGCGGCCACACGATTTCAGGCGCGGGATTCCGGATCTCATATCCGGTCGGGGCAGGTGAACTAACGCTCAAGAAGGTAGATCCGGTACTCCCCGACTCGTCATTCACCGTGAGCTCAAATGTAAATAGTGTGAGCAGCGGAACACAAATCATTGATTTTTCCATCCTTACGGCTAACCCAAGCGGGTACTCAAACAGTGAGTCCACACGGATCGCCACCATCACATTCCATGCAGCCAAAGCGATAGCCTCAAAAGTCATTCAGTCAGACCTGCAACGATCGGAAGTCACTGATAAGCAAACCGGGCTCGATATACTCCACGACATAGCGCCGCTTACGCTTGCGATTTCCGCCGACAGCCAAAAACCCACGGTCACGATCACCAGCGGACCCGCAGATGCCGCCTCGGTTAATACGACTGCGGTCACCTATGCGTGGAGCGGGTCCGATGTACCCACACGATTATCCAACACAACCGTACCGCTCACCTATTCGACTCAAATGGATACTGCGGCGTACACCGCATTCGGCACGACCACATCCATAAGTTACGTATTGGCGAACGGGTCCCACACGTTCCGCGTCAAAGCGAAAGATCCAACCGGCAATGTATCGGATGTCGTGTCACGGACGATTACGGTTAATGCCACACCTATCATTACGTCCATTAATCCGGTTTCAGGATATACGGGAACCGCAGTAACCATCTCCGGCTCTAATTTCGGGGCTGTACAGAAAACGGTGAAGTTCGGAACCGTAGCAGTAGCCTCATATACATCTTGGAAAGATACGCAGATCGTCGTCAAAGTGCCCGCAAACGCAGGCAATAACGTGACGGTGGTTATGGATAGCACACATACGAGTAACGCCATTCCGTTTGGCGCCACAACAACGTTGACCT
>CAYLQG010000139.1:0-2670 GCA_964385705.1 uncultured Gammaproteobacteria bacterium
CCTTTATTCTTTTCATGCTAGGACTTTCAAGCATCGGATCATTAAAAATTTCTGCCCACATTTGCTTTGCTAAAAATCCTCCAAAATTGGCGGTAAATCCAGCACCTGTAAGTAAAATCGTATTTCTAAAATTCATATTTTGTTTAAAATGCGTATTTTGGCATTGTAATATGTTGCTATTTCAGATATGAAATAAACTCATGTGCTTTTTGATCACTTAAACTTTGAATACCTCCTGGTATACCTTTAATCTTATCCTGCCTAAAAATAGATTCGTAGCGTTTTATAGTCTCTTTATCATTATTGTAATTTACAACAATCCTTGCGAATTCCTTTCGTCTGTCTGCGGTACTAAACAAAAATTTTGCATGATGATCCGTTTCTGGAAAAGAAAATCCAATAAACACTAACACCTCAACGTCCGCTAACTTTTCCCAAACTCGATGCCAGATTCTCTTGAAGAGAACAGATTTACTGTCATTTTGTATGTCAAGCGTGATATTTTGCTTAAACAAATCAGGAGGAATAATGGTTGGCTCTTTAACCTGATCAGGTCTTCCGCCTATGAATTTGCCTTGCTCAAATTTTTGGAATACTACTTGTGAGTTGATATTATTTGGAATCTGATAGCTCCATCTCAACTTTGGTTCACAACTACCCATAAATGTAGAGCACCAGTTTAATGATCCATGCATTTTGTATAAGGGAATAGCATTTTCATAACCTGCCGAACGATCGGGATCGTAATAGTAGAGCTTGCTTTTTGTCGATACTCGTTGCCAAAGTGACTCAACGGTGCAATCATAGTTAAATGTTACTATCCCCTTGAGGTTGCTATTATTAAGGATATGTTCTATTACCTTTGAGAGCGTCGATTGGCTTTTTTCCTTTATTTCTCCGTATACCTTTAAGATTAGCTGAACGGCTTCCCAGCTTGCTAATGGACCTACACAACCACCTTTACTCACCCATGATAACTGACTATTCCAGTTATTTCGAAAATATGAATCTTTCGAAGCTTTTTTCTGAAAGAATTTTTCTAGCTTTTCGTAATCATGCTCCATAGAAACAACTCTTTGTTTCGATAACTGATTATTTGTGAGCTTTGAAGCGAGATCTATATCTGACCAAGTTTTCTCTAAAGATTTTGATACCTGGAGGTCTTCAAAAAAATGCAGAGCCGGGAATGTCTCTTTATTAAATAATCGCGTTACAACTGGGGCGCTAAAAAAAACCCGGTCAGTAGGAAGTTCTTTTCCATTTATTGTTTCGAATCCCCCAGACGTAGCACCCGAACCTAAAACTAGAAGTACGTTCTTCATGCTGCAAGTATATATCAAAAGCAATTGCGTTGGGATTATTGAATGATGTCACACGATTATCGTAGGCGACATTTGAGGCTGGGCATGAAGGTTAACTAAGAAATAGCGGATTTTTTGAAGCGCTTGAGTTTGTGCCAGATATACCACGCCACGACAGCCACGCAGGCTACGACAATAACGATATCAAATTTGTGGAAGTAGCCGCCGATCGTATTCCAGTGATTTCCAAGCACGACCCCTAATTCTGTCAAAACGTATGACCAAATGAAGGATCCGATCACGGTATATGCGATGAATTTCGGAAGCTTCATTTTAGCAACGCCGGCTGGAAGCGAGATGAACGTGCGTAAAACTGGTAGGACACGGGATAATAAAACGATAAGTTCCCCGTGAACCCGGAACCACCGCTCTGATTGATCATATTCATGCTCACTGATAAGAAGATATTTTCCGTATTTGACGATAAGGCGTCGGACCACCGAGTCCTCGCCCCAGTAGCCGAGGAAATACGCAAGAAGCGACCCGAACAGATTTCCGAGCGTCCCGGCTATAACCACCAACCAAATATTAAACTGCCCGAGGGCAACCAGCGACCCGGAGAATGGCATCGTGACCTCTGAAGGGATCGGGATAAGCGCTGATTCAAGCGTCATGAGAAGGAATATGCCAAGGTAGCCCAAAGAGGAGATAAAATGGATAATCCACGAGCCAATAAGTTCCAACATTTGCCTATTGTATGATATGTTGGCCAATCCTCACAAGGGTATAAATTACATGGCCATCGACGTATAATGCCTTGTAGTATGGGTAAATTATCAATCGTCGCCACACCAATCGGCAATCTTGAAGATATTACCGTCCGTGCGATAAAAACGCTCTTTATCGCCGACAGCATCCTTTGCGAGGATTCACGAAAAACGGGTCTCCTGATGCAGGAGTTAACAAGACGGTATTCAGAGCTATTCGATTATAATCCTGACTGGAAACCCCACCTTATCCCGTATTACGACGAAATTGAGGAAAAGAAGCTTCCGGAAATTGTCGATCTCCTTATGAACGGACAGCATCTCGCGCTTGTCAGTGATGCAGGCACGCCGCTTATTTCCGATCCTGGGTTCCGGATCGTCCGTGAGTGTCTCAAGCGCAATATTCAGGTCGAAAGTATACCGGGTCCAACGGCATTAATAACTGCATTGGCTGCGTCCGGGCTTCCTGCGGATAAATTTCTCTTTTTAGGCTACCCGCCGGAAAAGGAGGGGCAACGTGTAAATCTTTTTGAGCTCCTTAAAACCTCTTTTACCAATAAGCACCTCTCCCCCACCATTATTTTTTACTGCGCGCCGCACAA
>CAYLQG010000140.1:0-2646 GCA_964385705.1 uncultured Gammaproteobacteria bacterium
TTTGGTCCTCTGCGGCAGCCCAGGACAAGGAAAACCAGATGAATTTTATCCCGGCAGATTTGGGTGGAATCCAGGGGGCTGTAGGTCCAGTGACAAAATCCTGTGCGGACACTTCTGGTGTTTACCTCGCACAGAATGATCCGAGCTGGGGAAGCACCACCTGTCAACAGGCTAAACCTACGACGCCTGCCTGTATAAATAATCCTACGTATTGCACGATTGGAGATTCCGGCTGCGGCAGCACGAGCATGGCAATGATCTTAAACGCCTTCGGCGCAAATACGACGGTTACCGACGTTTGGAACGAACAACACACAATGAAAGGTTATGATTATTTAGGCTCTGATTCCTGTCAAACAAACTGGACAGGTTTTAATCTTTTGAGCAAGCACGGATTAAGTTATTCTTCTCTTGGCACAGACTGGACTGAGGCGGAAAAAGTGCTTAGCCCTCCCTCTGGCGACGGCTCACAACCAACAACGTGCGGACTTATTCTTGCTGGGGGTTTTACAAACTGGACTGACTCAACCGGCTCTCATAGTAATGGGCACATTCTTGTAATAACGGGCCTCAATTGGGATTCAAGCCATACTAATGTTGTTTCCATCGATACCCTTGACCCCGCGTGGCCAGACAGGAAGGTACAGGTGCTCGGTAAAGATTTTACCGTAAGTTATTTATTGGGAGTGGTAAGATAATTATGGGCGCATTTATGTCAAAAAGGGTGCTTTTACCATTAGTATTATTTGTACTTGTCCTTGCCGGGGTTTTTATTTACTTTTTTAAACTGTCGGCAAAGCCTCTGAATGTTGTTGGAACTAGTGTGGGGGGTCAGACGCTCGTTAATCCCCTTCTTCCTATAACAATATTTTTTAACAGAACTCCAGTGACAAATGAGGTTTCTGTGTCTTTCTCGCCAAATGTAGTCACGAGTCTTAAAATCGCCAACAATTCTATTCAGATTGTTCCGCAATCAAGATTTAACTCTGAAACTGAATACAGCGCTCAAGTGAACACAAAGCCCCCGTTTATTTTTTCGTTCACCACGCAGCGTACAACAGAGAACTATCCTGGATGGAACGATCACTTTAATGAAATTCTCCAACAACACCTACAGACCACCGCGACACAGGACGCCTCTCTGGCGGATATTCGTAAGAACGCGCCAGTGCGACTGGCCGGCTTTACCGTTGATTATTCATACGAGAACAATACCTACGCCGTAACCCTCTCCCCTCCGTATGATCAAAACAGGGCTAATTTCCTTTTATGGCTTGTCCGGAAGGGAATTACTGATACGTCTAACCTCAGGATTAAATACATTAATCAATAGGGGGGGGCTAATTTTGCACCCTTACCGGCATAATAATGTGAAGATATGAGTCGTCCTTAACGGGTTTAAAAACACCGGGGTTAAGCGAACCGGTCATTTCAAAAAATAATTCCTCTTCGTGAAAGTTTGATAGAAATTCGAGAAGAAACCTGCTATTAAGTGCCATGTCCCCGCCTTCACCGTCAACTTTTGCTTCAATATCTATCTGATCTTCTCCAACTTGTGGGGTATTTGCGGAAATCGTAACCGTTTGGTTTTCGATATGAAGCTTCACAATGTTTGCGTTGTCCCGGGCAAATATTGAGGCGGCCCTCACTGCTTTTTCAAGGCCGTTCCTGTCAAGGAGTACGCGCGTATTGTGTTTTGTGGGGATGGTTTTTTCAATATTAGGATATTCTCCGTCGATGAGACGCGTTCGTATCTCTGTGTCCCCGATAAAAAACGATACCTGTCCATCTGAGGGCGGCGTGATATATATATCTTTTGCTCCTTTTTCCTCTGCTCCCACCTTCAGGACTTCGCCGAGCGCGCGCGCAGGGATAAGTAGACTTAGTTCCTTTTTTGTTTTAAGACTCATTCTATTGAGGGAAAGCCTATATCCATCCGTCGCGACAATCGTCGTGTTGTCACCGATGCCGGCAATTCTGACTCCGGTGAGAAGAGGCCTTCCTTCGTCTGTGGCGGCAGAAAAAAGCACCCGTTCAACGGCTCGAATAAAGTTTTCTTTTTCAACTGCTTCTCCTTTTTCCTTTGCGACCGCTGCAAGCTTGGGGAATTCTTCGGCGGCCACTCCTGGGATCGTTGCACGGAAGCCTCCGCACTGGATAAGGAGGGCCCCATCCTTCAGGGACAAGTGAACTGTTTCTTGTGGCAAGGAGGAAACAAATTCCCCAAGGAGCCTTGACGACACGCAGATACCGCCCGGGTTTTCTACTTTAGCGCCAACAAAAATAGTCTCTGTTGTTTCGAGGTTTGTTGCTGTGAGTTTGAGCCTTCCCTCTTCGATTGAAATTAAAACGTTTTGAATAATCGGGAGCTGCGGTTTAACAGGAACAATTCTTCCTGCTCGTGTAAGCGCTTTTAATAAGTTTTCTTGGAGAACGCTGACGATCATAATGGATAGGTAATATAACTAGTATTAGTAATAAAAACGTGCGTGGAAAAGTGTATGTCTTTTGGCACCGCAAGTCAACGGGTTGTTATAAAGCAACCTTTTACTCCTTTTGGCATTAAGGAGATTGTTACTTGTCGGGTGGATAAGATTGTGGATAAAAAACGGGCCTCTGTGGATAAGTGGAAATCTTTTTATTTTA
>CAYLQG010000141.1:0-2626 GCA_964385705.1 uncultured Gammaproteobacteria bacterium
TAGATCGGGGGCTATATGCTCGGACTGACGGTCTCCAAAAGCTGAGTGACCCAAGCGGATGCTGCAGAGAATACTCGATACCAGGCAAGAGTCCGGCAACGTCGACTCCCGATTTACAGCCCAATGCGTCGGCTATTTCTCTTTCCGCTATCGTTCCTACTATCTTCGTGCGAAAATCCGGAGACAGATCTCCGATTTCCTGTGCCCATCTTGAATCAACGCCGGCGGCAACCATGAGCCCGCCCCGGGGCCCTTCTCTGAGGAGCGCCCTAAAATCAGTAACACACGTTTCGTGAACGCTCTCCAGGGCATTTTTTACCAAGTAAAGATTATCGACAATGACAAGTCTCGTCGAATTTGATTCTGATTTACGCTGCGACAGCCATATTTTCTGGTCACGGAAAAAACGCTGTATCGGAACAGTGTCGGCCCGGTAGACACCAAGACTCCAATGCTCTGCCTCAAGTTCTTTCCACAATTGCGGCTTTGTCGTTATGACCGCGATTTTTGTGTGACCCACTTCACGCCCATACTCCTGAGCCACCAGCATCCGGAGAAACTTAATTTTCCCTGTGTTGTTGTCTCCGGTTATGAGTACTGAACCTGCGTCCGCATTATGTGTATTGAGGACGATGGCGCCGTCAGCACCGACGCCAAGCAGGAATTCGGATGAAGATAGACCGCCAATACTCTCTAACACCGTTTGGTAATCGGGCGCCTTAAGCGTCGGCCGCAAGTCCGCGTCGGCTTTTTTATACTGCGTAAGCTCCTCGGAAAATTGTTCACATGATACGGCCATAGGTAATAAATTCAGGCAGAGCTGTAGTTATAACAAAAACGGAATGGGAGATCAAGACGGAAAGCATCATGACGGGCAAAAAACCTATATCGTGGGATTACCAACCGTTACATTTTCACGCATTGTTAAGGCAAATGAACGTGAAACGACTTTTTCCCCCATCACCCGTTTCGCGAGATCAAGATAATACATAGCCGCATTATTAATTACCGGCGCCCGAATGTGAGGCGGACGATAATGCTTCACAAGATAAAGACTCATATCATATGGTCCACTCCAAAACTCCTCCTCGCGATCCTGACGTATATGGCTTTCTTTTGTAATCTCAATGGATGCAGGCCGGCTCACGACCTCAATGATCTCCTGAGGATCGCGACCAGCGAACGAGACAAAGTGAAGAATCCTTTGGGCGGCTGATGTGTGATATAAACTAAGAGAACACTTCGTTATACCGTGAAAATCATCAATTAACCCCAGGTGTTCTTTTAACACGTGTGCGGCATCGGGGTTTTCTTTCGATGTGGCATCAATAAGTTCAGGCGGGAGATTCCGTGCTTCATTGTAAAGATTGTGTTGCATGAGGGCATCCGCAAACGCGTCATATGCCTGAAATGTCACGAGGGCGTGGCGCTCAGCGGCTCCGTTTGGATCCAGTTTATCGCCTAGTGCTAATGCAAATTCAACGAGTGCCATATAACAATCTTTTCCTGTATATATCACACGAAGCGGGTGAAATCAACCATTGACGAGTCTTTACCCGCTACTTCTAATTCCAACGGATCGCTCCGGGATCTCAACGGCTACTGACGCATGCGGCACATAGCGGTAGCCCTGCCCATAAATTGATTCTATGACGGACAACGCCGGATGGATCCCTACAAACCTATCGTGAACCCGCTTCATGTTTGTATGAACATAGTTATATTTCTCGGCTTTTGACGCATCGACATCATCGGGAAAACTCATATAGAATAACGTGTCGTGCGCGACCACTTGATATGGGTTTATGAATAATATGGTGAACATGCCCGCTTCGACAGGAGAAAAATGTCCTATTAATGTATTTCCCTGTAATAATCTCCCCGATTTCTCGTATAAAATTTCAACACCGGGAAGCAACAGCACTGGTTGATGCTTCATGGGTATTTTGAGGTAGCGGGATTGTTCCAGCATAATGAAATTCAATTATTTATCTCACTCCCCGTTCACCGTGGATTGACCCGCCGCGAAGCTCCATCCTGCGCATAGCAGTATCACGGGAAATAACGATTTCACGGCCGCGAAGTTCAATCTCCTCGGGGCTGCACGAGCCGAGACGGATCATGGAGACGACCCACCCCGGCAACTCTTCGCTTACTCCTTTTTCCGTCATATCCCAACCGAAATCCCCGCCGAGCTGGAGCGCGGTCTGGCAAACCGTTTCTCCGTAAAATTCCCCGCTTACAAATCCAATACGGATTGTTTCTCCGCCCTCTTTTTTACGCACTGTAGTGATGAATTCCTCCGGATCCACATCACCTTTGTGGGCTAATATTACTTTGGGTGTTATGCCGCGATCAAAAAACTCGATAGCTCCCTGTGTAGACCCCGCAAGAACTACGTTCATTCCAAGTTCAAGTTCCAGTTTTTCCCATAATACTCCTGCAAGAACTGAATTATCATGCACGATCATCACGTCAGGGCTGTCTATCATAGGATATATATTATACTGACGTAAGCGGAGATTATCAAGCCTATAATTATTAATCGATTATAATTTTAGCAGCGACAGAAGTTTTTCATCCTTCGGTTTACTCCACACGAGGGCCATGTTGAGATTCTTGGCAA
>CAYLQG010000142.1:0-2626 GCA_964385705.1 uncultured Gammaproteobacteria bacterium
TTACGAATGTGTGGGTCCTTATCCCTCTTTCGGTAACGGCTTTACAACTATTTCTTATTCATACGCCATTTTTCATAACGATATTCCGATTGACGAAACCGCACCAGGCTCCCCTTCTTATCGCTGTATTCATCTGTACAGTCATGGTCGTCATCTCGGAAGTGCGCAAACGCTTCTTCCGTCGTTGGTTCTATTCATAAATACCTATTGACTCCCGGCGGACCCCGCGTGATACCTTAGTAGTATGCCAGGCAGTGAAATTTCGATACGTTTTTCACTTTTGCCCGTTGAAACGATAATCTGCTTGGCCGTATAAAAGTAGCATAAAGAGAAGAATACCGAGATTTCGAAAAACGTAAAGGGCAAAATCGAAATTCTACTGCCTGGTATGGTCACGACAAAACGTTCTAAAGAAAATCCTCTTTTTTACCCGACAAAAGATAATACCTGGGAAGCTGAAGCGGCATTTAACGGATCTCTCGTGAAAGACGGTCCTACCTACACCATGGTCTACCGCGCGCTGTCCGTCGAACAGCTTTTCGGCGATAAACGCCTCAAAGTCTCGTCAATCGGAGCTGCGGAGAGCCGAGACGGCGTCCACTTCCGCAAACGGAGACAGTTGATTGTCCCCAAAGAGCCATGGGAAAAATACGGCTGCGAAGACCCGAGAATCACAAAATTTGAGGGGAAATATTACATCTTCTATACGGCCCTAGGGAACTGGCCTCCCAATGCGGACGGCATTAAAGTCGCGGTAGCGGTTTCAAGCGACCTAGGACACATCGACGAGCGCCATCTTGTAACGCCATTTAACGCAAAGGCCATGGGTCTATTTCCCGAGCGGATAAACGGAAAAATCGCCGTCGTCCTCACCGTCAACACGGACCGCCCGCCTGCTAAAATCGCTCTCGCCCTTCTTGATTCAATAGAGCAGCTCTGGGACCCTGCATGGTGGAATGAGTGGTATAAAGAACTCGACCAGCATCTCGTGCCTATCTTCCACACAAAAGACGACCATCTGGAGGTCGGCGGCGCACCGGTCAAGACCGCAGACGGCTGGATACTCGTATTTAGCTATATTGAAAACTATTTCGCCGGCGATCGGAGAATTTTCCGCATTGACGCAGCGCTTCTGGACCTTGCCAATCCCCAAAAACTGGTCGGACAGACACTTGACCCGCTTCTCGTTCCTGAGGAACAGTATGAAATTTACGGCATGGTTCCAAATGTGATTTTCCCGTCCGGAACGCTTATTGAAGAAGGCCAGTTTTTCATCTACTACAGCGCATGCGACACATCTATTTGCCGCGCATCAATAACCTTAAACGACCTTCTTGAAGAACTGAAACATAATCCGACGGTCAATCCCCATCGCAAAAAAGCCGAGATGATGGCCCGTTTTGAGGGAAACCCGATCATTTCCCCTATCAAAGAACATAATTGGGAATCCAAATATACGTTTAACGCTGGCGCAATTTATGTTGGGGACAAGATCCACATTCTGTACCGCGCAATGGGAGATGACGATACGTCGGTTTTAGGATACGCTTCAAGCGAAGACGGACTCCACCTTGAAACCAGACTTGACCAGCCCGTCTATACTCCAAGAGAGGGCTTTGAAATCAAGCACCAGCCCGGGTTTTCAGGGTGCGAGGATCCGAGGCTGACCCGTATCGACGACACGATCCACATGTGCTACACGGCCTACGACGGCATCAATCCACCGCGTATCGGTTTATCGTCCATTAAGGTGAATGATTTCATCGCCCACAACTGGGAATGGGCCAGACCAAGGCTTATATCAGCGCCGGGGATGGATAATAAAGATAGCTGCATTGTGCCCGCCAAAATCGACAACAAATACGTGGTTCTCCACAGGCTCCCGCCGTGCATCTGGATCGATTACGTGAGCGACCTTGAATTTGACGATAACCACTGGCTGGGCGGCCATCCGCTCATGATGCCGAGGGTCAATTCGTGGGATAATCTGAAGATCGGCCTCAATGGTCCGCCGGAAAAAACCGAAGACGGGTGGCTCCTCCTCTACCACGGCGTCTCACGGGAAGATACAAAGTACCGCATGGGCGCAGCGCTCCTTGACCTCGATAACCCTATGAAAGTATTAGCCCGTCTCCACAATCCGATTCTTGAACCGCTCACGTGGTACGAAAACGAAGGCTATCGCGCCGGCACGGTGTTTAGTAACGGCCAGGTCATCAAAGACGGCATTCTCTACATCTATTACGGCGGTGCCGACAAATATACGGCAGTCGCCACAACCCCAGTTGAAACCATCCTCAACGCCCTCAAACACGGAAAATAATCAAGGTCTAAAAAGGCTTGAGGCAGAAAGAAGCACGAAGATACCAATAGTGTTAAGGATGTAAGAAAGGAATAGGAACCTATACCATTTTAACTTTGATATTCCCATAAGGCTTACTCCGATCTCATCCGGAAGTGGAGAGATGATAATGAGCGCACCCACAACCGGGAGCATCCAGTGAAAATAACGGGAATGGATGAGATGCCGCACTTTCTTACTCCCGAACCGCTTAAATAACTCTGAAATTTCCCCTGATAGATCCGCATCCTTTAAGTACTGGAACATGAGAAAGTCCGCGGTCAT
>CAYLQG010000143.1:0-2571 GCA_964385705.1 uncultured Gammaproteobacteria bacterium
CCGAGTAGCGTCTGAATATGAATTTCTGTGGGAGTTTCTGCGTCTGCCTCTTTTTGTTCAATGCGCTCACGTTTTTCCGCCACTTCGTCGATGAGATTGGATTTTTCTATGTTTTGGTAATTACCTGCCCACTGACTCCGCCATGATTCAACCATTTGAGCAGCCGCAGCTGTGATCCGGTCCTGTCCGGTCGGAATAGATAAGACGAATCCGGTTTTAAACTGGTCGGGAATATCGTTAAACGATAACGAGTCGATGAAGGCATTATAAACAACATTAAAATCTATCATATGTAAATTACAATACCGTACCGCTCACTCTATTGCAAATTGTTTGATTTGACCGTATAATACGTACATTATCGCACTCAATAAGCTATCTCTTCTCTGAGATTGCCAAGGGTTACATAACCCTGAGCGCAGTCGAAGGGCAATTGAGTGTTTGTTTAAAGAGATACGCAATAAGGTTTAAGCACCGGCGTATCGGTGCTTTTTTTATACAAAATTATGCAGGACATTACACTACAGGCATTACTTGAAGCAGGTTGTCATTTTGGTCACAAATCAGAGCGTTGGCATCCGAAGGCCGCACAGTTTATTTATACCGAGAAAGACGGAATTCACATTATTGACCTTGCCAAAACCAAAGCGGGTCTTGAAGCTGCGGGAGAACATATCAAATCCGTCGCTGCTAGTGGTGGAGAAGTGCTATTTGTCGGGACGAAACGCCAGGCACGCGGGATTCTGAAAGAAGAAGCAGAGAAAGTCGGAGCACCGTATTTCTCAGAACGGTGGATCGGCGGATTTTTAACCAATTGGGACCAGATCCGGAAAAATATCGAGAAAATTAACCGGATGACCGATGAACAGGCGTCAGGCGCTTGGAAAAAGTTTCCGAAACACGAGCAAACGAAAATGGCACGCTATTTAAGCCGGATAAAAATATATTACGGCGGTGTACTTCACCTGATGCAGGTGCCGGCGGTGGTGTTCGTTGTTGATACCCGGAAAGAGATCGCAGCGGTCCGCGAAGCGCAAAGGCGCGTGGTTCCGGTTGTAGGCGTCGTTGATACGAACTCCGATCCGACAGGGATCGATTACGTTATTCCGGCAAACGATGATGCAGTCGGATCCGTTACATATATCGTTCATTACATAGCGACAGCTTATCAGGAAGGCAAAGATATTCTGAACCGGCGAAATGAAGAAGAGCGGGCAAAGAATGAAGAGATGCGGGTGAAAGCTGAAGCGGCGAAGAAAAAAGCCGATGAAGACGCTAAAAAAGTATTGTCCTTGAAAGAAGAACAAAAACGAGAGGCAGAAAAAATGGCGAAGAAAGCGGCTGAAGAGAAAGCGAAAGCGAAATCCGAGCCGGTAAAGGAAAGTAGTTCTAAGAAAGCGGGGAAATAACTATGGTGGTATCACTCGATTTACTGAAAAAACTACGTGCTGAAACATTGGCCGGAGTGTCGGATTGCCGACAGGCGCTTGAAGATGCAAACGGTGACTATGAGAAAGCAAAAAAACTCATCCTCGCCCGCGGCGTTGAGAAAGCAGCAAAGAAGGCGGACCGTAAAACCGGTGCAGGACTCATTGAATCCTACGTCCATGGCGGAAAAGTCGGTGTTCTCGTTGAGGTTCAGTGTGAAACAGATTTCGTGGCCCGTACCGATGCCTTTAAGGCCCTGACACACGAGTTAGCTCTACAGGTTGCATCGATGAATCCCAAAGATGTTAAAACGCTCATGAAGAGCGAATACATCCGCGATCCGAAACTCACGATCGAAGCGCTCGTCAAGCAGACGATTGCAAAGGTCGGCGAAAATATCACCATCGCACGCTTTACGCGTATGGCGCTTGGGGAATAATTTTTTACAAATTCTCTTCTCATCGGTTTGACATTCGCCTCAATTTTTAGTATTACACGGGTGGTGAATTAGCAATGTTTCTATGAGTTCCATATTGGAAAATAGAAGAGATTTTCTGAGAGCCGTAGGGGTTATCAGCGGATCGGTATTACTTACTGCATGTGAGCCGAGGTTACGTCCGGATGTGAAGCAGGTTGTTCAATCAACGTACACCCCATCAGAAGAAACAGCCTCATTACTTTCAGAGTCGAGATTCTGGGAAATGGGGGAGACAGCCTATGTTTCGCTTGATGCTTTAGATAGACTCGATGAAGTCCACGTATTTCCAAAGGGTGTGGCACAATACGTACCCGTAACCGTGCTTCAGGGGTACGAACCTTTTATACATATTCAGGGCAGGGATACAAATGGGAAGATGATTAATGAAGAGATTGAGGGATTTGAAAATAAAGAACAGTTGATCTTTGATGGATTGATGAGTCAAACGCAAGCATCTCTCACGATGGAAGCCCATATACATTTTAGGAGAGGTGCGAGGGTGAGAGTCCAATATAATCCCGAAAAGATAATCTTCACTGATGGATATACGAAAGAAAAATATCCGTTCGATGGAGTGGAATGGCGCGGTCCCGACTGGAGAGTTGATCCTATCATTAAATTTGAAGAGGCGCGATTAGTGGAAATTGACGTATCTTCTAATTCTC
>CAYLQG010000144.1:0-2550 GCA_964385705.1 uncultured Gammaproteobacteria bacterium
TAAACAAATAAACGCATCCACGGATCAGAAACAACAACAGACACTCAATGATCAAAATATAGCGGAAATCAAACAGGCGCTCGCGACCGATCCAAATAACGCACAACTCTGGATGACGCTCGGTAATGCGTACACCTGGCCAAGTACCGGCGGCACCCTCGATGACGGTATAAATGCGCTCAATAAAGCGGAAGCAATTGATCCGAACAATTCTATGTATCCAGCGAACAAAGCAAACATCCTCTGGATGCAGAACAAAAATGACGATGCAATATTGGAAGCAAATAAAGCGCTCCGGATTGATGCAACGGATAACTATGCGTTCCCGCATGAGGTATTGGCGAGAGCGTATCGTGATAACAAAATATTTGACCAGGCCCGGGCGCAATATCAAAAAGCAATAGATGTCTGGACGAAAGAAAATTCAACGGGCGAATTTGACAGTAATATCCTCGAGGCACAAAAAGAGATGGCAGCCCTCCCCAAATAAACCGTTACTTACCCGTTTTTGAGCTGTTCAATGGCAGAGGGAATTCCATCGGGGTTATTGTAGATAAATGAGGTGGACACCAACCTTGTAGCGCCGGCGTCAATGGCAAGTCTTGCCGTTTTACTATTGATCCCGCCGTCGACTTCAATCGGCAAATCAGGATAATGTTCGTGAATCCGTCTTACTTTTTCGACCGTCTCCTCCATAAAGGGTTGTCCACTGAAACCCGCCTCAATGGTCATCACGAGAACCGTATCGACCTGATCGAGAAACGGTTCGGCCATCTCAAGCTCGGTAGCCCCGTCTATAGCAATACCAACCTCGACATGTTCATACTGCGCCTGATCGAAGAATACTCTGGGGTCGTGTGCTTCAACATGCGCAATAATCCGTTTAAATCCGTTATCAACGAGGGTCTTGAGATATTTTTCGGGATTAACGACCATAAGATGCGCCTCGAAACACAGGTGAGAAAGTTCCCGCGCCAGCCCCGGTGTCGCAAACTTGGAGAAATCAAGGAGGGTCGTATTTTGGACAAGTGTATTATCGGCAACGTCAATCTGCACCCACTCAACGTGTGGAGCCACAAGCAACAATCGCTCTTCAACGCCGGCCCACTCTTTTTCTAAAATTCCCGGGATTACATCGATCATAGATTTTTTTGTCATCCTCGAGCCGAAGGACCCGAAGATCTGTTTCTTCAATAAATACCAAAACGGATTCCCGCCTTTGCGAGAATGACAATAGCCCTATTTTATTTATCTCTCTGTGCTATTTTATTCAATCTTCGTACACATCGATCCTCTGCTTCAAAATCCGTTTTCACAAATGCAGTCAGAAGCTCTTTAGCTTCGTCAAAATCAGTAAAATCACTTGACAGGGCAATCACGTTCATATCATTATTTTGCCGATTGTGCTTCACATCCGCTACATGTACGGCTGTGGCACAGCGGATTCCCTTGACCTTATTTGCCGCGATCGTTACCCCGCCACCCGAGCCGCAAATGACAATACCACGGCTTCCGGAATCAACCATCACCTTATCGGCAACCGCAAACGAATAGTCAGGAAAATCATCATCGACATCGTACTGAAGATTGCCGCAATCGATGACGTCGTGACCCTGCTCCCGAAGCCAAACCGTCAACTTTTCTTTAAGGTGAAACCCCCGGTGATCGGCTCCGATGTAAATCGTCATAAGTTAACAAATCAACAATACAACAAATTAACAAGTAACTTATTTTAGAGTACCAACACTTTGATCGGTGTACAAGAGGCAGTGTGGCATCTCGTTGATAATTCTCGCCGGGGTCTTGTGCAATTCGCCTTCGGGGGCAAGAGCCGCTACAAGTGCTTCCTTTTTCTCCACACCCACCGCATAGACAATAGACGTGGTCACTTTCCGGAGGAATGGCAGACTGACCGTCACCCGAAGCGGATAGGTACTTCGCGTGCCCGCATCATATCCGAGAGCCCAGACTTCACTGTCGTCAAAGTAAAACTGGAATGTCCGCTTATCATCAGCGTACGGCATAATACCCGCAGTATGCCCGTCCGGACCTATCCCCTGAAGCGCGACGATAACCCCGTCCGTATGGGCCATCTTCCATGCTTTGAGAAAATCTTCAAAGCGTTTGGCTAATTCTTCTATAGCCTCGTTATCTTTGGGAACACTTTCAAATACTGTCACGCCCCGCTTCATTGCTTCTTTATAAAAATCCGTCTGGGAAAGCCGCAGGAAATTGTTGATACCGGAATCTTTGGAAAACCGCTCGTCAAGAACCGCCATCGCGACATGCCGATCAAATACATCCATGGGAATGGAATGAAGGAGGTTGAGTGATGAACCGCCGGAAACGAGGAGAAGAACCGGTTTATTTTTGTTCTCGGTTAACACCCGACCAAGCGCTTCCGACGCCTCGTGTGTCGCGGTTGCTGCATCCGGATATGAATGAATGTCGACCATGCTATTTCGGCTCCTTATGCCCCCCATATCCCGCCCGTAAGGCCGAGATGACCTTTCCGGCAAACGTCGGATTGGTCACGGACTTTTCCCGTGC
>CAYLQG010000145.1:0-2538 GCA_964385705.1 uncultured Gammaproteobacteria bacterium
GTGTCCAGTCCATTTATAAGCCCGTTGACATCAGCGTGTATGAAAATCCGTTGTCCGCCTAATGATCTAATGCCCGCGGAAATGATAAAATTATTATAAGAGGAGATATCCGCATCAAATCCATATCCTACCCACAAATTCTTTATCAACTGGGGCACCCAGGACCAGGTATTTGAGTAAACGGAATTACTAACACCCTCAGTACCCTTGACAAATACGATCCGCTCGGCTAAATTTTCAGCTTGAGATTGAGAATATCCTCTCTCAAGCGCAGATTTTATAAGATCATTCCGCAGTGTTTGAATATCAATCCCTAACGCAACTATTTCATCATTAATTTTGCCATTATCAAATACAAAGGATTCGTTTATTCGATTTTGTATCGTATCAATTTGTTTGAAAATATCATCATGGATTGCCTGATATGTCGATGATTGAGGCGCGACTTCCGCAAGGTCGGCCTCTAATTCAATCAACGTGTTATACGCATTTATCCATTGTTCTGACGTTCCGAACAATCCGGAGTTATCAGATGTTACCCCTCCTTTAAGGAGCTTGAAGGAGGGCGAATTGAATTCGTGAAGGACGCGTTGTATTTCAAGCAATTCCCCGGCGTTTTTATCTAACACGTAGCCGGCTACTGCATCTATTAATCGGATAGCATATGATTCCGGATTCTGCTGACCGACCAATTCATCGGTTATTGATGCATTGCTGCTCTCTATCCCGTCAAGCATGTTTTGAATCCGTAAATCTAAACGCTGTAAGTCTCTATACAGCTTATTCAGAAGTATTCTTTTTACGCCCTCAGAATCATCCTGTTCAGTATTTACCACATCAAGTAATTGAGCCAATTCATCTCGTGCAGTATTCCACTGTGCAACCGTTCCATCAATCCGTTTTGATAATACGGATTGTGAAGCCGCGTCGCTGGGAGACGAAACTCCGTGAGGGATTACATCGAAAATACTTTGATCTATACTCCCGAATGTACTACGCAACTGCGGGTAAGCTGTAACATCTCCATCAAGGGCCCGTTGTATCAAGTCTTGAAACCCGCTACCGCTAAATATGGTTGAGGAGGCTGAAGTTGAAGATTTTGTAAGCTGTAATATGTGCTGGATATTTCCGGCAAGCACAATGAGATTCTGTTGAAGCTTTGCTAATGCACTTTGAGCGTTCTCGGGCTGTTTTGGCGTCTCCCTCTGTAACGTGGCAATCGCCTGATTAATCACACTCATCGATTGCAGCCACTCCTGGGGAGTTCCCGTCAACAATCCGACAGTAGTTTCAGTCTCAGCGTCTGCCGCATCAACGATAATTCTATTTGCCGCATTTGTATGTTTTGCTACTAACGTTTGCGCACTCTTCAGTGCGTTCGCATCACCTGCTAAAGCTTTTTTAAGAAGGTCGTTGAGCGTATGGGCAAATATGGAGCAGTTTGTACAACCGTCTGTGGGCGTGGCGACGGCTGCTGCATTAATTAAACTTTCAGATACTGCTTCCACTTCAGAGGGAATCATTTCTGTTACGGGCTGCATTGTTGAGAGAACCTTTGTTTTCGATTGCTTGACTCCTAATCGCAACGCAATGGACAAACGGATAGCGTCCCACTTCGTCCCGATAGTCTGTGGTAGCATCGAAATTGTATCCCGAATAAGTCCATCAGCTTCCCAGAGCGTATGCCACCAATACCGGACAAATTCAGCTGCGATATTGTATGTGTGTTCGGGTTCTTCAATCTTGTACCCAAACATGTCGGTTGCCCACTCCGGAGAATCTTCCGTAATTTTTAACACCTTATATCGTTCAATCTCCTGATGCCGCCAGTTGGCATACTCGTATACTCCGTAATACCGCTGCCACATCCCAATTTTTTGACCCAACCAAGTGCGGCTTTTCGGCGCTGAAGACTGATTGGCAACAACAACCGTTTCTACAGCTGGTACGGCCCGGAGGATGATCCCTGCGCTTTGCCGGGCAATCGTAAAGTAAGAAGCTATCCTTTGAAGAGCATTTTGAGCCCCGGCGCCACTCTGTGATAAGGCCCAAAGCGTGCGAATGCCGTCAGAGGCCACCGTCAGCCTGTCCTGAAGCCTTACTTGAGGCGTCTCTTGACCGTCTACGACGATATTGGCTGGCTGAAATACGTCAAGCATGCCGCGTATATATTGACCGGCCTTCTTACGGAGTTCCGGGATGGCAGCGACGAGATTAGCTACAAATCCGATCGGTAGTATCGCCTGCGTGCTTGCCCCAGGAGGCACGAGATCATACGTTCCTTTGTTTACAAAATATTTAATCGGTGCATCATGTTCAAATGCGTTATAATCGCTTACTTTGTAGGAGACGTACTGACCGACATTGGCGACATTCGGGTGGAGTTTCCCGTCTTTGGCAAGTACAAGTTGACCCGGAACCCCGATGACGACGTGGCCCGTAGATCCGGCCCGTTTTTGCGCACCGACAACGGTATATCCCTGATTTGCAAGCGCCTGTGCTTCCTCAGGTGTCACTTCTCTCCAACCGTAATCTGTG
>CAYLQG010000146.1:0-2528 GCA_964385705.1 uncultured Gammaproteobacteria bacterium
CTGGCTGAAATCTTGTGCCAGAGATTACTCAACGTTGTTCTGATCTTTGAGAAAAATCCCGGCCCGCGTGCGGCTGCTGGTGCCGGCGGCTGGGTAAGCTGAGTCACGGCCTCCAATTCAAACTCAATGAGGCGTTGAATCATCGCTTTCCCTTCCGGTGAATTGGTGACAATCTTTTTGTGTATTCTACTTTCGAGACGACTGGCTGCATCAGACTCGAGAATACTCATGACCAAATTGATATCGGCTGCAACTCCGCTAGCTCGTACCGCACGAAGCGTTTTATACACAGCCACATAGCCGCCTGCGGTATTAATAGCCTGTACTGCGCTTTGCCCTGCCGCCATCGATGCGCGAAGTGACGTTAAGGTGCTCTGGACAAGTACTTGTTCTGCTGGAGTTAATACAGGCCCTGCGGCTTGCACCGTATTATTCAATCCGCGAACCACGTCAGTGATTAACGCATCCAGATATCCGGTGATTGTTGGGATAGCATTACTACCGAATTTTGCAGCGTTTGTGTCGATGAGGGCTCCCAGTTTTGCGATCACCTCATTACGGGATATTGTGATATCCGGGTCGGCATTGGCATCGGCAAGCGTCTTTCCTGTATTCGTCCGGAGGAAATTAATAACCGACGTTTCATAATTGAAATACGCCTGCATGGCGTCAATCCCCTCCTGCACGTTACCGATATCCGCCGTGGTTATCCCGGTACCATTATTGATGGTTTTGGATAAGCGATACCGCACGTCGGTAAGGAGGGCGACTTCGTATTTCGTATCGCTCTGCACTGCCTGCGCCTGTTGTTCGGCTGCCGCAAGCTGAGTCTGCGCATACGTATAGTCGGGATAATGAGAGATATCGCGGGATACCGAGACGTCACCGGCATTTGTCGGAGCCACGAACACCCCGTCGTCAATGCCTGATGCGGCGCTCGGAACTATAACATACCCTCCTACATCCGCTGCAAACTGTGTCAGATCTACCTGATGGATCTCAACGACACCTTTCACCGTGACCTTATCAGTGTTGAGAATTATCACCCGGGTATTTGTATCAACTGAGATTTGGTGGGGCGTCGCCGTTGTCGTCGATTTTCCGGAAACAATATCACCGGGCAGAAGATTCCCCTGTGCGCCACCGATGAGTGTCGGCGTGAGTGTGGAATCAGGTGCCAGGGTAAATATCTTCGTTGCCGGTATCGCGTTTGCAGCAGTCAGCGCATTCTGAAGCGTTGTTTGCGCAATCTGCACGGCCGTCTGTTGGCCAAGATATCCGCCGATGAGTGCAACCCGGTCGGTCGCCGCGACATTTCCTGCGGTTGCCGGCCGTGTAACCTTATCAAGGGCTGCATCCGCAAGCGGCTTTACACTGTCGCGCCCGGCTTGTGTGTCAATATCGGGAAGCTTGAGTCCGCTATTGGGAGGTGTTGTCCCAGCATTTGCTGCATTCACCGTATTGAGGTCATCCGTTATCCCGTTTGTCACTCCTGCCGCACCGACCTGGTCGGCAACTTTCGGCGCCCCGCCGCGGGGGACAAGCATATTCAGCGTATCTTTATCAGTCACAGCCGCAACGGTCTCAAGGAATTCATCAAGAGTCTTGACGTTATTGAGCGGCTTCACCGTACTCGGATCGGCCGGCGGTTGTAAATCGGCAAGTGTATATTGTGATGTACTTGTATCTACTCTGTTATAGTATGTAGCCTGTGCAGCTTCCGGCAAAGCGCCAAATCCATCCATAAACGGAATCCTGAGGAGTTGCTGCTGAACCCGGTTCACGGTATCGAGAATATCCGTACTTGCCTTAATCTCGCCGGACCCAATGTTGGGATCAAGCTCAGACGTATCGCGCATCGCGCTCTCCGCGCTGTCAAACATACTATTAATACCGGCAATCGCTTTTGCGCTTCCCCCACTCTTTTCCACCGCTGCCAAAGCCGCGGATCTCATGTCCGCAAGGACATCAGCGCCGAAATTCTGCGCAATCCGTTTCACAGCCGTAAGCTCATTCTGATCGACAAATGTCTTTTCATTCGCGGCGAAAAAGTTCGATGCGGCGGTAATCTGTTCACTGATTGTTCCACCGACGTTAAACTGAGCGGGATCAATGCCGAGTCCTACAACGTCAAATTTCGAATACGTCCCGCTGGTTCCGCGGTCACGACCGACCTCCTGCAAAAATGTCGTCATCGTCGTGTCCGTGCCGACCACAATCGTAAATCCTTCATTTGCACTCGTCAGCGCATCAACGCCGTAATGCGCACCGTACTCATACACCTGGGTGAGCGACCGCGTGTTCTGACCGCGATAGTAATCCATCATGTCATTCACCGCTTTCGTATTCGGAAGTGTTTCGCGGCCGGTCTCATTTCCAAACGCATCGTAATGGATAAGTTCATTTGAATGATCTCCGTGCCGGATAAGAATGTCGCGCGAGGGGTCCGACGCATGGATTTGGGCGAGAATCTCGTTTGTTGAGGTTAACCTCGTTCCAAGTACAATGTGGTCGATCCGCGTGTATAC
>CAYLQG010000147.1:0-2517 GCA_964385705.1 uncultured Gammaproteobacteria bacterium
GTTTGTCCAAAAAATCTGCCGATAAAATCACTACTTTTTAAAGTTGTTTCATACCCGGATAAACTGGCAATATTGAAAATAACTAACACCGGTAACACCATCAAGAATATATATTGCAGTTTAGCGTTTTTTTGCACACTGTAGAGCACAAACAGTGAAAGACAAATAAACCACATTGCGACAAATGGTAACGGGTAATACACGATTAAATTAAACACAAATGATAATCCATTAAAGACCACACCCATTTCTCCCAACGCACCCGATAACCCAACCCATACTCCTCCAACGACGAAACAAGTTACGCAGAGGGATAGTACAGTTTTTTTGAGTAGAGTAACTGGCCTGCGAAACACGAACGTTTCTAAAAACGATAGTGTCAGTCCGTACCCTACCACCAGCAACAGCACGGGTAACAACAGGAAAGGAATTCCTTTATGGAGATCTGTTACGTAGACCGAAAGAACCGAGCTACCACTACTGAGTAGGGTGGTGTAGTTGCCGGTGAGTTGCACTGTCCCCCACGGTATTGGTGGAGCACCTTCTACAAACGTATGAATTGCTGGACTAATAAACATTCGATACAACTGTATTCCGATCAACCCTAATGCAGCGGCTCCGAACAATAGTTGAAAGGTTTTATTTTTGAAATTTGTGATCCAGACAGCAGACAGATATGCAGCGAATAAGCCAGACACCACAATACCAGTCTCATCCGTAATTCCTAAAGCAAACGACATTCCCAGGATACCGATACCGAACAAAATTTTTCCGTGCTTGGTCTTTCGTTTTAGAGCCGCGTCGATCAATAGAGCATAGAGACAGGCAAACGCCCCCACGACAGCTTTAGAAGCCCGATCATAATATCCCGTAAAAAAAGGCGCTGGTGAGGTTAAAAATAGAATTCCCAACAACATCGCCAGTACCATCGAAGTCTTCCGAAAGGTTTTTTGGCGTAGAAGCAGCAACAAAGGAAACATAGCAATACTGAACATGGAAAGATAATGCATGATTGATAAAAAATGGGGTGCTCCTAGTTCTATACTCCAAAGAATAGCGTAGGCATCAATCATGTTAAAGACATTTCCCAATTCTCTGGGTCGGTACACTAAATCATTGGCTCGGGAATCAAATAATTTATCGATAACGGGTTTATCATCTAGATAATTTACTAAATATTGACTCACTTCCCAGCTGTAGTAATACCCATTCTGGTAATTGACAACGATGGAAAAAACCAATACTACTGCTAATGGTAATAATGCAAATAAAAAATAGAGAAATTTCATGAAAGTTCGTCAATCCGTTTCCGATACCTCAATTATTATACTAACCAGAAACGAGATTAATGGCGTCAAAGCCGTTATTCCGAAAATTCCGAAACAGTTGGTTCGGGAATGTTTTGCGGTTGATTACAACTCCACGGATGGGACGGTCGAATATTTTCATAAGCATAACATACCCGTTCTCCAACAAAAAACGCCAGGAAGAGGAGCTGCTTTTGGTTTAGGTGTTGCCCGCGCCAAAGGAAAATATCTGGTTTTTTTCAGTCCGGATGGCAACGAAGATCCCAGCGATATCCCCAAACTGGTAGAGCTACTGGAGAATGGTGCTGATCTAGCAATTGGATCACGATTCATGAAGGGATCACGGAATGAAGAAGATGATCAACGGATCAAACCTCGAGCTTGGGCCAACCAAACATTTACGTTGCTAGTAAATCTGCTCTGGCATGGACAGGTATCTGATTCCATTAATGGCTATCGAGCGATCCGGAAAGAACTATTTCAGCAACTTCATCTTGATGCCCGAGGGTTTGCCATTGAATTTCAGATGACTATTCGTACGTTAAAGATGAAGAAAGTTATCTCCGAAATTCCGACCCGCGAAGGAAATAGAATTGGAGGAAACAGTACATCATATGCTGTACCGACCGGAATTGAATTTATCCGATTACTATGGAGAGAGTTTTGGATGAAGAATATTTGACTCGTACCAGGCCACTGTCTTTTTCAACCCTTCTGAAAAAGAAACTTTCGGGGAAAATCCAATAGTTTGTAACGCTTTTGTCTGATCACTTTTTCTCCGGGGACTCCCATCGGGTTTTGAGGTATCAAATTCAAAGACCGTCTTTTTTTGTGATAATGCTATCAATTGTTTCACCAGTTGTTTTATGGTCACTTCTTCATCGGTTCCTAAATTAATCGGATCGGGAGTAGGATATTTTTCAATGGCAGTAACCATCCCGGCTGCTAAATCTTCTACGTACAGAAAAGCTCGACTTTGTTTCCCCGATCCCCAGACTTGCAAAGGGTTTTCTCCTGAATAAATTCGGCGAATCAGAGCGGGAATCACGTGACCATTGGGATTAGCAAAATGATCCCGTGGACCATAGGCATTATATGGACGGACAATCCCAATTTTCATTCCATACTGCGCGGCGTAGTATTGTCCTAATTTTTCTCCCATGCGTTTGGCCCATCCATATCCCCCATTAGTTTCTTCCGGCTCTCCGTG
>CAYLQG010000148.1:0-2504 GCA_964385705.1 uncultured Gammaproteobacteria bacterium
CATAAATAGGAAGTACAGTACATAATTCGAACAATTACAGTTGTACGATAAAGCGATATGTTGGTGTTTATAGATGACCAGGTGATCCGGGTTTTAAAACGCAACAAGGCTCCAGCTCCGTTTTTGTCATCTCGCTCGTCCTATTTGATGATCCTCTCGAAGCAGAAAGAACATCACTTGCGATAAAAGAGTTGCGGAGAGCCCTAAAGGTATCCGATCAGTACGAATTTAAGTTCAACAAAACGGATAGAAAATTTAAAGATTCATTTTTTGGAACGACTGCGCCTTTTCATTTCAGAGTTCGTGCCATCGCTGTCAATAAAAAAGACATTTACAGCACGAGACTTAAAAACTATAAAGAAAACTTCTATAACTACGTCATCATGCAGGTTCTCAAACATAACGGGGGCTCCATTAAAAATGCAAAGTTAAAATTTGATAAACGCGGTGAGAAAGGACTTCGAAATCAACTGCGCGTCTATTTAAGCTCTCAATTAGACAATAAACGGAAGAAGATATTTTCTGATTTAAAATTTGTTGATTCACGGCAAAATACCCTGATTCAGCTTGCGGATATGGTAGCGGGAGCAATTTTCGCACGTTATTCCGGTAAAGATAAAAAATATCTGGAAATACTCAGGAAATTAAAACGAATAGAGGATGTTTGACTCTTTAAATAGATCGACCCTGAGTCCTATCCAAACGTAAGCTTGGAACGCACACCATACGGTGACAATTCGGAATCAGGGTCTTTGTATGTTGAGTATACCAAATAGCACAGGTTTAAACAATTTTGATACCGGTTTTCTACGTTTCTCATTTTGGATTACCAATTACCGATTACGGATTACGATTTCTATTATTTCGAGCGTTAGGAGAGTATATCCCGTAGTGACGGCCTAATCTAATGGTGATATGATAACAGTATGAATATTACCCAAGGATTTGATGCGCGTAGTAAATACGAAGAGGAATTGATTACGTCTTTTCCGGAATTTTGTGATCTTACCGGGTTGCCATCTGTTTTAGCTGCTAAAGGAATCGAGTTGGAAGCATTATTAGGCGAACCGGAAATTAACCGTACGCTTGATAACATTTCCCGTGAGGCTAGTATGCCGGCAGCCTCCCTCCATAATGATGCGGAGTATACAACGATAAGATTTTCTGATGAGGGTGTGAAGTGCGAACCTGATACCGCTATGTCGAGCGGATTTAAAATAAATGTGCGCCAGGTGATCAGAGGATTCAGAAAAGCATTTCGTTATATCGGGGGTGAAAACGCCGACGATTTAGATAACCGACCGATTATGAAATTTCTGGATACACAATATATGACGGTTGACGTCGATGAGAACACCGTATTCCCGGCGCTCCGGTTTAGTAAGGTCGCAATATCTGAAGAAGAAGCGCAGAGGATACGAGACCTCATTGATGAGAGAAGAGATCAATTAAACAATCCGGGATATATAGTCAGGGCCGATCGATAAAGTAAAATCCTCGTTCACTTATTCAAAATCCCATTAAAATCGTATTTCAAGCGTGAGCCTGCCTGCCGAAGCCGGTGCTTTGTCTCCCGTAGGCAGGGGGGTAATTGTTCGATAGCTCATATATTTTCTCCTTCCTAACGTGCAGTATTTGAGTACATGAAAATAAAAGACCTGCCACGCGTAGATAGACCTCGGGAAAAACTGTTGAAATATGGACCGAATAAGTTAACGACAACGGAACTCCTCGCCATCCTTCTTCGGACCGGTATCAAAGGGAAAAACGTCATCGAATTATCCAATCAAATATTAAAATTATTCGGGACAGAGAAAATCAAGCAAATTACTATTGATGATCTCAAGAAAATTAAAGGCTTAGGAAATGTGAAGGCTGTTGAAATTATTGCTTGCATGGAATTAGGAAGGCGATTATTGAAAGACACGCAACCTCTTGAAGCGGTTTCCCCACAAGCCGTGTTTGATTCGCTTAAAGACATCCGGTCACTTAAAAAAGAGCATTTTATCGCTATATATCTGGACACGAGAAATCAGGAAATTACACGAGAAATTATTTCCATCGGTACGTTAAATGCAAGCCTCGTCCACCCGCGCGAAGTCTTCGAGCCCGCCATCCGGAATCTGGCTGCAAGCATCATCCTCGTCCATAATCATCCTTCGGGAGACCTGAAACCCTCTCATGAAGACCTCCTCATTACCAAAAAACTAGTGGACTCAGGAAATCTATTGGACATTCATATTTTGGATCATATCATTATCACGAAATTAGCTTATGCTAGTCTTAAAGAGCAAAAACTGATTTAAGCCCATCAACATCGACCAAAAGTATTGGCAGGAGTATAATTCGATCAATGAAGAATTTATCCGAACAGGACGTCTGTTCTAAATATATTCTCCCATCTGTGACTGGAGCAGGATGGGATCTTCAATCGCAAATTCGAGAACAATACACATTCACAGCTGGCCGCATTATGGTGCGGGGGAAAACAGTAGTCCGAGGGG